>CANIRU010000026.1 GCA_947470025.1 Chloroflexota bacterium
ACTTCTTCGTCTTGACGTGCTGGACTTCCTCGATGCGGTACAGACCGCCATCGATCTCGACCGAGGCGCCCTTCTTCATCTCCGACGTTGAAATCACGATCCGGCTCCCCTCGAACGGCTCGACGACTCATCGAGCTTCGGCGCGGTGGAGATCGATCGCAGGCGACCGTTCTCCATCACGCATTGGTCTTCAATGCGCACCCCGCCCCATCCGGGGACGTAGATGCCCGGTTCCACCGTCACCACGTGCCCGTCTGCGAGCACGTGCGTGGAGGCCGGTGCGAAGCGCGGGTCCTCGTGGATGTCGAGGCCCACGCCATGCCCGAGTCCGTGGCCGAAGTGCTCGGCGTGCCCAGCGCGGGCGATCACCTCGGCGGCGATCGCGTGCGCCTGCGCGCCGGTCATCCCGGCCTCGATGCGTTCCTCGGCCATGGTCTGCGCGGTCAGTACGATGTCATAGACACGCGCAAAGCGCTCGTCCGGCTCGCCCAGGAAGATGGTACGCGTCAGGTCGGAGCAATAGCCATCCACGATGACGCCGAGGTCCATGACGACCCCGGTGCCCGCCTCCAGCGGGGCGTCCGAGGCGCGCCAGTGCGGCAGGGACCCGTGCGTGCCGCCCGCGATGATCGTGCCGAACGACAGTTCCTCTGCGCCGTGCTGGAGCGCGTACTCCTGCACCAGCCACGCCACCTGACGCTCCGTCATGCCCGGCTCCGCCCGCTCCGAGGCGTACCGGAACGCCGTATCGCCGAGGTGGACGGCGCGTGTCAGCGCGTCCAGCTCCTCGGGCTCCTTCACCATCCGCAGGTCTTCGATCGCGCGGGGCGCGGGGACAAGCGTCGGGCGCGACGCTGCCGGCAGCTCTGCGATGGCGTGCGTCCAGCCCTCGAGTGCCGCGACCGTGACGTCCGCCGGCTCGAAGCCGACGCGCACCCCCGCGAGGCCCTCGAGGATTGCCGCGGCGACGCCCGTGTTCGCACCAGCGACCCGCACGAGGGCGAAGTCGGGGCACTCGCGCCCGACCTGCTCCCAGTACCGCGAATCCGTCGCGAAGCGCGCCTCCGTGCGGGTCACCAGCGCGACGCCCGCGCTGCCGGTGAAGCCGCTGATCCATCGACGATTCGAGGGAGTCGTGACGAGCAGCGCGTCGACCGCGAGCGCGTCAAAGCGCGCGCGGAGTCGGTCGATGCGCGCGGCGTGATTCACGCCTGCTCCTCGGTCAGTCGCCCGTAGAGCAGGTCGAGCGCGGCGATGTAGCCGCGCCACCCGAACCCGGCGATGCAGCCCCAAGCGACGGGCGAGATGTACGAGTGATGCCTGAACTCTTCGCGCTTGAAGATGTTCGAGAGGTGCACCTCGACGGTCGGGATCTGGATACCGCTGATTGCGTCGGGGATGGCGACCGAGGTGTGCGTGTACCCGCCGGCGTTGAGGATCAGGCCGTCCCAGCCGTGGTGCGCCTGGATGATGTCGACGAGCGCGCCCTCGTGGTTGCTCTGCGCGAACTCGATCTCGATCCCCAGCGCCTCCGCGCGGTTGCGGATCAGCACCTCGATGTCGGCGAGCGTCTCCCGCCCGTAGACCTCGGGCTCGCGCATCCCCAGCAGGTTCAGGTTCGGGCCATTGAGCACAAGCACGCGCATGGCGCACCTCCCAGAATCACGTCCGGCTTCGCCCCACCGGTCGATATCGATGGTACCGGGAGCGCGCTAATCGACGCGAGCGCGCCGATGCTCGACGGAGCGGGCCCGTTCGAGCGCGTCACCCACGAACTCGGCCTTCCGGCGATGCGCGACCGTCGTGTAGATCTGCGTCGTGTCGGGCGAGGAGTGCCCGAGGAGGTGCTGCACCACGCGGAGGTCCGCGCCGCCCTCGATCATGTGGGTGGCGAAGGAGTGGCGCAGCAGGTGGGGGTGTACGCCCTGCCGGAGCGCGGCCTGCACTCCGGCGTTGCGCACGATCGTCTGAATGGAGCGCGCCGTCAGCCGTCCCCCGGCGCGGTTCAGGAACAGCGCCGTCTGCGCTCCCGTCGCCAGCAGGGGGCGCGCATCCTCGAGGTACGTCCGGATCGCCGAGCGGGCCGGCTCGCCGTACAGGCAGATGCGCGTCTTGTCGCCCTTGCCGGTCACGCGCACCTGGAGGTTGGTCAGGTCGAGGTCGCGCACGTCGAGGTTGCTCACTTCGCTGACGCGCAGACCGGCTCCCCACAGCAGTTCGAGGATCGCGTGGTCGCGCAGCCCCCCGACGGTCTCGAGATCCGGGGCATCGACCAGCCGCTGCGCCTCTTCGACGTCGAGGAAGTGCGGCAGGCGTCTCCCTTTCTTCGGGTAGCGCAGCCGCAGCATGGAGTCACCCGGCCGCGCGCGCAGCGTCGTCCCGTTCGCATCGAGCCAGCCGTAGAACCCGCGGATGGTCGTCGCGCGCCGCCTGATCGACCCCTCGGCGAGGTGGATGTCCGCGAGCCGCGACAGATACGACCGCCCATCCGACCGACCGGCCGCATCGAACGCAACGCCCTTGGGCGCGAGGAAGCGCAGGTAGTCCTCGAGGTCCGTCCGGTAGTTGCGGATCGTGTACTCAGAGCGCCGCCGCACGTCCGCGAGCTGCACGAGGTACGCCCCGAGCGCCGCGGCAGCCTCGGACGCGATCTCGGGCAGCGGCTCGGGCTCGGTCTTGCCTCGACGCGGCTTGGCGGCGGTGGTCATCGGCGTGCCTCAGGTGTCCCCGCCCGAGGGTCGTGAGCGACGTGACGAGTATATCCGGCGCGCGCCTCGCTAGCTGGCGGGCGCGCGCCGGGCCGGCCTGCTAATCGCGGCCCTCGCCCATGGACTCGAAGATCGTCGAGAGGAAGCCCTTCTTCCTTGGCTGGGTGTGATCGCCGCGGCTGTATTCCTCGCGTCGGTCACGGTCGTCGGACCGGTACCGCTCGTCGGGGCGGGAGCGGTCGCGATCATCGTCCCGGCGCTCGCGAGGACGGCGGTCGTCGTCGTCATCGTCGTAGTAGCCCCGCTCACGGATGGACAACTTATCGAGTTCGCCCGCATCAAGCCATACGCCCCGGCACTGGGGGCAGATGTCGATGATCAGGTCGTCCTTCTCGCGTTCGCGCATGTGGATCTGGCACTTCGGGCAGTTCACACCGCGGCTCCTTGCTGATGCGCGGCCTCGGTCGGCCGGGCTCACGTGAGTCGTGGTGGTCTTGCCCCAAAGGAGTGTCTTGTCAGCGCACCGGAAGCCGAGGCCCCGTGATGACGACGCGCTGTGCCGGCTGGGCGCCGGCGGGCTACTCCCCACCTGCATCGACCATAGCGGAGTCCCCGCGCGGAGTTGTGAGCGGGCTGTTAAGCGCTGCCTAGGCGCTCCGGCGCGTCCGAGGCGTGGTGCCGCGCGGGGCCTTCGAGGTGCGGCGGGCGGGGGCGCGCTTCGCGGCGGCCTTGCTCGCGGCCTTGGGGGCGCGGGGGTCCTTGCCCTCAGAGCGCAGCTTCTCCTCGCGCGCGGCGAGGAGGTCGAGGCCGTCCTGCAGCGTCAGCGTCTTGGGCTCGCGGCCGCGCGGGAGCGAGGCGTTGACGACGCCGTCCGTCACGTACGGGCCGAACTTGCCGGTGCGCACCGTGATGCTGGCCTTGCTGTCCGGGTGCTCGCCGAGCTCCGCGAGCACGCTCTGCGCGACGCGGCGACCGAACTGTCGAGGCTGCGCGAGCACCTTCACTGCCTCGTCGAGCGTCATCGTCTTCATCGCGAAGTGGCCGCCGTCGATGCTGCGGCTGTCCTTGCCGGAGCGGACATACGGGCCGTTCGGGCCGTCCTGCACTGTGACGTCTTCGCCGCTCTCGGGGTGCTTGCCCAGCACCTTCGGGAACGACAGCAGCATCAGCGCCTCGTCGATGCCGAGCGTTTCCATCGCCATGTCTTCCCAGAGGGAGGCGCGCCGGGGCTTCTCTTTGCTGCCGCGCGGCGGGTCCTCGCCGATCTGGACGTACGGGCCGTAGCGGCCGGTCTTCAGGTACACGGCCTGCTGCGACTCCGGGTCGGTGCCGAGCAGACGGTCGCCGAGCTTCTCCTCGTGCAGGAGTCGCAGCGCGTCCTCCACCGTCACCTCGTCGGGGGCGATCGACTCCGGAAGCGACGCGCGCTCCTCGCCCTCGCCGATCTGGAGGTAGGGGCCGTAGCGGCCGACGCGCACGGAGATGTCGTGGCCCTCGGCGTCCGCGCCGATCGTCACGGACGAGACCGCGCGGGCGTCGATGGCCTCCCAGCCCTTATCGATCGTCGCGTGCAGGCCCTCGCGGCCCAGCGGGTCGGTCAGCGGCGCGTTCGGATCGCCGAAGTAGAGCGCGCGCAGCCACGGCTTCGGGTCGCGCTCGCCATCGGCGATCTCGTCGAGGCGCTCTTCCATCCGGGCGGTGAAGCCGAGGTCGACGAGGTTCGGGAAGTGCTGCTCCAGCAGGTTCACCACGGCGAACGCGACGAACGTCGGGACGAGCGCACTGCCGCGCTTCCACACGTAGCCGCGGTCCTGGATCGTCTGGAGGATCGAGGCGTACGTGGATGGGCGGCCGATGCCGCGCTCCTCGAGCTCGCGGATGAGCGATGCCTCGGTCCAGCGGGCGGGCGGCTGGGTCTCGTGCCCCTTGGCCTCGAGGGCGCGCGGGTCGAGCTGCTGGCCGACCGCGAGCGGCGGCAGCACCTTCTCCTGATCCTCCATCTCGGCGTCCGGGTCGTCCGAGCCCTCGACGTACGCGCGCAGGAAGCCGGGGAAGGTGATGACCTTGCCGGCCGTGCTGAACGTCGCGGTGCCGTCGGAGCCGGCGTCCGCAGTGAGGCGCACCTGCGTCCTCAACCCGGCGGCGTCCTTCATCTGCGAGGCCACGGTGCGCTTCCAGACGAGGTCGTACAGCCGCAGCGCGTCGGCATCGAGCTCACCGCGGAGGCTCTCCGGCGTGCGGAAGATGTCGCCGGCGGGGCGGATCGCCTCGTGGGCTTCCTGCGCCGCCTTGCCGCTCGCGTAGCGTCGAGGCTGCTCAGGCACGTAGTCGTCGCCGTACAGCGAGGCGGCCTGTCGTCGCGCGGCGTCCAGCGCCTGCTGCGACAGGTTCGTGCTGTCGGTTCGCATGTAGGTGATGTACCCGTTCTCGTAGAGACGCTGGGCCACCTGCATCGTGCGCTGCGCGGTGTAGCGAAGCTTGCGCGCCGCTTCCTGCTGGATCGTGGAGGTGATGAACGGCGCGGGCGGGCGCTGCGTGAACGGGCGCTCGTTGACCTCGGCGACCGCGAACGTCGCCGTCTTCAGTCGTTCCGCGAGCGCCTCGGCGGCGGTCTGGTCGAGGAGGCGCGCACCCTGCGCGCCGTCGCCGGTGAGCTTGCCGGTCTCGGGGTCGAAGTCGCGTCCGCTCGCCACGCGGCGGCCGTCGAGCTCGACGAGGTGCGCGCCCACGGTGGTGTCGCCGTCGGTACGCTCGCGCGTGGCCAGCGTGGCATCGACGTCCCAGAAGGACGCCGAGTTGAAGCGCATCCGGGCGCGCTCCCGGTCGACGATCAGACGCACGGCCACGGACTGGACGCGGCCTGCCGAGAGCCTCGGCGCGACCTTCTTCCAGAGGACCGGCGAGACCTCGTACCCGAACAGCCGGTCGAGGATGCGCCGGGCCTCCTGCGCCTTCACGAGGTCGAAGTCCACGTCGCGCGGGTTGGCGATCGCCGCCTCGATGGCGGGCCTCGTGATTTCGTGGAACACCATCCGGCGGACGGGGACGCGGGGCTTCAGCACCTGCAGCAGATGCCAGGCGATCGCCTCGCCCTCGCGGTCCTCATCTGTCGCGAGGTAGAGCTCGTCGGCGTCCTTCAGCAGCGCCTTCAGCTTCTTCACCTGCTCGTTCTTCTCCGGCGGGATGACGTAGAGCGGCTCGAAGTCGGCGTCGATGTTCACGCCGAGGCGCGCCCAGGCCTCTTTCTTGTATTCCTTCGGGATCTGCGCCGCCGAGGAGGGCAGGTCGCGGATGTGCCCGATGGAGGACTCGACCATGTACTCAGGCCCGAGGTACTGGGAGATGGTGCGCGCCTTGGCGGGCGACTCCACGATCACTAGGCGCCGAAGCGGTGCGCCGGCGGCGCGGGCCGTGGCGGGAGGAGTGCGGCGGCGAGGCGTACTCGGCGTGTCGGTCGTCATCGGTTGGTCCCGTCGGTGCCTGCGGCGCTGTACTCGGCGCTCTCTTCGCGCACTCGGACGAACTGCATCCCGCCCAGATCGCGGACGAGTCCCTTCAATTCAAGAAGAGCGAGCGTACCGGACGCAACCGAGGGTGCCAAACCGCTCAGACGTGCGACGAGATCGATATGCTGCGGCTCACGGGTGAGCACCCCCATCAGTGCGCGTTCGTCGTCGCTGTCGGGCGGGGCTGCCCGCCCGAAGTCCATCTGCGCTCCGACCTGCGTGAGGTTGAGCGCCTCGAGGATGTCGTTTGCGCTCGCGACCGGTGTGGCGCCGTCCCTGATCAGACCGAGGGGGCCACGCGACTGCGGCGAGAAGATCGAGCCGGGCACTGCGAAGAGCTCGCGGTTCTGCTCCGTGGCGAACTTCGCGGTGATCATCGCGCCCGACTTGAAGTCGCCCTCGACCACCAGCGTGCCCAGCGACACGCCGGACAGGATGCGGTTGCGTCGAGGAAAGAAGTCCGCCCGCGACTTGGTGCCCAGCGGGTAGTCGGTCACGACCGCACCGCGCTCCGCGATCTCGTCCGCCAGCTTCCGGTTCTCCGGCGGGTACGTGGTGTCGAGACCGTTCGCGACGACGGCGACCGTGCGCCCACCGCTGTCGAGGGCGGTGCGGTGCGCGATCGTGTCGATGCCCCGTGCGAGTCCGGAGACGACGGTCACGCCCGTCGCAGCGAGTCCCTTCGACAGTTCGGTCGCGGCCTGGCGACCGTAGGCCGTAGCGCGGCGGGTGCCGACGACGGCGACGCTCCACTCGTCCGCGGCGCGCCACGCGCCACGGACGTAGAGGAGAGGCGGGGCGTCATCGATCTCGCCGAGGCGGCTCGGATACCGCGCGTCGCCCAGCGCGAGCGCGGTGATTCCCGCCTGTTCGAGACGCTCCATCTCCGCGTCGGGGTCGATCTCCTGCTGCGCGCGGAGCACCTCGGTCGCCGTGCGCCCATCGAGTCCCGCGGCGGCGAGGTCGCCCGCGCCGGCGCGCCACGCGTGCTCCATGTTCGGGAAGAAGGCGTTGAGCAGCGCGAAGCGCATGCTCCCGAGCCGGTGGACCCGGTGCAGGGCGACGCGATAGCGCAGGTCGGCGGGCGACTGGTCGATCACGGGCGGCAGGGTAGCCCCCGCGCGGCACGAAGTGCTAGACGGCCTCGACAGCCGTGCTGTTCACGGCGGCGCCGGGTGGCAACCGCAGCACGCGGACGCGCTTGATGCGCCGCCCGAGGATCGTGAGTACGCGGAACTCGAGGTGCGGGACGTCGTCATCGTCGCCGTCGGGGTCGATGGCGCGCGCGACCACCTCGTCGCCGGGGACGGCGAGGCGACCCAGCGACGTGACGATCAGCCCGCCGACGGTGTCGAAGTCCTCCGCGACGATCTCGGAGTCGAACAGGTGGTTCAGCTCATCGATGGTCAGACTGCCGTCCACGATCGCCTCGGCGGGGGAGATCTGCTCGACCTCGGTAGCCGGAGCGTCGTATTCATCCGTGATCTCGCCGACGATCTCCTCGATCAGGTCCTCGACGGTGATCACCCCGGCCGTCCCGCCGTACTCGTCCACGACGATCGCGAGGTGGACCTGCGCGCGGCGCAGCTCGGTCAGCAGCTCGTCCGCGCGGCGCGTTTCCGGGACGAGATAAGGCGGCCGGGCGACATCGACCAGCCGCGGTGTGACGTTCCCACTCGAGACATAACCCAGCAGGTCTTTTGCGTAGACCACACCGATGACGACATCGAGCGTGTCCTCGTACAGCGGGATGCGGCTGTAGCCGCTGCTGGCGGCGAGGCGCATCGCGTCGCTGAACAGGGCGGTCATGGGGAGGGCGGTGACGTCCGTGCGGGGCGTCATGAGCTCGCGGGCGGTGTGGTTCGATAGCTCGAGGGCGGCGCGCATCATCTGGCGCTCCTCCAGCATCGCGTCGTCTTCCTCGTCGGTCGCCTCGAGCAGGCCGATCAGCTCCTCTCCGGGATCGATCTCCTCGGAAGGGCTGCGCCAGCCGAGGGCGCGCGTGACCACGATCACCGGCACCGCGACGAGGACCGCGACGGGCGTCAGCAGCGCCTGAAGCACGCGCGTCGGCGCGTCGAGCCGGCGAGCGGCGGACTCGGCGTCGGCGCGGGCGGTGCGCCTCGCGGCAGCGCGGATTATGCCGACGCCTCCGAACACGGCGAGGGCGGCGATCAGCTGTGGGAGCGAGAACGAGCCGGTGGCCAGCGAAATCGCCGCGGCCGTGGCCGCGACGGTGAGTAGGGTCACGCCCGAGCGCAGCGCGCGGAGCAGCCCCTGTCGATGGCCGACGTACTCGCGCAGGATGCCGCTCAACACCGCGTTCGCGTCGCGCGTGACGCGGCGGCGGGCAAGCTGGATCGAGGCGGCCTCGGCGGCGGTCAGCAGCACCAGCAGCGCGGCGCTGCCGATCAGGACGACGAGCGGGATGAGAAGTCTGGTATCCAAAGGCCACGACGAGGCGCACGGTCTGCCTACGCCGAGCGACCTCCTTCTTCCGTGGCATCCGCAGCGCGTGTACGCGCGGGGACGCCGATCACGGTTGCGCCCTCGGGCACATCATTCACGACCACGGCGCCCGCACCCGTGCGCGATCCGGCGCCCAGCGTAACGGGCGCGACCATGATCGTGTCGCTGCCGAGCTTCACACCGTCGCCGATGATCGTGCGGTGCTTCTGCTCGCCATCGTAGTTCGCGGTGATCGATCCGGCGCCGACGTTCACGTCCGCGCCGACGTCCGCGTCGCCAACGTAGGAGAAGTGTCCGATCGCGGTGCGCTCCCCGATGCGTGACGCCTTCACCTCGGCGTAGTTGCCGAGGTGGACGTCCCGCTCGATCGTGGAGCCGGGGCGCACGTGGCAGTACGGACCCACCGTCACGCCCTCGGCGATCGTGGAGCCCTCGAGGGTGGAGCCACCGATCTCGCAGCGGTCCCCGATCGTCATGTCGCGCACGATCGCGTTCGGGCCGATGCGGCAGCCGCTGCCGATCGTCGTCGTGCCCAGGAGGTGTGTGCCGGGGAGGATGACAGTGTCCCCACTGACCTGCACGCGCGCGTCGATGTAGATCGTCGCGGGGTCCATGAGCGTGACGCCCTCGCGCATCAGGCGCTCGCGGATGCGGTCGCGCAGCACGCGGTCGGCATGCGCGAGTTGCACGCGGTCGCCCACCTGTGCCACCTCGGTCGCCTCGGTCACCTGGTAGGCGTCCACGCCACCACCGGCGACGGCGTGTGACACGAGGTCGCCGAGCGAATCGGCGCTGGCGTTCGGTTCGAGGGCCGCGAGCGTCTCCCAGAGCCATGTCGCGTCGGCGGCGTAGAGGCCGGCGTTCACCTCAGGCTGGCCGCGCATCGCGCTCGTCAGGTCGCGCTCGCGGATGATCCCCTGCACCTCGCCGTTCCGGCGCTGGATGCGGCCGAAGCCGTGGGGGTCGGTGAGGTACGCGGTGAGGAATGTCAGCACGCGCGACTCGCCAAGGTGCCGCCCGGCCAGCTCAAGGAGCGTGCGCGGGCTGATCAGCGGCATGTCGGCGCGCAGGATCAGCACGTTGCGGTCGGTACCTGCCGCCTCGCGTGCACGGAGCGTCGCGTTCGCCGAGCCCTCCGCGTCCTGCGCGTCGACGATCTCCACGCCATCGCCCACGATCTGCGCGAGCGCCTCGCGGGGCGCACCGGCCACGATGACGATGTGCGGACAGCCCGCTTCGCGCAGGAGGTCGCAGACGAGCCGAACCATCGGCACGCCGCCGACCTCGTGCAGGACAGTGGGCGTGGCGGACTGCATGCCGACGGCGTCGGCGGGCGCGAGCACGAGAGCGGTCCACCCCGCGAGCGAGGTGACGGCGTTCGTCTTGGGCGAGGAGAGCGGATAGGCTCCGCTGGCGCGGGTGGTCATCTCGGTTGAGCGCCGTCCACGCTCGTCGCAGGGCGGTACAGGCCGTCCGAAATTGACCGCCTCTGGGGGCCATTCTACACTCCCCCTCAGCCGACCTCCAGCAGCCAGCCCCCTGCCCACGGGGCTCCACGAGCGGAAACGAGCACGCCACGGTGACCATCGACGAGCTGCGGCGGGCCTTTCTCGCCTACTTCGAGGCCCGCGGACACCGCCGCATCCCCTCGTCCTCGCTCGTGCCGCACGGCGACCCGACGCTGCTGTTCACGACCGCCGGGATGGTGCAATTCAAGCCCTACTTCATGGGCCTGGAGGAGCCGCCGGCGCGTCGATTGACCTCGATCCAGCGCTGCTTCCGCACGACCGACGTGGAGGTCGTGGGCGACGAGAACCACCTGACGCTGTTCGAGATGCTCGGCAACTTCTCCGTTGGCGACTACTTCAAGCCCGAGGTGATCCCGTGGGCGTGGGAATTCCTCACCGGCGTCCTCGAGATACCGAAGGACAGACTCTGGGCGACCGTGTTCACGACGGACGACGAGTCCGCAGCGATCTGGTCGTCCCTCGGCGTCCCGCCGGAACGGCTACTGCGGTACACCGCCGAGCAGGGCAACTGGTGGGGCCCGCCGGGCGACACCGGGCCGATGGGCCCGTGCTCCGAGATGCACTACGACTGGGGCAAGACCACCGGTTGCGCCGACTGTGACCGGGACACCTGCCACCCGGACATCGGCTGCGGGCGGTTCCTCGAGATCTGGAACCTCGTCTTCATGTCGTACTACCGCGAGGAGGACGGGTCGCAGACCGACCTGCCCGCCGCGAACATCGACACTGGCGCGGGCCTCGAGCGGCTCGCGTCCGTCGTCCAGAACGTCCGCGCCGTGTACGAGACAGATGAGCTGCGCGGCGTGCTGCAGGCGGCCGAGCGCGTCACGGGCCGCGCGTACGCCCCGGACGAGAACCCTGAAGTCGCGAAGGGGCTGCGCGCGATCACTGAGCACTCCCGTGCGCTCGCCTTCCTCGTCACCGACGGCGTCCTGCCGAGCAACGAGGGTCGAGGCTACGTGCTGCGCCGCCTGCTGCGCCGTGCGGTGTACTTCGGGCACCGCCTCGGCGTGCGTGAGCCGTTCCTTGAGCGCGTCGTCGGCGCTGCGATCGATCACTCGATGGCCGCGCACCCGAGCCTCGGCGAGCAGCGCGAGTTCATCTGCCGCATCGCACGGCTCGAGGAGGCGCGATTCCAGGCGACGCTCGACCGCGGGCTCACGCTCCTCGACGAGGTCATCGCGCGCGAGTCGTCGACGAAGCGCATCCCCGGCCGCGACATGTTCACGCTGTACGACACGCACGGCCTGCCGCCGGAGCTGACCCTCGAGGTCGCGCAGGGACACGGCTACGAGGTCGACCGCGCGGGCTTCGACGCCGAGATGGAACTCCAGCGTGAGCGATCGAAGGGCGAGGAAACGTTCGGCGGCGCGCAGGACAATCGCGCGATCCGCTACGCGGCCATCTACGCCCCGACGGAGTTCGTCGGCTACGACGCGACCGAGGTACGCACGACGGTCGCGCACCTGTTCACGGACGACCTCGCCTCGCAGCAGCTCATCGAAGGACAGGCCGGCGAGGTGGTGCTGCTCCAGTCGCCGTTCTACCCCGAAGGCGGCGGCCAGGTCGGGGACCACGGGGAGATCGTTACCGCCGAGGGCGGGCGGTTCCTCGTGGAGGACACGCATCGCTACGGCGAGACGATCGTGGCGATCGGGCGTGTGGTAGCTGGGAGCATCAGCGTCGGCGCATCGGTCGTGGCGCAGATCGATGGCGCGCGGCGGCAGGACACGGCCCGCAACCACACCGGCACCCACCTGTTGCACGCGGCGTTGCGGAGCGTCCTCGGCACCCACGTCCGGCAGGCCGGCTCGTACGTGGGGCCCGACCGCCTGCGCTTTGACTACACGCACCCGGAGGCGCCGTCCGAGGAACAGATGACGGACATCCAGCGCATCGTGAACTCGAAGGTGCGCGCCGACATCGAGAGCGCGACGTTCGAGCTCGACTACGACGAGGCGATCGAGCGCGGCGCGATCGCGTTCTTCGAGGACCGCTACACCTCGCGCGTGCGCATGGTGGAGTACTGCGACTCGCGCGGCCACGCGCCGGGCCGCCACACGATGGAGTGCTACAGCCGCGAGCTCTGCGGCGGCACCCACCTCCACTCGACGGGGCAGGTCGGCCTGCTGCTGATCGTCTCCGACAGCAGCATCGGCGCGGGCCTCCGCCGCATCGAGGCGCTGACAGGTGTCGAGGCGGAGCACTACGTGGAAGAGCGCTCCGGCATGGTGAACACGATCGCGCGTCATTTCCGCGCGCAGCCTGCGCAGATCCTCGAACGCATCGCGACGCTTGAGGAGCAATGGGCTACCGACCGGAAGCGCCTCGAGGATGCCGAGCGGCGTGCCTCGGCGGGCGCGGCGGACGACCTTGCGGAGCGCGCCGAGACGGTCGGCGGCGTGAAGGTGCTGGTGGCCCGCGTGCAGGTGGACTCTGCCGACGCGCTCCGCGCGATGGCCGAGCGTCTCCGCGATGTTCTCGGCGCTGCGTTCATCGCGCTGGCTGCCGACATCGAGGGACGCCCGACGTTTATCGCCGCCTCGACGGACGACGTGGTCGCCCGCGGCCTCAGCGCCGCCGATGTCGTCAAGATCGCGGCGGGCATCGCCGGCGGCGGCGGTGGGGGACGGCCCCAGATCGCACAGGCGGGTGGCAAGGACGCCTCGAAGATCGACGAGGCACTTGCTGCCGCGTTGCAGGCGGCAAAGGACCGTCTGTCCGTCTGACGCCCATGAACGTAGCGGTGCGCCGATGAGGTGGCTGGGCGTCGATGCCGGGATGGCGCACGTCGGCCTCGCCATCTGCGACCCTGATGAACGCATCGCTGTGCCGCTGGAGATCGTCCCGGCGGGGGTTGCCTTCCCCGCGATCCGCACGATCTGCGCGCGCGATGGCGTGCAGGGCGTCGTCCTCGGCCTGCCGCTGACACCGCGTGGCCTCGAAGAGGAATCGGCGCGGATGGCGCGCCGCCTCGGCGACCGTATCGAACGCCGCCTCGGCCTCCCGGTAGAGTACGAGGATGAGCGATACACCTCGGTCGAAGCGGAGCGCCTCGTCGGCACGAAGCAACGCTCCGATGATCTGTCTGCCGTGTTGATCCTCGAGCAGTTCCTCGCACGCCGCCGCGCCGAAGCGAAGCGCGATGTCCCGCCGAGCGAGAGCGTCGACGATGCCCCGTAGCGCGCGCTCCCGCTCGACAGTCGGGCTCGCGGTGTACACGACGGTCGTCCTCGCGGCGCTCGCGTTCATGCTGTACGGCGTCCCGAGCGTCCTCGCGAGCAACGTGCGCGATCGCGCCGCGCCCAGGAGCGCCGTGCCCGCCAATGGCGCGATGTCGATCGAGGTGCCGCAGGGCTCCAGTGCGGAGCAGATCGTGGTGCTGCTGGAGAAGAGCGGGGTGGTCAAGGACGGTCAGGCGCTGCGCGCGCTCCTCGACTTCGCGGGGCTGTCCTCGAAGCTCCAGGCGGGGCGCTACCGCTTCACCACCGATCTGCCGCCGGCTGAGATCGTGCGCGTGCTGGCGGGCGGCCCGAACCGCCCGCAGGTGATCACCTTCCGCGAGGGCCTCCGCAACGAAGAGCTCGGCGACCTCTTGCAGAAGGAGGGCATCGCGACGCGGGCGGACTGGGACACAGCGCTCGCGACGCCGCAGCAGGCGACGTTCCTGAGCAGCCGTCCCGAGGGCGCAAGCCTCCTCGGCTACCTGCTACCTGCTACGTACGCGTTCGATGAGAAGACCACGGCGACGAGCATGACTCAGGCGATGCTCGACGCCTTCGGGAAGCAGGTGACGCCCGAGATGATCGCCGCCGGGAAGAACCGAGGCATGACGCTCCACCAGGTGATCACGCTCGCCTCGATCGTCGAACGCGAAGCCGCCAATGCGACCGAGCGTCCGCTGATCGCAGCGGTGTTCATCAACCGGCTCGTCCAGGACATCCCCCTGCAGGCGGACCCCACCGTACAATTCGCGGTCTCCCGCGTGCCGGGAAACGTCGAGAAGTTCGGGTACTGGAAGCCGGGGCTGACGCAGGCCGACCTCGGCCTCCAGTCGCCTTACAACACCTACCTGAACCGAGGGCTCCCGCCCGGCCCGATCGCCAACCCGGGCGTCGAGTCGATCAAGGCGGTGGTCAATCCCGCCGGCGTGAACTATCTCTACTTCGTCGCGTCGCCTGCCTGCAACGGGACGCACCTGTTCGCCGCCACGCTGGATCAGCACAACGCGAACGTAGCCAAGTTCCAAACAGCACCCTGCGCGAAGGGGAACTGACATGACCAAGACGATCTGCCTCCTCGGACACCCGGTGTCGCACTCGATCTCACCGAGGTTCCAGCAGGCCGCGCTCGACGCGCTTGGCATCGACGCGAAGTACGAGGCGTGGGACACGGCACCCGAGGATCTCGCGGCGACGATCGAGCGTCTGCGTTCGGGCGACCTGCTCGGCGCGAACCTCACCGTCCCGCATAAGGTCGCCGCGATGCGCCTCGTCGACCGCCCTGACGCAATGGTCGAGCGTGTCGGTGCGCTGAACACCATCATCAACCGGGGCGGCATCCTCCATGCCACGAATACGGACGTGGCCGGCATCACCGGCGCGCTCCGCGAAGCCGGGATCGAGGCCGGCGGCAAGCAGGTCGTGCTCCTCGGCGCGGGGGGCGCGGCACGGGCGGTCGTCGTCGCGATGCGCACGGCGGGCGCGACGCGCGTCACGATCGCGAACCGCACCGAGGCGAACGCCCACGCGCTCGCCGAGGTCGGCGGGCCGGATCTCGACATGCGGTACGCGCCGCTGGACGTACAGGACGCTACCTTCCGCCGCGCCGTGAGCGAGGCGCAGATCATCATCCAGTCCACCTCGATGGGCATGCTCCACGGCCCCGCCGAGGGCGACACACCCGTCCCCACGGAGCTGTTCTCGGCAGGGCAGGTGGCATTTGACCTCGTCTACGTGCCGGAGGAGACGCCGTTCCTCCGCGCCGCGGCCTCGGCGGGTGCGACCACGGTGGGCGGCCTGATGATGCTCATCCACCAGGGCGCCGAAGCGTTCCGGCTGTGGCTGGGTCAGGAGCCGCCGATCGACATCATGGTCGCCGCCGCCCGCAAGGCGCTGGCGGAACGCGCCGCCTCGTAGCCTCCGGGCGCACCGCTCGACGCGCGGGACGCCTCGCCTGACACTAGGACGGCGCATCCGCAGCGGGTGGCGTGCGAGGGAGCACCGCATGGGCTTGGGTCTCGGCATCGTGATCTGCCTCGTGATCTTCGTGATCGTGGGGTTCATGGTGTTTCAGGCGCGGTTCGCGGCGCGTCAGTGGCGTCGCGTGATCGCCGCCGGCGACATGCATGCGCTCGACGATCTCCTCGACCAGACGTTCGAGGCGTGGCGGAACAGTCGCCCGCCCCGCGGGATGCCGCCGGCCGACTGGCGCGCGATGCACACCGCCGCGCTGATCGCGGCGGACGGGCAGCGCGCTCGCGTGTCGCTCCTCGCGGAGCCCGACGTGCGCGTGGTGCAGGGCCAGCGCGTCGAGGTGGGCACGGCGCAGGAGGTCGCGCGCCGCGCCGCCGTGCGCATGGTGGAGCGCCTGATGTATGAAGTGCCGTACGTGTCCTTCAAGGCTGTGCAGGTGGACGTGCATACCGAGTACCGTGCCGTAGATGGCAGCATGACGAACCCGTGCCTCCTGACGACGCAGGCGACTCGCGAGACCGCCTCGTGGGCGGACTGGAGCGCCGCGGGCGAGGCGTCGCTGCTGCTCGCCGAATGGGACACGCGGGAGGCTGCACCGACCACGCCGATCGACCCCTCGGTCGGTGCGCTGCTGGACAGCCCCGACGTCGATCCGACCGCAACGATTCGCGCCGGTAAGCGCGCAGCCAATCCGCAGACTGGCAATCAACAGACGCCCAATCACCACACGGGGGAGCCTCGTTCATGACCGATTTCCGCTGGCTGACCGCAGGTGAATCGCACGGCAAGGGCCTCGCGGCAATTGTCGAAGGCATCCCCGCCGGCATCGAGATGAGCGAGGCGATCATCGCCGCCGACCTCCGTCGCCGGCAGGGCGGCTACGGGCGCGGTCGCCGTCAGCAGATCGAAACCGACCACGCCGAGCTGCTGTCCGGCGTGCGCCATGGCAAGACCATGGGCTCGCCGATCGCGATGACGATCGTCAACAAGGACTTCGAGAACCAGGGCTGGCGCGTGCGCATGGCGACCGACCCGGTGGACGAGGAGGTCGAGCGCGTCACGCTGCTCCGCCCCGGTCACGCCGACCTCGCCGGAACGCAGAAGTACGGATTCGACGACGTCCGCCCGATCCTCGAGCGGTCGAGCGCGCGTGAGACGACGGCGCGCGTCGCCGTCGGCGCGATCGCGCGCGCACTCATCGGCGCCATCGGGATCACGGTCCACTCGCACACGCTGACCGTCGGCCCGGTGCGCGCCAACGTCCCCGAGCGCATCGACTGGGACGCGGTCGACGCCTCGCCGATGCGCGTCGCCGACAAGTCCGTCGAGCAGGCGATGATCGACGAGGTCGACAAGACCCGCGAGGCGCTGGACACCGTGGGCGGCATCTTCGAGGTGCGCGCCTCGGGTGTGCCGTTTGGGCTCGGCAGCCACGTGCACTGGGACCGCAAGCTAGATGGCAAGCTGGCGCAGGCGATCATGTCGATCAACGCCGTGAAGGCGTTCGAAATCGGCGAAGGCGTCGCGGGCGCCGGGATGCGTGGCTCGCAGGTGCAGGACATCATCCTCCCCGCGAGCGCATGGGAGCGCCGCAAGTGGGAGCGCGCCACCAACCGCGCAGGCGGCCTCGAGGCAGGCATGACCAACGGTGAGGACATCGTCGTGCGCGGCTTCCTCAAGCCGATCTCCACCGTGCCGCAACGCATGCCCACCGCAGACCTGCTCACGGGCGAGGAGACGCAGTCGTTCTACGAACGCTCGGACGTCGCGGTAGTGCCGGCCGGCGGCGTCGTCGGCGAGGCGATGGTCGCCATCGTGCTGGCGGGCGCCGTCCTCGAGAAGTTCGGCGGCGACAACATCGATGAGCTCCGCCGCAACTTCGAGGCGTTCCAGGCCACGGTCGGCCCGCGGGAGCCGCGCTCATGACCACTGCAGCGAGGCAGGGGCCGCCGCAGCAGATCGTCCTCGTTGGGCTATCGGGCGTCGGGAAGTCGACGATCGGCAAGGCGCTCGCGGAGCGCCTCGGCTGGCCGTTCCTCGACACCGACGAGATGGTGCTCAAGCGCGAGGGCCGCACGGCGGCTGCGGTGATCATCGAGCGCGGCGAGCCGGAGTTCCGGCGCGTCGAGGAGCTCACGGTGATGGAGGCGGCGAAGCAGGTGCCCGCCGTGATCGCCACCGGTGGCGGTGTGATCCTGTCGCCCGGCAACCGCCGCACGCTCGGCGAGCGTGGGTTCATCGTCTACCTCGACGCCACGCCGACCGAGATAGCGAACCGCGTGCCGACCGAGGGCCAACCGGTGCGCCCGCTCGTGGACGGCGACATGGAGCGCAAGCTGCGCGATCTCGACGAGGATCGCCGCCCGTACTACAACCACGCCGACCTCTGGGTGCCCGTCATGGGCGGCGCCGCGCAGCTCGAAGAGACGCGCGACCGCGCCGTGGCGCGCATCCTGAGCGCGTGGGCGACCGACGCCGCCGAACTGATGGCCCGGCCGAGGCGCCTCGAGCGGCTGTCCAGCGCGGAGCCCGCGCGCGGGCCGGCGGCGCTCGTCGACACGGGCACGCAGCGGTACCCGATCTGGGTCGCGCCGGGCGAGCTGCGCCGCCTGCCCGATCGCCTCCAGCAGATCGGACTTGCCGGACGGCGCGTGTTCCTCGTATCCGACACCAACGTCATGGAGGCGCACGGGCGCACCGTCGCTGAGGTCCTCGACACCGCTGGCATCGCCGGCGCGTCGTACGTGATCCCGGCAGGCGAGGCGTCGAAGACGCAGCGCATGGCCGCCGAGTTGTACCGCTGGCTGGCCGCCGAGCGCGCAGAGCGCCGCGACGTGATCCTCGCGCTCGGCGGCGGCGTCGTCGGTGACCTCGCGGGCTACGTCGCTGCGACCTATCTGCGCGGGATGCCGTTCGTGCAGCTGCCGACCTCGGTCCTGGCGATGAATGACGCCGCGATCGGCGGCAAGGTCGCTGTCGATCTGCCCGAGGGCAAGAACCTCGTCGGCGCCTTCCACCAGCCCGCGGCCGTGCTGTCCGACGTCAGCGTGCTTTCTACGCTCCCGCGCCGGATGCACGTCGAGGGCTTCGCCGAGGTCATCAAGCACGCGTTTATCCTCGACCCCGGCCTCCTCGACACGCTCGAGGCCAACGCGCGGAGCCTCGCCAACGCGACGGCGGATCCGGAGCTGATGGCGGATGTCATCGGGCGGTCGTCGCGGCTGAAGGCGCTGATCGTGTCGAGCGACCCGCAGGAGCGCGGCATCCGCGCGATCCTCAACTACGGCCACACGATCGGCCACGCCATCGAGCAGTCGACCGGCTACTCCGAGTACATGCACGGCGAGGCAGTCGCGATCGGCATGATGGGCGCGGCGCGCATCTCCGTGGAGATGGGCCTCCTCGACCCCACGGTGGTGGACCGGCAGTCCGACCTGTTGCGCTCGTTCGGGTTGCCGCTGGTGGCGCCGGGCATGAACGTGCGCGCGGTGCTCGAGGCGATGCAGCGCGACAAGAAGGTCGAGCAGGGCCAGATGCGCTTCGTGCTCCTCGAGGGTGTCGGGCGCACCACCGTCCGCGCCGACGTGCCGTCCGACCTCGTGTCGCGCACGGTGCAACAGCTCGCGCGCGGATAGGTCGAGGAACCTCGTGCCCAGTTCCCGCGCACGGCAGCTGGTGGCGCTCGCGAAGGGGCGTGTGCAGGGCGTGGGCTATCGCGCGTTCTGCGCCGACGAGGCGATGCGCATGGGCGTGGCCGGCTACGCGCGCAACCTCCCCGACGGCCGCGTCGAGATCCTCGCCGAGGCCGACGAGTCGACGCTGCGCCAGTTCGTCGATCGCCTGCGCGAAGGCCCGGCGCTCTCCCGCGTGACCGAGGTCACGTTCCGCTGGGAAGACCACACCGGCAAGTTCACGGGCTTCGAGGCTGTCATTTAGCGGCCTCGACGCGCGGGATACCCGCGCCGGCCGCGCCGACCTGCGGGCCTCAACGAATACAGCAGCCTTCGGCGACCGGGCGCACTAGCGTCCGAACAGTCGCGCCAACAGCCCTCGACGCTTCGGCGCAGCCTCGATCGCCTCGGTCGGCTCCGGCGCGGCCACCTCGCGCGGCGGGAGGCCGAGGACGCGCGTCTCCACGAGGTCGACGAGGCCGTTCGTCTCGCCGGGGCCGAGGCGGGCGAAGGTGGCTTCGATGTCCTCGGACGTGACGTTGGCAAGCACGTCGTCGCGGGCAGCGCCGAGGGCGATCGCGGGGAAGGCGGCGTCCTCGGGCGTGTCGTAGTCCTCGGCGAGGATGATCGTGACGCTCGGGTCGATCGAGGGGATCACGGTCTGCAGGCGGGCGAGCGGCTGGTCGCCGCCGAGCGTCACGCGGCCGCTGTTCGACAGCACGACGACCGTCGCGCCGCCGCGTCGAGGTGACACGGTGGCGACGCGCTGGCCGCGCGAGCGCAGGGCCTCGGCGAGCGAGACGATGAGCAGCGTTTTGCCGGAGCCGGGCGCGCCGATGACGCGCAGTACCGGAGGCAGCACCGGGATCATCGAGGTGGCTACGACGACGCCCGGGGGAGCGGCTGAAGGGGCGGTGCCTCGCGGTCCACGAGCAGGACCTCGCACGTCGCGCCGACGGGGATCTCGGTCTCGCCCTCGGGCAGGACGGCGTAGGCGTTCGCGAGCGACATCGAGGTGAGCACGCCGGAGCCTTGCGGGCCGGTGAGGCGCACGGTCCAGCGGCCCTCGGCGTCCTGCGCGGCGTGGCAGCGCGCGTAGAAGCGGCGGCCGTCGGTGTTCCTGATCGCGTTGAGGGCGACCGCGCGGACGGTGGGCCGTCGCCATGCCTCGGCGTCATGTTCGAGGCGGCCGAGCATCTTGAAGATGGCGGCGCGGCCGAACAGCTCGAAGGTCATCATGGCGCTGACGGGGTTTCCGGGCAGGCCGAGGTGCGGGACGGTGCGTCCATTCCCTCCGGGAGAGGCGGGCGCGTCGAACGTGCCGAAGGCGAGCGGCTTGCCGGGCTTCATGTTCACGGTCCAGAAGCCGACGCGGCCCTCCGCGGCGAGCACGGTCTTCACGACGTCGAAGTCGCCGCGCGAGACGCCCGCGCTGGTGACCAGCAGGTCGGCGTCGGCGAGGCCTTCGTGGATGCGGGCGGTCAGCGCCTCGACGGTGTCGAGCGCGACGTCGAGGATGCGCGGGATGCCGCCGAAGGCGCGCACCTGCGCGGCGAGCGAGAAG
>CANIRU010000027.1 GCA_947470025.1 Chloroflexota bacterium
GCGCCCCCCGCGTGGTTTTCCACGCTGGGGGCGCCTCTCTTTGTGCCTTCGTGTGCGTGATGCCATACCGACTAGCGAGGTCGGGGCGGCAGAACGTGGCCGCCCACCCCTGCCCCTCCCGTCGCGGGAGGGGTTCAGAAGAAGCGGAACCAACCGTGAGGAGCTGCGCACCTCACACTCCCGGCGGAACTCGGGTGTCTGCGCGTGAGCCACCAGGCGCCACGAGGGCAGCTCGGCGCTGGTAGGCCGCGGGCGTGAGCGATGCGGACAAGCGGCTGCTGCGGGGAACGGGCGTCGCCGCGGTGCTGATGCTGGTGATCGCGGTGGCGGTCGTGGTGCTCTACCGCGCGGTGACCGGGCTCTCGCCGTGGCCCTACCTCGTCATCGCGATGATCGGTGCGGCGGGGTGGGGCACGGTGATGCTCGCGGTCTGCTCCCCGGCGCGTCGAGGCTAGGTCGCGGCGTCTCGCGGGGCTCGACGGCCGCGCTATTTGCGCGGCGGGGCGCCGATGTTCGCGCGCAGGAAGTCCACGACGCGCCGGACGTACTCATTCGGGAACTCCTTGAGCCCCCCGCCCAGCCCGGCGCCATGCGCGACCCACAGCGTCTTCGGCTGCTGCGCGGCAGCGAACATCTGCTGCGTCTGCTCGGTGTGTGCGGCACTGTCCTCGATGATCAGCAGCGGACGCGCGAGCTTCGCCGCCGCCTGGAGCGGAGCGCGGTCCTGGATATCCTCCGCGATGCGGCGCTTCACGAGGTACGTGGTCAGCGGGCGCAGGAACCGCGGCACCGCGACCGTCTCGTCGAGGGCGTCCTGCAGCGCAAGGTTGAGCGAGGCGTACGGCGCCTCCGCGACCACCGCCGCGATCCGCTGATCCTCCGCGGCGCCCATGATGCCGATCGACCCACCGAGCTCGAGGCCCATGATCGCCACGCGCTTCTGGTCGACGTCCGGCCGCTTGCTCAGGTAGTCGATGGCGCCGAGGACATCGAGCTTCTCGCGCTCGCCGAACGTCACTTCGACGCGTGCGGAGTGGCCGACGCCGCGGGCGTCGAAGAAGAAGACGTGGAAGCCGGCGTCCGAGAGGAAGCTCGCGTACGGCAGCATGACGTCGCGCGTCCCGCCGTAGCCGTGCATGAGGATCACCGTGGCGTTCGGTGTCGTGGTCGGCGCTTCGCCCGGCGGTGGCGCAGCCGCGAGGAACCAACCCGCGAGCGACGTCTTGTCGCGCGCCTCGAAGTCGATCTCCTCGACGGGGAACGGGAACTGGTCGAGATACGGAGTGTTCTTCGGCGGGTCGGGCTGCAGCGCGGCGTCGGCCGCGACGTACGCGACGAGGAAGAACATGATCATCGCGATGATCGATGTGCCGACGATGTAGCTCAGGTACAGCAGGCGACGGTTCACGGCGCACGTCCGATGCACTCGATGTGTACGAACATGAAGAACGCCTCCGGGCTCTCCGCCCACTCGCGCCAGCCGCGCGCGATCGCCTGCACCTCGTCGTCCGTCGCGATCCCGTACTCGATCGCCTGCGGACGGAAGTTCGAGTGCAACGCGCGCTCGGCCCACGATCGGCCCCAGTCGGACGCCTCAGCCGGGTCGGACATCAGTTCGACGACGGCCGTGACCTCGAGATCGACGAAGCCGGCGGCGGCAACCCAGGAGCGCAGGCGACGGCCGGCATCCGGGTCCGCGCCGTTGCGTGCGGCGATCGCGTGGTAGACCTCGAGCCAGCGGTCCACGCTGGCCGCCCGAGGCCACGCCGTCATCGTGGCGTAGTCGGCGTCCCGCACCGCGACGATGCCACCGGGGCGCAGCACGCGGCGCATCTCCGTCAACGCCTCGACGGGGTTCGCGAGGTGCTGCATCACCTGGTGTGCGTGCGCGATGTCGAAGCTCGCGGTCTCGTAGGGCAGCGCGTAGACGTTGGCCGTCTCGAACCGCGCGTTCGGGACGCCCACCTCCGCCACATGCGCCGAGGCAGTGGCGATCACGTCGTCGGAGACATCGATGCCGACGACCTCGCCCGGCGCGACGGCACGCGCGAGGCCCGAGGTGATCGTGCCGGGGCCACAACCGACATCGAGCAGGCGCATCCCGGGCTGGAGGCGAGGCAGCAGGTAGGCTGCCTCACGCTCTGCAGTGCGGCGCGCGTGGCGGCTGACGACGGAGGCGTGGTGACCGTGCGTGTAGCGGTCGGCGGGCGTCTCCGCAGGGTGGGGCTGCTCGCTCGTCATGGTGCGGTCGAGGTTAACCCAGCGCCCCGCTACGCACGCGTGGGACGGCCTGTGCCCGTCGCGCGGGATGGGTGCGGCCTCGACGTTGTGAGGCACGTGGATGTGGCGGCGCGGGGCGGCCCATCCCCCTGCCCCCTTCCCTGCGCGGGAAGGGGGATAAAGTTCAAAGGGCTTCGCCCTTTGAAGAACCCGGCCTTCGGATGTCTCTGTATGGCCGTTCCCGGCGATCGGCCCGAATCCCTCGCACCGACATTGCGTAGCCACATCGAGTTCCGCCGGGAGTGTGAGGGGCGCAGCCCCCTCACGGTTCGTTCTCTTCTTCTCACCCCTCCCGCGCCGGGAGCAGCGGGGGTGGGCCGCCCCACGGTGCCACATCGACTCGAATCGCCAGGTCGAGCTCCCGCCCCGGCCCCGCGCCGCGCGGCGCCCCTGGCGGCGCGGTACGCTCCCCGCATGGCGAAGGGCAAAGAGGGGCGCGCGATGACACCGGCCGTCGAGGCGGCACGCGTGGCCGGCGTGCCGTTCGAGGTGCTGGAGTACACGCACGACCCCGGCGCGGAAGCCTACGGCGTGGAGGCGGCAGCGGCGCTGCACCTCGACCCCGCGGTGGTGTTCAAGACGCTCGTCGCCAAGCTCGATGGGAAGACGCTGGCCGTCGGCATCGTGCCGGTCGCGGCGCGCCTCGACCTGAAGGCGCTCGCCTCCACGCTCGGGGCGCGCAAGGCGGAGATGGCGCCACCTGCCGAGGCCGAGCGCGCCACCGGCTACGTGCTCGGCGGCATCTCCCCGCTGGGACAGAAGCGCGCGCTGGCGAGCGTCATCGACGCGTCTGCGCTGCTGCACGACACGATCCACGTCAGCGCGGGCCGTCGAGGTACGGAGATAGCGCTGGCCCCGCGCGACCTCGTGCGGCTCACCGGGGCGCAGGTCGCGGAGATCGCCCGAAGCTGACCGGCGCGTGATGTCGACAGAATCGGGTACGGTGCAACGGCAGGAGCGAACCGCCTCCGTCGTTGCGCCATGCGCCACATCACCAGACCCTTGAGGTCTTGACCTCAGCGCGCCGAGGAAGGTGCCGGAGCCTCGTGAATTCGAACCGACTGATCATCGCACTCATGCTCCTGCTCGCCCTGCCCGGGATCCTGTTCCGCGTCACAGGCACGCACATCGGCACGGTCCCGGAGACCGCGCTCTTCGGGATCACCATCGTCGCGGCGGCATTCCTGCTGGCGTGGGCGGCCGAGGCCGCCGAGATGGACATCACGCAGGGGCTCGCGGTCGCAGTGATCGCACTGATCGCAGTGATGCCGGAATACGCCGTGAGCATGGCATTCGCGTGGCGCGCCGGGGCGGATCCGGAAAACGCCGGGCTGGCCGTGGCGAATATGACCGGCGGCAACCGCCTGCTCATCGGCGCTGCGTGGCCCATGATCGTGCTCATCGTGTGGTGGCGGACCGGCGTGCGCACGCTCATCCTCGAGCGCTCGTTTGCGATCGAGGTGCTGACGCTGGCGGCGGTGTCGGTGTACGCGTTCACGATCCCGCTGAAGGGACGCATCGACCTCTACGACGCGCTGATCCTGTTCCTCGGCTTCGTCGCGTACATGTGGATGATCGCGCGCGCGCCGTCCGAGGAGCCTGAGTTGATCGGCCCGGCCCGTCTGATCGGTTCGCTGCCCCGCGCGCAGCGACGGACGGTGCTGGTGGCCCTCTTCGTGTACTCCGCTGCCGCGATCCTCACGTCCGCCGAGCCGTTTGCCGAGGGCCTCGTGCACACGGGAGAGCAGTTCGGCATCGACAAGTTCGTACTGGTGCAGTGGCTCGCACCGTTCGCCTCGGAAGCGCCAGAGTTCCTGGTAGCGGGCATCCTCGCATACCGCGGGCGCGCCAGCGTCGGCATGGGCGCGCTGCTCTCGTCGAAGGTGAACCAGTGGACGCTGCTCGTCGGCGGTCTGCCCGTGGCCTACGCCCTCTCGACGGGCGCGTGGCACCTCCCGCTCGACGCGCGCGCGACCGAGGAGATGTTTCTCACGGCGGCGCAGTCGATCTTCGCGGTGGCGGTTGTGCTGAGCCTGTCGCTGACACTGCGCGAGGCCGCGATGCTCTTCGTGCTCTTCGGCGTGACGTTCATCGTGCCGAACACCGAGGTGCGCCTGGCCGCGGCGGTCGTCTACCTCGCGCTCACGCTCGGCATGATCGTGATCCAACGCACGGAAGTGCGTTCCCTCTGGCGCAGCGCACGCGAGACGCTGGCGGAAACGAACGCTGCAGCCGGGGAGCGGAAAGCCGCCACGCACGAGTAGCGACCGGCGGCCAGGGACGGCTGCGGACTATTCGCGGACGACGAGCACGGGGCAGGGCGCGTTGCGGATCACGTGACCGGTCACGCTCCCGAGCGCCGCTCCGAGGACGCTCCCTGCTCGCCGGCTGCTGATCACGATCATCCGCGCCCGGCGTTGCTCGGCCATGCGCTCGATCGCCTCGGCGATGTCCTCGCCGCGCTCCACCTCGATCACCTCGACCGGCGTCTCCGTGGGCAGGGCGACCGCAATCACCGCGTCGCGCATCTCGTCCGTGGCGCGCTGCCGGACGACGACCATCGCCTCGGCCGTGGAAGGCGCGACGACGTCTGCCGCGTCCGTCAGTGGGTTGAGCACGCGGAGCAGGACCACCTCGGCGCCCATCTCGCGCGCCAGGGCGGTCGCCTCACGGAGCGCGGCCCGCGAGCCCTCTGAGCCGTCGAACGCCACCAGCAGTCGCATCGAATCCTCCCAGTACGCCGGCTCATCGTAGCCGAGCGAGGCCCCGGAGCCGAGGGCTCCCCGGCTGCCCGCGCGGTGAGGCCGAAATGTGGTGAAAGCCCTCAGTGGAGATCGGGTCGAGGGCAATGCAACGGCAACATGGAGTGGGTACTATTCGACTGTCATCACTCGGTAGAGGCGGTGCTGACCGCCGGACCGGAGTCTCCCTGTGGAAGTCGTCGCTGCGGTCGTCCTCACGACCCTGTTCGCTGGCGCACTCGCCGTGATCTTCGGTGTCACCGCGCTCCGCAACGCGCGCACGCACTAGCCCTGGCCCGCCGCCAACCCGCCGAGATATCGCGCGCGCCTCGGCAGTACGATCGGCATGTCGATCGTGCCGGGAGGCCGCGTGCCAGAACCCACCTCGCTTGCCATGCCCCTCGAGTTCGGCGCGCTGCCGGGCCATGGCTCCGTGCCCGCCACCTCGACGAGCGGTGCGCGCGTCCTGCTCGTCTCCACGTATGAGCTGGGGCACCAGCCGATTGGTCTCGCCTCCCCCGCCGCCGCGCTCCGCGCCGCGGGGCACGAGGTGCGCACCCTGGACCTCGCCGTCGACACGGCCACGCCGGGCGTCCTGCGCGACATCGACCTCGTCGCGATCTCCATCCCGATGCACACGGCCGCGCGGATCGGCCTCGAGTTCGCGCGCGCCGTCCGGGTGGCCGCGCCGCACGTGACGATCGCCTGCTACGGCATGTACGCCTCGCCGCTGCACGCGCAGCTCACTGGCCCCAACCGCGCCGACCTTGTCATCGGCGGGGAGTACGAGGGTGGTCTGCTCGCGCTGGCTGAGCGTGTCGCGGGACGCGCGAGCGACGCCGCCATCCCTGGCGCGGGCGCGATCCCCCTGCTGACGCGCCAGCAGTACGCCACGCCCGACCGTCGAGGGCTCCCGAGCCTCGATCGGTACGCGAAGGTGCGGCGCGCGGACGGGGAGCACGCGGCGGGGTACGTCGAAGCGACGCGCGGCTGCGCGCACTCCTGCACGCACTGCCCGATCACGCCGGTGTACGGCGGCGCGCTGCGCCTCGTGCAGCGCGAGGTCGTGCTGGCGGACATCGCCCAGCAGGTCGAGGCGGGCGCGCGGCACATCACCTTTGGCGACCCGGACTTCCTCAACGCCGTCCCGCACTCCATGGCGATCATGGACGCGCTGCACGAGCGCTGGCCTGAGGTCACGTACGACGCCACGATCAAGGTGGAGCACCTGATCGAGCACGCCGCCCTGCTGCCGCGCCTGCGCGAGACCGGCTGCATCTTCATCACCTCGGCATTCGAGTCCTGCAACGACGCGATCCTCGCGACGCTGGAGAAGGGGCACACGCGCGCCGACATGGTGGCCGCGCTCGCAGCGACCGAGGCGGCCGGTTTGCCCGTGCGCCCGACCTGGGTCGCTTTCACCCCGTGGACCTCGATGGACGACGTACTGGAGATGCTCGACTTCATCGCCGAGCACGGGCTCGAGCGGCACGTCCAGCCGGTGCAATACGGGCTGCGCCTGCTGCTCCCGCCGGGCTCCCAGCTGGTCCTACGCCTCGACGCCGAGGGCCGCCTCGGGCCGTTCGATGACAACGGGCTCACGTACACGTGGCGCGCGCAGGATCCGCGGGTGGACGCGCTGCAGGCGGAGCTCGGAGCGCTGGCCGAGGCGGCCGCCGACCCGGCGGGCGCGGCGGGCTGCGACTGCGGGGACGACTCGTGCGCCGTCGCCTCCGAGGTCGAGGATGCCGCCATCACGTTCGCGCATGTCCGGGAGGCCGCCTACGCCGCGGCGGGCCGCACTCCACCCGCTTCGACCGCCACCGAGGACGCGCCGCTGGTGCCCGGGCTGACCGAATCCTGGTTCTGCTGCGCGGAGCCCACGGCGCAGCAGATGACCGTCTTCCACCTCGGCGCGGCGCCCGTGCCGGGCGCCCGGGGGTAACCGAGACGCTGGACGGGGGTCGCCCGGGATCGTAGCGTTTGCCTCGGATACCCTGTGTCCCGCCCCCGGTGGTGCCAGCAGGCACGCCCGCACACGCTTCGCGGAGGAAGAGCATGCGAATGACGACGATCCGGCGCACGGCCCTGCTCGGGCTCCTCGTGCTTGGTGTAGGTGTGCTGGCAGGGTGCACGAAGGACGGCGACGAGGCGCGCCAGCGCCAGGTCGAGGCGCAGGTCCAGCTCGCCGAGCGCGCCGGCGTGAAGGTCGAGAAGGCCGCGGACGGCAAGACGACGACCGAGGCTCCCGCTGCCTCGAAGAGTTCGGCTCCGGCGGCTGGCCCGGCGGCGCTCGGTCAGAAGGTCGCGACCGCGAACGGCTGCATCGCGTGCCACACCATTGACGGCAAGGCCAGCGTCGGGCCGACGTGGAAGAGCCTCTTCGAGCACGACGTGGAGCTGGTGAGCGGCGGCCCGGTGAAGGCCGACGAGGCCTACCTCAAGGAGTCGATCACGAACCCGAACGCGAAGGTCGTGAAGGGCTTCGCCCCGAACCTGATGCCCGCGACATTCGGCAACAGCCTCAAGCCCGACGAGATCGACCAGATCATCGCGTACATCAAGACGCTGAAGTAACGCGAATCGCATCGAACGCATGAAGGGGCGGCCTCGCGGCCGCCCCTTCGGTTTGTGTGACATCGAAGCGAACGAGTTGCCCGCGCGCACCGCGAATCCTCGTACGCTTGGTGGGCAGCATCGAGGGTGGGCATGGCGGACGCGTATCCGGGGAACCTGGGCGAGGAAGACTTCCTCGCGGCGTACGCGGCGCACGCGCTGCGGAAGCCACAGGTCGTGGCCGACAACGTGCTGACGGGCATCTTCCTGACGGACGTGCGCTACCGCGGCGCGCTGACCGCGCTCCTCGTGCAGGAGTCCGTTGAGGCGGCGCGGCGGCTGGCGGCGGTGTGGGTCGCGCTGACGGACCGCACGAGGCCGGTGGCACGCACGCTCGCGGGGCCGCTGCCGGACGCGTCGGCATGGGTCCGCTTCGCGCGTGCCGTCGAGGAGGCGGCGAGCGCGGAGCACCCCGCCGCGCTGCTCCGCGCGATGGCGATCGACGACAGCGCGCTCCAGAGCGTCGAGCAGCTGTGCGCCTTCGAGGGCCTCGCGCGGTTCGAGGTGCCGATGCGCGTGTACGAACCGGGGCCCCCGGCCACGATCGTAACCGGGACGAACCCCGGGACCCTGCTGCTCTCGAACACCACCGCCACGGGCAATCCGATTGAGGCGCGCATGTCCCTGTCGGACGAGCAGATCATCGCCCTCGGCGACGCGACCGGCGACTTCACGGCGTGGGCCGGCGACTTCCTCGGCGCGTACATCGAGGGACGTGCGGGGGCACAGTGAGTGCTAGCCGCGCGAGAGCGTGGCGATGAGGATGCCGGTGGCGACCGAGACGTTGAGCGAGGTCACGGCTTCGCCCTTCGGCGCGATCTGGCAGACCTCGTCGCAGGTCTCCAGCGTGAGGCGGCGCAGGCCGTCCTCCTCGTTGCCGACGACGAGCAGCCACGGGCGGTCGCGCGGGATGTCCTCCACGCTGCGCTCGGCGTGCTCGGATGATCCCAGGATCCACAGGCCTGCTGCCTTCGCCGCCTCGAGGGCGCGACGCAGGTTGGTCTCCACGGCGAACGGCACCGCCTCGACTCCGCCGCTCGCGACGTCGTAGACGACGGCGGACAGCGGCGCCGCGCGGTCCGAGGTCATGACGATCCCGCGCACGCCGAAGAACGCCGCGCTGCGAAAGATCGAGCCGACGTTGTGCGGGTCCTGCAAGGAGTCGAGCGCGAGCCACAGTCCGCCGCCCGAGGTGTTCGAGTAGAGCGCATCGAGGGCGATCGGCGCGCGCTCCTTCACGGATGCCTCGGGCCCCGCGCGGCCCCCCTCGCGCTCGCGCCGTCGAGGATCGGCGCGCTCGCTGTCCACGACGGGCGTGCCGAACTGCTGCGCCTGCGCAGCCACGCGCTCCCAGCCGCCGGGCGCGCGTCCGCCCGGCAGTCGCACGCTGAACACGTCGGCGGGACGTGACTCGAACGCGGCGAGGACGGCGTGCGGATTGCGGAGTGCGAGCGTCATACCTCGCACGGTAGCGCAGCACGTGCGGAAGATCGCTGGTGGTGCGGCACGTACACTCGATGCATGCGCTGGATCGTCGCCATCATCGCCGTCGCCTCCGCGATCTTCGCGACACTGACGCTCGTCGACTTTCCCGTGCGCGCGCAGGTCGGTTCCGCAACCACCGCCACCGCAGTCCCTACCGCGCCGACACCGACGCCGCCGCCCGTCACCTGCACCGGCATCGCGGCCTCCGACGCGCGCGAGGCGGCATGCGGCGTCGTGCTTACCGCGACACCTCGCACGATCACGTGGCAGCAGGACCCCGCGCCGATCGAGGCCGCGCTCGCTGCACCGCGCCTCGCGTTCCGCGGCACGCCGCCGCCTTCCGAGACGCGACCGATGGACACCGTGACCGTGTGGCACCGCGACGCGACAACTGGTGCGTGGCAATCGTGGACCTCGAAGCCCACCGGGCCATTCGCGACGCTCCGCACGTTCGAGCGAGGCCAGACGTACGAAGTGGTGTCAGCGGTCGACCTCGACCTGAGCCTCGCGCCGGTGCGGGCCTCGGTGTTCACGGGGACGCGCATCGTCTCGCTGTACGGCCACCCCGGCGTCTCGACGATGGGCGCGTTGGGCACGTACGCGAGTGCCGAGAGCGCGGCGAGGGCGGTCGAGGACCTCGTGGCGCTGTACCAACCGCTCAGCGGCGACACGAAGGTCGTGGGCGCGCTGCACCTGATCACGGCCGTAGCGCAGGCCGATGCGGGGTGGGACGGCACCTACCTCGGACGGATGTCGGCCGCGGACATCGCCCCGTACGTGGACGCGACGCGCGCGCACGGGCAGCTGCTGTTCCTCGACGTGCAGGTGGGCTGGAGCGACCCGCTCGCCGAGGTGCGCCTGCTGGAACCGCTGCTGCGCGAGCCACACGTCCACGTGGCCCTCGACCCGGAGTTCGCGACGAAGGGCAAGAACTGGCCGCCCGGCGAGTCGATCGGCTACCTGACGCCGGAGCAGGTGAACGACGTGCAGCACTACCTGCTCGATCTGAGCGCGCGCGCCGGAGTGCCCTCGAAGGTGCTCGTGCTGCACCAGTTCCGCACCGACATGCTCTACGAGCCCGAGCGCATCGAGCGCGTGAACGGCGTGGATCTCGTGATCGACATGGACGGCTGGGGGCCGCCGTGGCAGAAGTTGGACGGCTACGCCGCCTTCGCGCGCGCGCCGTACGCGGAGTACGCGGGGTTCAAGCTCTTCTACCACTGGGACGTGCCCGTCCTGACACCCGCCGAGGTGATGGCCCTCCCCCACCCGCCCGACTACCTGATCTACCAGTAGCCAGCCGACGACCGAGCGGGGCAGGCCCCTCCTGCGCCTCCCTGCGCGGGAGGGGTTCTGAATCAAAGAAACCAACAATGAGGGGCTGCGCCCCTCACCCTCCGGCGGAGTCTGTCAGACTGCGTGGCCAGCGGCTTGGACGTTACTTTCCGTCAAAGGCGCGCCGGAGCTCGGCGATGTCGAGCTTCTTCATCCGGAACATCGCGGCGGTCGCGCGGGCGACCTTATCGGGGTCGGGGTCGTTCAGCATCGCCTCCCAGCCCTCCGGGACGATCTGCCATGACAGGCCGAACTTGTCTTTGAGCCAGCCGCAATTCTGCGCGTCGGGGTCGCCGCCCTCGCCGAGCTTCTCCCAGTAGTAGTCGACCTCCGCCTGGTCCTTGCAGGGGACTTCGAAGGAGACCGCCTCGGTGAACTTGAACATCGGGCCGCCGTTGAGGCCGATGAACGGCGTGCCGTTCAGCTCGAACCCCACGGTCATCACGGAGCCGGGCTTCTGGCGGTGCATCTCCTGTCCGACCTCGGTGAAGCGCGTGACGCCGCCCATCTTCGAGTCCCTGAAGATGCCGGTGTAGAAGCGCGCGGCGTCCTCGGCGTTGCCATCGAACCACAGGTTCGGCCGGAGCTGGCTCATCGGGGTGTCCTCCTCAGGTCGGCGATGCGTCCCGTCGAGGTTAGCCAACCGGCGCGCTCCGATCAGCAACAGACCGGCATCAACAAACAGGGGCGGCCTCGCGGCCGCCCCTGTCGTGGATGCACATCGGACCGACGAGGGCTAGCCCTTCGTGATCTCGTCAACTTCCTTCATCTCCTCGGCGGTGAGGCGCCACTCCGCCGCGGCGGCGTTGGCGCGCACCTGCTCCGGCTTCGTCGCGCCGGCGATGACGCTGCCGACATACGGCTTCGTGGCGAGCCACGAGAACGCGAGCTCGAGGATCGTGTGCCCGTGGGCGGTCGCCCACTCCTCGAGCTTCTGGGCGACGGCGAGGTTCCGCTCGGTGAAGAAGCGGTCAGTCTGCATCCCGGGCGACGCGAGGCGCGTGCCGGCCGGGGCATCCTGGCCCGGGCGGTACTTGCCGGTGAGCATGCCGCTCGCCAGCGGGTAGTACGGGAGGAGGCTCTGGCCGTAGCGCGTGATCGCGGGGATGTGCTCCGCCTCGACGTCACGGTTGAGCAGGCTGTACTCGACCTGCGAGGAGATGAACGGCACGTAGTGGTTCATGCGGGAGGTCATCTCCGCCTCGGCGACCTGCCACCCCGCGTAGTTCGAGGAGCCGATGTAGCGCACCTTGCCCGACGTGACGAGGTCGTCCATCGCGCGCAGCGTCTCGTCGATCGGGGTCACCGAGTCGGGGCGGTGCATCTGGTACAGATCGATGTAGTCCGTCTGGAGGCGGCGCAGGGAGTTCTCGACGGCCTCCATGATCCATCGGCGGGAGCCGCCGCGGTGCATCGGCGCCTGGTCGAAGGCGTTGCCGAACTTGGTGGCGATCACGGCCTCGTGGCGACGGCCCTTCAGCGCGGCGCCGAAGAACTCCTCCGACTTGCCCTGCCCGCCGTAGATGTCCGCCTCGTCGAAGAGGTTGATGCCGAGGTCCAGCGCCTCGTTCACCACGAGCGCGGTGGCGGCGGCGTCCATGCGGCCACCGAAGTTGTTGGTGCCGATGCCGACGATCGAGACCTGCAGGCCGGATCGGCCCAGGTTGCGGTATTCCATCTTCGAGATCCCCCTAGTCCACGTGGGACGGTCTGCCGCCGCTCAAGGGCGTGAGGACGACGCACCGCCGAGCGGCCGTTGTCCGAGCGCGAAGAGCACCGGTGCGTTGCGAGTTGAGAGGCAGGAGTATAACCCCGCTGACGCGCAGGTCAGCGGGGCGGGGGTGAGGCCTGGATGAACTCCGGCCTACTCCTTGAGCTTCTTCTTGGCCATCTCGCGCTCCGCCTTCAGGGCGGTCTGCTTCGCGCGTTCCTCGACCTTCGTACCCTTCGTGGTGCGCAGGCGCTTGCGGACGTCGTCTTCCTTGCGGGAGGTGTCGTCAATGACGCGCGCGCGGATCTCCGGGTCGACGTGCTTCTTCGCCTCCTGGAGCAGCTCGTACGTCTCGATGTCCTCGATCGTCGGGCGCTCGGTCGGCTCGACGGGGTTGATCTCGGGGTGGCTGAAACCGTCGCTCGGGCCGGAGATCGGCGCCGAGACGCGCTTGCCGAAGTGGTAGAACGAGCCGTCGTCCGGGATGCGCCGCGGGTACCCATCGCGGTACGTGAACATCGCGAACTCGCGCGAGACGATGCGCTTCGCGTCCTCGTCGCACTCCGGACACGGCTGGTCCATGGAAGCCTGCTTCGCCGGGCGCAGCAGCTCAAACACGCCGTTGCATTCGGCGCAGAAGTATTCGTAAAGCGGCATAGGTGGTCCCTCCCCCTGTTCCCGTCATTCTACGGGACAACGTGCGCGTTTAGGCGCGCCCGAGCGCCTCGAGGTACGCCTCGTGCGTCTCGGCGTCGAAGCAGACGAGGGTAACGCGGGCCGGGAGTGCCTCGACGGCGAGGTGGTTGCGCACCTCGCGCAGGACGATCGGGATCGCTCGGGCCAGCGGGAAGCCGTAGATCCCCGTGGCGATCGAGGGGAAGGCCACGCTCCCGGCGCCGAGATCGCGCGCGGCCATCAGCGACTGCCGGTAGCACTCGGCGAGTGTCACCTCCTCGCCGGCCCGTCCGCCGCGCCAGGCCGGGCCGACGGTGTGGATCACCCAGCGCGCCGGGAGGTCATAACCGGCGGTCACCTTTGCCTCCCCCGGCTCACAGCCACCGAGCAACCGGCATTCCGCGAGCAGCCTCGGCCCCGCAGCGCGGTGGATCGCCCCGTCCACCCCACCCCCGCCGAGGAGCGACGAGTTGGCGGCGTTCACGATGGCGTCCACGGACAGCGTCGTGATATCGCCCCGGACGACCTCAATGCGGTCGCGCACGCTCGATGGCTGCCCAACACCCGTCATGCGACGCCTCCGACAGTCATGTTATGTCCTCCACAGGAACCGTGGAACGCGCGCGTATCCGGCGTTCTCGGTAGGATGCGTGCGTGGGAGGTGCCGAACAGTGAAGCCACACGCCGCCAAGGGTGACTACGAAGCCGCGTTCAAGGGGTTCCACTACCCCATCTCGCGCGCCGCGGTGCTGACCAGCGGACGCGACAAGGGCGGGATCGACCGCGAGGTCGGCTACATCCTTCGCCTGCTGCCAGAGCGCAAGTTCGCGAACGAGGACGAGCTCAAGGCCGCCGTGCGCGATGTCTACCGCGCGCAGGGCGTCGAGGAGTCCGCGCTCCCGCTCTAGCGAGACGGAGTCGATCAAGACGACGAAGAAGGGGCTCCCTCGCGGGAGCCCCTTCTGGTGCTGCGGTCAGCGGCGGGAGCGCCCCGACTAGTTGTCGAACGAGACGAGCTGGACCTCGAAGTTCAGCGCCTTGCCGGCAAGCTGGTGGTTCGCGTCCACGGTGACACCCTCCGGGCCGATCTTGGTGACGGTGGCGGGACGTCCGCCAAGCTGCACCTTCTGGCCGACGGTCAGGCCCTGGGGCGCCTCGGCAGCGGGGATCGTGACGATGAACTGGTCGCTACGTTCCCCGTACGCGTCCTTCGGCTCGATGTGGACCTTCTTGCTCTGGCCCACCTTGAGACCAGTGACCGCAAGGTCGAAGCCGGCGATCACGTCGCCCTTGCCAACCGTGAATTGCAGCGGCGACTTCCCCTTCGAGGAGTCGAACTGTGTGCCGTCGTCGAGGGTGCCGGTGTAGTGCACCGAGACCTTGTCGCCCGCCTTCGCGACGCGACCTTCCTGTCCGGGACGAGGGGTGGCCTGCTGGGTCGCACCGGCCGCGGGCGCCGTCGCCGTACCCGTGCCGGCGGGGGTCGATGCCCCCGGAAGCTGGCCGCATCCGGACAGCAGGAGGATCGCGCCCAACGCGCCCGCTACCGCCGCGGTGCGGCTCCGACCGATGAGTCCGCGAAGTCCGATATTGCTCATGCTTCAACGGTACCCCAGCCTCGCCACATCGTCCCCCTGTCCACAGGATCCGGGACGCTCGCGCGGTCGAGGGTGACGAGCGTGCACCGCGACGCGTAGGCTCGTCCGCATGGCGCATGACCCGATGAACCTCGTCTGGATGGATCTTGAGATGACCGGCCTCGAGCCGAGCCGTCACGTGATCATCGAGGTCGCGACGCTGGTGACGAACGCCGACCTCGAGATCCTCGCGGAGGGGCCGGTGTTCGCAATCACGCGGACTGCCGAGCAGCTCTCGCTGATGGACGCATGGAACGTCGGCACCCACGGCGCCTCCGGCCTGCTCAAGCGCATCGCGGAAGACAGCGTGCCGATCGAGGTGGCGGAGCGCGAGACGCTCGCGTTCATGCGGAAGTGGGTCGCGAAGGGGCAGTCGCCGCTCGCCGGGAACTCGATCGCGCAGGACCGCCGCTTCCTGCGGCGCGAGATGCCGAAGGTGGACGAGTTCCTGCACTACCGCAGCGTGGACGTGAGCACGATCAAGGAGCTCGTCCGCCGCTGGTACCCCTCGATCAAGACGCCGGAGAAGAAGCAGGCGCACCAGGCGCTCGACGACATCCGCGAGAGCGTCGACGAGCTGCGCTGGTACCGCCAGCACGTGTTCATCCCACCTCCCGCGCCTTCGCCGGAGTCACCCCCGCCGCCCGCACCCTCCGACGCGATCGCCGCCGAGTAGCGGAGCCCCCTACAGAGCGCCGCGCGACGTACCGATACTCCGGGCAAGCGATGTTGCCGCATCGCCTGAGCAGAGAGCAGGCATGAGCGTGCCTCGACCACTGACCGAGGATGAGATCCCCGTCTCCGCCATGCACGAGGGTGGTCCCTCCGCCCGCGTCACCGTGGCCGCGCTCATGTCCGCCCCTCTGATCACGATCGCGCCGGACGCCGAGTTGTGGCAGGCCCGCGCGACGATGCAGGCGCATGGCGTCCATCACGTGCTCCTGCGCGACCGCGGCAAGATTGTCGGCATCGTCTCCGACCGCGATATCGCCCACCGGCTCAGCCCCGCCCGCGCGGCGGTCGCCTCGCGGCACGACGAGGAGGCGATGCGCCGCCCCGTGTTCCAGATCGCCTCCTACGACATCGCATCGATCGACATCCACGCGACGATCGAGGACGCCGCCGCGCTGATCCTCGAACGGAGCGTGTCCGCGCTGCCGGTGACGGACGGCGCACGCGGCTATGTCGGCATCGTCACCACGCGCGATCTGCTGCGCGGGCTGCTCGCCTGCGTATTGCCCACCTCGGCGGATGCCGCCTAGACCACCAGATCCCGGCGACCACGCTCCTCGATTGGCACGCATCCGCCCCGTCGTCTAGGCTCGCCCGGTCGAGGAGGCAGACGATGGCGGACGGTGCACTGGCGGGCGTGCGGATCCTGGAGTTCTCGCAGATCGTCGCCGCGCCGTTCGGCGGCGTGGTGCTGAGCGACTTCGGCGCGGACGTCGTGAAGGTCGAACCCCTCGACGGCGAGGCTTACCGCGCCTCTGGCGCCATCGTGCCCGGCGAGGGCAAGCGCTTCCAGTCGCTCAACCGCGGGAAGCGGTCGTTCGCCGTCGACCTCCAGACGCCGGAGGGACAGGCGCTGATCCACCGGATCATCCCGCAATTCGATGCGGTGCTGATCAACTACCGGCCTGGCGTGCCCGAACGCCTGCACATCGACTACGACACGCTGAAGGCGATCCATCCCGGCATCATCTACGCGACCATCACCGGCTTCGGCGACCGCGGGCCGCTGGCCGGCAAGGGCGCGACCGACCTCGTCGCCGGAGCGTACACGGGGCTGATCGCGGGCGACGAGAAGATCGGCGACAACGACGAGCCCGAGCAGATGACGCCCGCGATCTCCGACTACGTGACGGGCATCGCCTGCGCGATGTCGATCACCGCGGCGCTGCTCCACCGCACGAAGACCGGCCTGGGCCAGCGCATCGACGCCTCGCTGCTGAACTCGGCGCTCGCGATCCAGGACTTCTACGTGATGCGCCAGGACGTCACCGACGCGATCCTGCGCGACCCGATGGTCGACCGCCTGCGCGCGATGCGCACCGAGGGCGCGACGTTCGCCGACCAGGTGCGCGCGCGGCGCGACTATCGCTGGGCCGGTGCGGGGCCGCCTCGGCTGTACTACGCCGGATACAACGTGAAGGACGGTGCCATCGTCCTCGGCTGCCTGACGAAGCCGACGCGGGCCGGCGCGCGCAACGTGCTCGGGATGCACCACGAGACGACCGACGACGAGGCGTTCGACCTCACGGATCCCGCACAGCAGGCGCGGGTGAGCGCGTGGAAGGATGAGATCTCCGCGAAGATGCTGACCCGCACCGCCGCGGAGTGGGTCACGGACTTCGAGGCGGCCGGCGTGCCGGCGGCGCCCGTCCAGTTCCCGGAGGAGATGGCGGACGACCCTCAGGTGCAGGCGATGGACGTGATGGTGGAATTCGACCACCCGGTGACCGGACACCAGCGCGTGGTCGGCCCGATGGTGCGGATGTCCGAGACGCCCACGCGCGCCTCGGGCCCGGCGCCCGCCCTCGCCGCCCACACCGTCGAGGTGCTGCTGGAGTGCGGGCTGGACGCGGCGGAGGCGGAGGCGCTTCGCGCGCGGGGCATCATCCGCTAAGGTCACAGGCACGAATCCCGCCAACCGCCGGTGACGGCGGATGGATAGCGAAGGAACCGGACATGTTGATCGAGCTACGCGAGTACACGGTGCGTCCCGGCAAGCGGGACGAGTGGGTCAAGATGATGGAGACGGAGATCATCCCGTTCCAGATCCAGAACGGTGTCGCCGTCCTCGGGTCGTTCGTCTGCGACGACAACGAGGGCATCTACGTCTGGATGCGGCGCTTCGAGGACGAAGCCGACCGGGTGAAGAAGTACGAGGCGATCTACGAGAGCGACCACTGGAAGAACGTGCTGCTGCCGAAGGTCGGCCCACTGGTCGATCGCGAGAAGCACCGCATCACGCGCCTGATCCCGACGAAGCTCTCGCCGATCCAGTAGCGCGGATGATCCGCGCGGAAACGAACGCCACGGCGCCCTTGAGGGCGCCGTTGCTCTGTTCGAGGGCTGCCTGGGCGTTGAGCCGGGCGCAGCGGTCTCGATGACGACTGACGTGCGAGGTGGCAACGCGGGGCGGCCCATCCCCTGCCCCTTCCCTGCGCGGGAAGGGGATGAGAATCGAAGGCGCTTCGCCCCTTCGAGCTTCCCGACTCGGACCATCACGAAAGCAGCGCCCGTTCAGGACCCTCGCCCACGCAGTGGGAGCGGGCAGAGTGAGGGTCTGCGGAAGGGTGCGGCATGACCTCAGACGAACCGATGGAGATCGCGACTGATCGAGGCACCGTGCAGGCCCGGTTCACCTCGGACGGCACGGGGGACGGGCGGGCAGTGCTGCTGATGGGGGGCGCGGACGGGGGGTTCGAGGGGCCGGCGGAGGCGCTCTACCCCACGCTGGCCGAGGACTTCGCGGGGCGCGGGATCGCGTCGCTGCGCGTCGATTTCCGGCTGCATCGCTTCCCCAACGACGTCGAGGAGGGCGTCCACGATCTGCTGACGGGCATCGCGTGGATCGAGGCACGCGGGATGACGCGGATCGTGCTCGTCGGGCACTCCTTCGGCGGGGCGGTGGTGATCGAGGGCGGCGTGCGCGCCTCGACGGTCGCGGGCGTCGTGACGCTGGCGACGCAGACGGCGGGGGCGCAGCGCGTCCGCCTGCTGGCGCCGCGGCCGATCCTCCTGATCCACGGGCGCGACGACACGCGGCTCTCGCCGCGCTGCTCCGAGCTGCTGTTCGAGACCGCCAGTGAGCCAAAGCAGCTCGTCATCCTCGACGGCGCGACGCACAGCCTGCGCCGGGCGCGGGAGGAGGTGCGCACGCGTGTCCTCGCGTGGGTCGACGAGGTGCTCAGCGTCGCGGGCTAGTCGGGGTGCTCGATGGGTGGCGTGATGCGATCCGGCGGTAGGACATCGCGCAGGAACGCACCGAACGAGCAGGCCCACATCTCCTTACGGTACGGCTTCGCGAATGTCGCGTCGGCATCCACCACGTTCGCGCGTTCCACGTCATCGTCGTTGCGCTCGTCGAACATGGCGATCACGACAATGCCGAGGCGTTCGCGCCATTGCAGCGCACGCTCGACCACCAGGCCGTTGTTCGCTGCAACGTCCACCAGCACCACAACGGGGCTCACGGCCGTCTCGACCCATCCTTGCGCGTCGTCGAGGTTGTCGAACAGGCCGATGGGCACTTCGCCATGATCCTCAGCTGCGAGGCTGGCAAGCATGCGTGCATACTCCGGGCGGCGATCGAGGATCACGATCGATCGCGGACGAACGGTGGGAGCCCTGTCCATCAGGGTGCGTCCTTGCCGTGGCCGAGACAGCCGTCGATCGGCTCTTCGACTCACCACTGAACACGCACGATCGCAGGCCCCGGTGATGAGGCGAGTAGCGGCTATGTTGAGAATTGGTAGCGGCTAGATCATCGGCCAGGGGACGCAACGGTAGTCCTCGTACATCTCGGGGAGCACCGGCTCGTCGAGGAGCGCGCGGCAGCGGCGCAGCATGGACGCCAGCTCGCGGTCAGCGATCCGCGCGCGGAACGCCAGCGTCGCCTCGACCGAGGCTTCGTCGTCAGCCTCGAGGAGCGCGGTGACGCGGCGGATATCCTCGACCCACGCGGCCGGGATGCCGGTACCGGCGTAGTCCCAGACGACGGTGCGCAGCTTCTGCTGCGCGTGGAAGCACAGCCCCTGGTCGATGCCCCAGATGTGCTGCGTCGGGTCGAGCAGGATGTGGCTCGCCTTGCGGTCGGCGTTGTTGGTGATCAGGTCGAACACCGCCATCTGCACCAACTGCTCGTCGAAGTCGTCGCGCTCGCGCAGTGCAAAGTAGTGCTCGTTCGGATCGTGCTCGATGAAGAGCTGCATCGACCCGACGCCATGCGGACCGTCCCGCTCCACCGTCGGCGGCACCAGGTCCCAGCCGAGGAGCCTCGACAGCTCGAACGCGGCAATCTCGCGCTCGTACAGGCCGTCCGGGAAGTCGTGCAGCGGCTGCTCGCCGCGGCGGGGCTTGTAGACGCCGGTGCCGGGACCGAGCACGGGGTGATCGAGGCGCGTCAGGAAGACGTAGTTCGAGGAGTTGTAGATGAGCTGCAGCGTGCCGAGCTCGGCCTCGCGCAGGGCATCCTCGACGCCCGGATCGTGCGGGTCCCACGTGTCGTACGGGGTGTCGTCCTCGTCGGTGGTCATGTGCCGATTGTAGGCGCTATCCGGTGACGACCTCGCGGTCGTGGATGCCGAGGCCGGCGCGCATCGCCTCGGCGTGCATCATCAGCGTCGCCGTCGCGGGGAGCGCGGCGTCGAGGGTGCCCTTCGCGGCGGCGATCGCGTGCTCGGTCAGCCCAGCGGCGCGCAGCGCCTCGGCGTTCGCATGCACCGGCTGCGCGAGGAACCGCGCGCCGGACCGCGCGTAGAAATACAGCGCGCGCCCGCGTCGCCGGAAATCGGGGTACGCGCCGAGGTGCTGCAGCTCCTCCCACGCGACCTCGAGGTACCCCGGCCAGTGCGCCACCGCGCGGTACAGGTCGGGCGCGGCGTCGAGGCCCAGCGCCCCCGCGATCTCGGGCAGCGGCGGTGTCTTCGGTGCCTCGAGGCGCACGCGCAGCGCGACGTGCGTCTGCTCGCGGGCGCTGTCATCGCGTGGCTCGGGGCGGCCGTACCCGCCGACCTCGGGCCGGTCGAACGCCTCCGCCAGCGCGGCGAGGAGCAGCAGGAGCTGCGGCTGCGTGTAGTGGAACAGGTCGATGACGCCCGTGAGCGCGTCGAGGTCCGCCTCGGTCATCCCGGCCTCACGCAGCGTCCCGCGCGTCAGCACCGGCTCGTACACCGCCTCAACAGCGTCTAGGGCCATGTCCGCCATGTAGCGCGCGCTGGCAAGAAAGCCCGCCGTCTCCACGATCGACGCGACCTGCGGCCACACGAACTCGAGATAGCCCTCGACCTGCGCGAGGCGGGCAAGCGGGGCGGGCGTGTAGGGCAGGCGCAGCGCGCGGCGCATCTCCGCCAGCAGCGCGTCGCTCATCGACGCGGGCGAACGAGGCGCGCGATCCGACGCGGCAGCGAGCGCGCAC
>CANIRU010000028.1 GCA_947470025.1 Chloroflexota bacterium
ACACGCACGAGGAGTCCGATGCTCACGAATGTTGACCACCTCGTCATCGTGGTTCCCGACATACACACGGCGATCGAGCGGTACACGCGCCTCGGCTTTCACGTGTACGACACGGGGGCGCTGGAGGGCACGGGCACCCGCAGCGCGATCGTCTACCACGAGACGCAGCACCTGGAGCTGATCGCCGTCGAGGACCCGGAGCAGGCCGGCGCGGAGTTGACGGCGTACGCCGCGGCAGGCGGCGGGCTGCGCTGGATCGTGCTGGCGAGCGACGACCTCGCGGCGGATGCGGCCGCGATGCGCGCCCGTGGCGTCGGAGTCACCGATCCGATGCCGTGCGGCCGCACGACGCCATCCGGCGAACGGCTGGAGTGGCTGCTCGCCACGCTGCTCGAGGAGGGCGCGCCGCCGCTGCAGTTCGTGCAGCATCTGACCGACCTTGACGCCCGGCAGCGGCAGGTGCCGCAGCGCGCACCGCACCCGAACGGCATCCTCGGCATCGAGCGCATCTACATCGCGGGGACGGATCTCGATGGGATGGTCGAAGCGTACAGCCGTGTCCTCGGGGGACCGCCGCCCACGACGCAGGACGGCATCATCATCAAGGCGAACATGGCGATGTACACGTTCGGCCAGAGCCAGGTCGTGGTGGGCGAGGCGTACGGCCCCGGCCCCACCCAGGACGCCATGGACGCGCGCGGCCCCGGCCCGTTCCAGGCAATCCACCGCTCGAACGACATCACGGCGAGCGCCGCCTGGCTCGCCGCGCACGAGGTGATCCCGGCCGCGACCGGGCGGCGGGCCAACGGCGAGCTGGTGCTCCTCGTGGGCCCGCGCGATGCGTTCGGCTACAACCTCGGCTTCGTCGGTCGCGACGACTAGCTACCCCTCAGCGAGGAGCGTCTTGCCGCCGACCTCGACGGGCTTCGCGTCCATCAGCACGAAGGCGAGGACGCAGGTCTCCGTACCTCGGTTGGCCCAGTTGTGCACGGTGCCGCGCTGGACGATCACGTCGCCCGCCTTGCAGTGCACGGTGACCCCGTCGTCCAGATCCATGTCGATCTCGCCCGACAGCACCACCGAGTAGTCGAGGGAGTCCGTCCGGTGCATCCGCGGCGCGTTGCCCGGCTCCAGCGAGAGGATGCGGAACACCGTGCCGCCCGGCAGGGTGGTCGCGACCCCCTCGCGTTTGCCTTCGTCCTCAGAGCCGTCGTTGTTGTTGGGCCAGCCCATGCTCGTCCAGATCAACGACGCGTCCGCGCCGGGCCGTCGAGGCTCCCCGGTCACGATGTCGTCGATGATCGCGATCGCCTTGCCGTCCGCATCGTGGCCCGTGACCACCCGTCGCACCTGCAATGTCATTCGTGTCTCCTCGCTCGCCGCCCTGTTGTCCTGTCGTCAGCCGCCTCGCCGCTCCGTCGCCAGCGCGTCGAGCGACCGCATCTGCGCCGTGATCAGCGCGAGGTACGGTGTGTCGACGCCGATCGCCTGCGCGCGCCGCAGCGGTTCGCCGAACATCGCCTCGACCTCCATGGGCAGGCCGTCGACGAAGTCGATCATCGTGCTTGGACGATACGCGGTCATGACGTCGGTGCGCCCGATGAGGTCGGTCACAATCGCATCGGAGTCGAGGCGCTCCGCCGAGCCGTGGGCGGCGAGGTCGGCGTTGCCCGTCGCGATCACCTCGCGCATGACGGCGTGTGCCGCGGCGCGCAGGCCGGGCTGCCCGAGGACGCGGTCTGTGGTGACCCCGCCGGCGGTCACCGTCAGGCCGTTGAACGGGATGTTCCATGCCAGCTTCGCCCAGCGCGCCGCCAGCAGCGACGGCGCGGCCAGCGTCTTCACCTTCGCATCGGCCCACAGCGCCATCCCCGCGGCGATCTCGTCCGGGTCGTCCTCGAGGTGCGCGATCGTCACGGGCCCGTAGTCGAGATGCTGCACGGTGCCCGGGGCGCCGCGGTTGATGCAGGTGAATGCGAGACCGCCGAAGACGCGCGCGGCGCCGAACCACTCCGCAACGCGCTCCTCCAGCCCCAGGCCGTTCATGATCAGCAGGATGCGCGTCGAGGGGCCGACGCATGGCGCGACGAGACCGCGCATCTCCTCGATCGCCGTCGCCTTGAGCGCGCACAGCACCCAGTCGACCGGCCCGATCTCCGCGCTGCTGCGCGCGACCAGCGGATGCTCGAGGTGCACATCACCGTCGACGCTCTCGATGCGCAGCCCGCTCGCGCGCACGGCGTCGTAGTCCCGGCGCATGAGGAAGTGCACCTCGTGGCCCGCCTCAGCGAGCCGCGCGCCGTAGTAGCAGCCCACCGCACCGGCACCGATCACCGCGACTCGACTCATCGGACTTCCTCGACGGCGCTCCGCATCGTTGCGGGGAGTCGATTCTAGCGGCGTACGCGGCCAGCGACCGACGAAGCACCCTGGCACACGGCGAAATCCGAGCGTCGGAGATGCCTCGCCGCCGCAACCCAACCGGTTGGCAATGGTGATCGCTGTTCGCGTCGCACGCGTTCCTGTACGCTCGTGTTGATGACCGCAGAACGTTCTGACGACAGCCCCGGCAGCCATCGGTGGGCGCTGCGATGATCACGGCGTTCACCGTCATCGCAGTGCTGATCGTCCTCACCTCCCTCTACGTGGCGGCGGAGTTTGCCGGCGTCTCGGCGCGACGCACGCGCATCCGCCAGGCCGCCGAGGACGGCAGCCGTGCAGCCCGCTGGATGTTGCGCGTCCTCGAAGACCCCGCAGGCCTCGATCGGTACATCGCCGGATGCCAGGTCGGCATCACGCTCACCAGCCTCATCCTGGGCGCGTACGGACAGGCGACGATCACGCCAGCGCTGGTCGGGCCACTCTCCGCCGCGACGGGGCTCACCCCGGCCGCTGCCCTCGGGGTCGCCGCGACGATCACTCTTATCGCGCTCACCTCGATCGCGATGGTGATCGGCGAGTTGGTGCCGAAGTCGCTGGCGCTCCAGTACCCGACGCAGACGGTGATCTACACCGCGATCCCGATGCGCGTGTCGCTCGGGCTGTTCAGGCCGTTGATCAGCGTGCTCAACGGCAGCGGCATCGGCATCCTGCGCATCCTCGGCGCGCCAACCGTCGGGCACCGCCACATCCATTCGCCGCAGGAGATCTCGTTCCTCATCGCGGAGAGCCGCGACGGGGGTTTGCTCTCCGCCGACGAGCAGGACCGGCTCGACCGTGCGCTGCGCCTGAGCGTGCTGCCGGTACGACGGCTAATGATCCCGCGCCGCGACATCGTGGGCGTCGAAGCGAGCGCGACGCTCCGAGAGGTACAGGAAGCGCTCGTCGCGTCCTCCTACACGCGACTGCCGGTGTTCGAGGGCACGGTGGACCGTATCGTCGGCGTGCTCCGCGCCAAGGAGGTCGCCAGCCGCATCGCGTCGGACGAGGCCGACCTGCCGGCGCGGGCGGTGATGCGCCCGATCGCGCACGTCCCCGAGTCGATCCGCGCAGAGCGCCTCGTGGCGGAGCTCCGCCGCCAGCACTCCGAGCAGGCGGTCGTGGTCGACGAGCACGGCGGCGTCTCCGGCCTCGTGACGCTCGAGGACCTGCTGGCCGAGGTGCTCGGCGTGCAGGATGCGGCGACACCCGGCGAGGTCGTCCCGGAGCGCCTCGAGGACGGCCGGGTGCGGCTACCGGGCCGGATGCGCGTGGACGAGGCGCACGAGTGGCTGGGCGTGCTGTGGCAGGGCGAGAGCGACACGCTCGGCGGCATCGTCTCGGAGCATCTCGGGCACCTCGCCGTGCCCGGCGACCACGCGGTCATCGATGGCGTCGAGGTAGACGTGGAGAGCGTCGAGCACCGCGCGGTGCACACGCTCCTCGCGACGCCGGTCGCCTCGTTCGCTGAGTTGAGCGAGGCAGCACATGAGTAGCCTGCTCCCGGCGTTCATCGTGATCGCGCTGGTGCTGTTGAACGGGCTGTTCGTCGCCGCGGAGTTCGCGATCGTCGGTGCACCGCGCGCTGCCATCGAGAGACGCGCCGCGGCGGGGCATGGCATCGCCGCACGAGTGGCGAACATCCTGCGCGATCCGCGGCAGCAGGACCGCTACATCGCCACGGCGCAGCTCGGCGTCACGTTCGCCTCACTCGGCCTCGGCATGTACGGCGAGCACGCGCTCGCGGCATGGTTCGAGACGCTGCTGCACGACGTCACGATCTTCCCGGCGTGGCTCGCCGCGCACACGATCGCCTCGCTCGTATCGATCTCGATCCTGACGTATCTGCACATCGTGATCGGCGAGATGGTGCCGAAGTCGCTCTCCCTCCAGCACGCGGAGACGACGGCGCTGCGCGTCACCCCGCCGATGATGCTCATCCAGCGCATCTTCTTCCCGCTGGTGGTGATGCTGAACGCGTTCGGCAACGCCGTCCTGCGCATCATCGGCATCGACCGCTCGCAGGGCAGCCAGGAGCGCTACTACTCGCCCGAGGAGCTCGAGTTCGTTGTTGAGGAGAGTCTCCAGGGCGGCATGTTGAACCGCGGGGCGGAGCGCGTGCTCCGCGAGCTGTTCGACCTCGGCGCGCTCACCGCCGAGGACGTGATGGTGCCGCGCGTGCAGGTGGACGGCGTGCGCCTCGACGCCTCGCACGAGGAGATCGCCGCGCTGCTCCGCGCCACGCCGCACACGCGCTACCCCGTGTACCGCGAGGACCTCGACGACATCGTGGGCGTGGTGCATGTGCGCGACCTGGCGGCGCTCGTGATCTCGCAGACGCCGCTGCGCGGGCGCATGGTGCGTGTCGCGCCGTTCGTCCCGTCCTCGACGCCGCTGGAGACGGTCGTGAAGCGGATGCGCGATCAACTCGTGCAGTTCGCCGTGGTGCTCGACGAGCACGGCGGCACCGCCGGCATCATCACGCCGGACGACGTCAGCACGGAGATCCTCGGCCGCGTAGATGAGTCCGGGTCACGCAGCGAACTGTTCGAGGATGCCGGGGGGCGGCTGCACGTCGCCGGGACGGTGCGCCTCGACGAGCTGGGCGAGCGCTTGCGCCGCGCGGTCGAACATGCGGACGTCGAAACCGTGAGCGGACTGGTGCTCGCGCTCCTCGAGCGTCCGCCACGGGTCGGCGATGTCGTGACGTTCGAGGGCATCAGCCTGCGCGTCGCGCGCATCGACGGGCGGGGTGTCGCAGAGGCGATCGTCATCGCGGCTCCGCCGCCAGGCGAGGACGAAGACGCGCAGTAGGCAGTGCGATGGCGGATCGGACGAGCGCTTAGGACGCGCTGCCGATCAGGGTCACCGCCGTCGGGCCGTTGAACCCGCTCAGCCGCGACCGGAACTGGTCGATGATGAACGTCGGCCCGCCCACGATCAGGAGCTGGAATTCGCCCTTGATGTCCTGCGCCCATACGCCGGTCGCCTTCGCGTCGGTCGCGGCGGTGAGGAGCTCGTCGAGCGAGCCGCCGAGGAACACCGAGGCGGACTGACCACCCTCCGCGCCGTACACCGGCTTCGCGGCGAAGGTACCTCGAGGCGGCGCGACAGCGGCGACGACCGGGGACGCGGGGATCGACGCGATCGGACTGTTCGCCGGCGCGAGGTTCGTCGAGGTGACCGCCACGGCGGGGCTCAGGTAGTTTGCGGCGACCCATCCGCTGACGGAGCCTGCGGACACTTTCACCCACGTGTAGCCGTCGGCTGCGGCGCCGACCTGCGTCACGGTGGCCTGGCCGCCCGTCGGCAGGCAGCCCATCACCGACCCGGTGAGGCCGGCCGCACTGCGCACGCGCAGGCAGTCGCCCTCAGCGGCGACGGTGACGGTCGCGCCCGGAGCGGGCAGCGTACCGGTCGCGGTGAACGTCGGCGCGGTGGGGACGATCGCAGCCTTCGGCACTGCGGGCAGGGCGGTCGCTGCCGGGGTCGGGGTGCCCTCGATGCGGTACACGCGCACGACGAGGCCGGGGTACCGCGCCGAGAGCTCCGCCGGGTTGTACTGCTCGCGGATGCGCACGATGCCGTCGTAATTGGAGTTCGAGTCGATCGCGCGGAACTTTCCGTTGCCCAGGTTGTCGAGCACGATCGCCGTGTGGAGGCCCGGATAGTCGGCATCGCCCTTCGTGTTCGCGGGGTTCGTGACCTGGATGATGTCGCCGTCCTTCGCGGACAGCAGGGGAACCTCGATCGCACCGGCCTGCAAATAGCCGCCGTGGTAGTCATAGCCGACCGTGCGGCCGACGGCGGCCTTCACCACCTCGCGCACCCACAGGAAGCACTGCCCGCGATTCTGACTGATCGACGTCAACGCCATTTTCGCGATCGGGCCGTACGACGTCGGCGGTATCTGCGCGTGCGCGTCGGAGGGCCGCAGCAACGTGATCGTCAACGCGACGATCACGAGCGGCACGGCCAGCAAGGGAAACATCCAACGCGTCATGCGGCAGTCCTCAATCACCAACCGAGGTTACCCGTAACAACGCCTGATTGCACCATTGCGTTACCGCGTCGATTGCGATCCCGCGACATCGTCACGCGTTCGATCCGCCCGAGCGTGCACATCAGGATCGCGCGATCGATCGAACACATACACCGGGCATGCGCGCGGACTGCGCCGGATCACGACATTGCAATTCACGGATCGCGTCGGCCTCGATGTGTCGAATAGGGGACATGCGTGCTGCACCAGCTGTGCGGCAGCATCACGATCCGTGTCTACGAGGGCGCGGGGTCCGCAGCGGCCTTCTGTCCGAGATCGGGGTCGTGCAGCTCGCGCCGCGTGAGACCGAGCACGCTCACAAAGACGGCGCACGCCGCCGCACCGCCAACGACCGCGAAGACAGGGCCGGACGCGGCGGCGAGCGTGCCCGCCAGCAGGAAGCCCACGGAAGGACCGCCGCCGGCGAGCATGCTGCGGAACGCCTCGACGCGACCGCGCAACAGCGGCGGCGAGGCCATCAGGATCGCGGTGTTCCGCGGCACCGTCTGGATCGAGTTCGTCGCGCCGAGCAGTGCGCTGGCGAACAGCGCCAGCCAGAACCACGGCGATGCGGCGAATAGGGCCAGCGCGACGCAATACCCAAGGATCCCGGCGACGGTGTAGAGGCCTTTGTAGCGCATGTTTCCACGCGACATAATGAACATCGCCCCGAGGACACTGCCCACGCCCGGCGCCGCCCCGAGCCAGCCAAGGCCCACCGCGTCGACGCCCAGCCGCTCCGCGAAGATCGGCAGCAGCACGCGGTAGCCCCCGAACACCATCGCGCTCAGGTCGAGCAGCAGCAGCGTCACGATCACCGGGGTGCGGCCCACGAACGCCAGACCCTCGACGAGACTGCGCCACGGCTTCTCCGTAGCCGGCGGCAGAGTGACGGACGTCCGGATGCCCATCATCGCGATGATCGCGACGAGGTAGACGGCCGCGTTGACCCCGTAGCTCGCGCCGATACTCACGGTCCCGACGAGGAGCCCGGCGAGCGCGGGCCCAACGATCTGCGAGGACTGCTGGATCGTCGAGTTGAGCGCGAGCGCGGTGACCAGCTTCTCGGGCGGGATGAACATCGGGATCAGGGCGGTGCGGCCGGGCTGGGTCAGCGCCGTCAGGGCAGCGTTGATCGTGGTCGCCGCAAAGAGGTGCCACACCTGGACATGACCGGTCAGCGTCAGGATGGCGAGCGCCAGCACCGAGATGCCGTTTCCGAATTGGCCGATCTGAATCATCCGCACGCGGTTCGCCCGGTCGGCAATCACGCCGCCGACCAGCGAGAGGATCACGTGCGGCACGATCCGCGCGAACCCGGTCAGACCGAGCTGCAGCGCGCTCCCGGTGAGCGCGTAGATCTGGTAGATGATCACGAACTGCACGAGCTGCGCGCCGATCGAGGTCAGCAGCAGCGACGCCGCGAAGCGGCGGAAATCCGGGTAGGCGAGCGCGACGAATGCGTCGCGCAGTCCGCCGCTGTTCCGGGCCATCGATGCATCCAACCCTGACGTACACGGGAGGTCGAGGACGCACTGTAGGCCACAGCTCCCTTGTGCGCTCCGGCAGGGGCACGGCCTCCCGCTCGCGCACCTCGCGGTTTGGGTCAGGAATCCGCGGACGGCGGGAAAACGTTTCGTCGTAAGAGGTTTGACCGCTTTTGTACGCCGGACTAACCTCGCGCCGACGTGCAATCACGTCTGTACGCAACATCGGAGGGAACCCATGTCCGAAGTGTCGAGATACTGGCAGCGGTCTGTCGGCCGTCGCACGCTATTGCGCGGTGCTGCCATCGGCAGCGCCGGACTGGCGGGCGCAGCCCTCATTGGCTGCGGCGGTGGCGCGAACAACGCTGCGCCGAGCGCGACGAGCAGCGGCCCGGCGACCAGCGTCAGCACGCCGACGGGCGAGCAGCCGCAGATGAGCGAGGCGTTCGTCCTCGTCCAGACGCGCGACGCGGTGAGCCTTGAGCCCCTCGACTCGAACGTCTACACGGTGCCGGAGCGCATCGGCCTCGTGTACCCGCGCCTGTTCTTCTCCACGCTGGAGAACCTGAACGACCCGGCGTCGGTGAAGTGGATCCCGTCCTACGTGGTCCAGTCGTTCGAGAGCGCCGATGGCGGCAAGACGATGACCTTCAAGCTCAAGCCGGGTGTGAAGTACCAGAATATCGCCCCGTTGAATGGCCGTGAGTTCACCTCCGCGGACGTGAAGTTCTCCGTCGAGCGCTACATGAAGCACCCGAAGAGCTCCTTCACGAACCGATTCGACGACATCAGCACCATCGAGACGCCGGACAAGAACACGGTCGTCTTCAAGTTGAAGCAGCCGTCGCGGTACCTCATCTCTTCGCTCGGCGCGGAGTCGGCGCTGATCACGCCGCCGGAGATCGAGAACGACTACAAGACCAAGGCGATCGGCCCGGGCCCGTACATCCACGAGCAGTACCTGCAGGGCGAGGGCTCGACCTACAAGAAGAACCCGGACTACATCGACGCGAAGAACATCTGGTTCAACCGCTACCTGATCAAGGTGATCACGGACGCGGCGACCCGGAATGCGGCGCTGAAGACGAACCAGGTCGACTACGTGGACTCCGCCACGCTGACCCCGGCCGACGTGAAGTCGCTGGAGGGGCCGACGATCAAGACGTTCGAGAACATCTCGGCGGCTTCCTCGAACATCACGTGGAACATGAAGAACCCGAAGTGGGCGGACTACCGCCTGCGCCTCGCGATGTCGAAGGCGTTCGACCGACAGGCGTACATCGACCAGACGCAGCAGGGCGCCGGCAAGTGGGCCGGCATCGTCCCCGTTGACTTCGGCAAGATGGCGTTCAGCGAGGCCGAGGTGAAGGCGATGAACGTCTTCAAGTACGACCCGGCTGAGGCCAAGAAGCTCTTCGAGGCGGCCGGTGGCAAGGCCGGCATGCCGGTCGAGTACTACTACAGCTCGAACGGCACGACCGACGGCGTCCAGCTGCAGCTCATCACCAAGCAGTGGGAGCAGAACCTGGGCATCAAGACCACGCTGAAGACCGAGGACTACAGCATCGGCCTGCCGAAGATGTACCTCGGCGCGGCCGGCCCCGGCGGCGGCTACCAGGACATGAACACCACCGGGTACACCATCCCGAACTGGCACGAGCACCTGTTCGCGCCGTACCTCAAGGGTGGGAACCGCAACGGCTCCAATTTTGAGGACGCCGAGTTCACGAAGATGGTGACGGACCTCAAGGGCACTCTGGACGACAAGGAAGCCTTCGAGAAGTCGCGGAAGATGCAGTCGTACATCTGGGAGAAGCACCTCCCGATGGCGTCGCGCCCGAACCCGCGACAGTTCAACGCGTACAACTCGAAACTGCGGAACTTCCCCATGCCGGGCAACTACCCGCCGGGCATGGAGTGGATGCACGCCGCCTGGAAGGGCAAATAGCGGACCAGCGGTGGACGCCGGGGCGGCGGCCTCGACGTCCGCCGGGTGGGTACCACGAAATGGGCTAGGGCGCGCGCACCTTGCGCCCCTAGCCCATTTCGAGTATTCCCCTTCTCAACTACCGCACGGATCGACACTCGGCCTGAGGGGGCTGCCCGATGCTGATCTACGTGACCCGGCGACTGCTGCTGGCGATCCCGACCCTGTTCCTGGTGATCCTGATCGTCTTCACGGCCGTCCGTGTCGTCCCGACGGACATCGCGGACCTGCTCGTGTCCGGCTCGACGAGCTCCACCGGGTCGTCCGAGGCGGTGAAGGCGCAGATCCGCAAGGAACTGCACCTCGATCAGCCGATCCCGGTGCAGCTCGGCTACTACATGATCAACCTCGTGAAGGGCGATATCGGCCGGTCGGCATACGACCAGAAGCCGGTGGCACAGAAGATCCGAACGGCCCTCCCGGTCACGCTGGAGATGGCGCTGCTGTCCATCACAATGTCCACCGTGCTGGCGATCGCGATCGGCGTCATGAGCGCGCTGCGTCAGGACACCTTCTACGACTACGGCATTCGCCTGCTGACGATCTTCGCGTTCGCCGCGCCGGTCTTCTGGATCGGCACGCTGGCGATCGTGCTCCCCGCGATGTGGGGTTACTTCCCACCGCTCTTCTTCGTCCCGTTCGCGCAGGATCCGCTGGCGAACCTTCAGCAATTCATGGTCCCGGCCACCGTGCTCGCCATGAACCTGATGGGCTCCGTGTCCCGTATGGTGCGCTCCTCGATGCTCGAGGTACTGCGGCAGGACTACATTCGGACGGCGTACGCAAAGGGCCTCGCCACCCGGGTCGTGATCACGCGGCACGCGCTGCGCAACGGGTTCATCCCGGTGCTCACGTTCCTCGCGCTGCAACTCTCGAACCTGCTGGGTGGCTCCGTGATCATCGAATCCATCTTCGCGCTGCCGGGTGTGGGGACGCTCACGGTCAGTGCGATCGCGACGAAGGACTACACCGTCATCCAGGGGTGCGTGCTGTTCTTCGGTTGCATCGTGGTGGTGGTCAACCTGTTGGTTGACCTCAGCTACGGCTTCATCGACCCACGTCTGCGGCGCGGCTAGGCCAGAGGGAAGATAGCGACCATGACCATGCACAACCCGACGGCAGATGCGATCACCGGCCTGACGGCGCCCCCGCCGAGTCGGCTCGCCAGCACGTTCAGCACGATCTGGACGTTCAGCCGGCGCAAGCCGATCGGCGCCTTCTCCGCGCTTGTGATCCTGCTGTTGATCCTCATGGCGATCATCGGCCCGTCGATCGCCCCATACGACCCGGACGCCGGCGACGCGGCCCGCGTCCTCAAAGGACCGACGCTCCACTACTGGATGGGGAATGACCAGGTCGGTCGCGACATTCTGAGCCGCGTCATCTACGGCGCGCGTGTGTCCTTGCAGGTGAGCCTGATGTCGGTGGTCTTCGGATCCATGGTCGGGGTGCTCCTCGGCACCGTGTCCGCGTATTTCGAAGGCTGGTTCGACGCGATCCTCCAGCGGTTCGTGGACGCGCTGCTGGCGATCCCGCTGATCGTGATCGCGATCATGCTGGTGTCGCTCGTCGCGCCGACGTTGAACAACCTGATCTTCGCGCTCGCCATCTCGATCGCCCCACGAGCCTCGCGCGTCGCTCGAGGCTCGGCGCTGGCGGTGAAGCACGAGATGTACGTTGAGGCCGCGAAGGCGATCGGGGCGACGGACACGCGCATCATCGCGCGGTACATCTTCCCGAACATCTTCGCGCCGATCCTCGTGCTCTTCACGGTCACGATGGGTGCGGCGATCACTGCCGAGGCGTCCCTTGCGTTCCTCGGACTCGGCCCATCGACGTTGATCTCCTGGGGCCGCATGTTGAGCGCGGAGGGGCGCCAGTTCATGCAGGTAGCGTGGTGGATGGCCGTTTACCCCGGCCTGACGATCATGCTCGCGGTGCTCGCCTTCAACATGTTCGGCGACGCGCTCCGCGACGTCCTCGACCCACGCCTCCGCGGCAGCCGCTAGCCCTCGAACGTCGAGGCAACACGAAGAGGGCCGGTGCAATGCACCGGCCCTCGCTGCGTCTCGCGCCCCGCGTCCGAGGCACCTCGAACGGCGGCTACTTGAACGCGGTCGCGTTCGGGGGCGAGCCCACCCCGCGCGGCAGGTTGAGCGGCTTCGTGACGAGGAAGAACTCGTACACGCCGTCTCGCGCGCAATCGTCGGCGAGCGCATCCAACGCCCACAGTTCGCCGATCGGCATGCCGAACATCGCCAGCAAGCGGCGGTGCTGGAAGTTGCCGTCGACGACCGGGGTCGCCTCGCACGGGATGTTGTCGCCGACGACCGCGGCGATGCGGTGGTCCCAGAGCCACGCCATGGTCTCCTGCGTGCCGCTCAGGCCGGATGAGGTCTGCATGCCGTCCACGGCGTCTGGCTTCTCCTGTTCCTCCTTGCTGAGGGTCAGGTAGTTCGTCATCCAGCCCGTGCGGAAGAGCAGGATGTCGCCGTCGCGGATCTCGACACCCTGCTTCTTCGCGATCGCTTCGATCATCTCGCCATCCGCGGCGACGCGGTCGGTGTGCTTGAACGAGGGCCCGACGAAACGTGGGATGTCGAGGAGCACGCCGCGGCCGGTGATGCCGCCGCGCTCCGCCCAGTGGTGGATGCCCAGGCGGTCGCTCCCCGCCAGGTCTTCGTCCTGCAGGCCGTGGTAGTAGCCGTGGTCGCGGTAGCGCACGTGGCGCAGACTGTCCCACTGGCTGGAGCCCTGGAGGTAGAAGTTGTCGAGGCGGTCATCACCGCCGCCGCGGTGCACGAACACGACGTGCTCGTACGGCCCGCGTCCACGCTCGCCCTCCGGCACCGGGGCGCGGCGTGGCAGGTCCAGCGGCAGGTCGAGGTTGAAGGCGGCGCCCCGCTTCACGAGCGCCGCGGCACGCTTGATGTGCTCTGGGGTGATGAAGTTCACCGTCCCGATGTCGTTGTCCTTGCCGAAGACGTCCCAGGCGTAGCGCTCGCCACCCTCGGGGAACTCGGGCAGCTCGTTGAACAGGGGCAGACCATCCGGTCCGGGCATTCGTGCCTCCACGCTCCTCGCGCCTCTCGCGGCGCGCACGACCGGTGTCCCGGCGGGGGTGAGCATAGTCTCCCGCGAGGGGGAAAGAGCGACCGTTCAGGTGCTGTTACAGGGCGTCGAACGCGCGGGCGGCGATCTCCAGCGCGCGCTGCTCCTCGGCGGGCATCGGGGCGAAGCCGGCGAGCGTGTCGAGGTTCTCACGCACCCGCGAGGGATACCGCGCGCCCGGGATCGCCACCGAGACGCCCGGATGCGAGAGGACGTAGCGCAGGAGGTTCGCCGGAGTGAGCGGCCCTGCCTCACCGCGATCGAGCTGACCGCGCATGACGCTCGTCCGCCCCGAACCGCCGACCGGGCGCATCACGATCACGCCGATGTCCCGCGCGTGCGCCGCTTCGATCAGAGCGACCGGCTCCGGGGCGAACGCGGAGTAGTCCACCATCACCGCGTCGAAGGCGTCCGACTCGACGATCAGTCGCAGCACCTCGAGGTTGTGCGTGGAGACGCCGATGTATCGGACGAGGCCGCGGACCTGCGCGATCCGCAGGCCGGCGAGCGCCCCGTGCTCCTCGTCTATCGAGCGCTCCCAGGCGTCGAGCGTGGAGACGTCGTGGAGCTGGTACAGGTCGACCGCCTCGACGCCGAGGATGCTCAGTGACCGATCGACATCGCGCTGGGCGCCGTCCGCGGAGCGCGCGAACGTCTTCGTCGCCACGTGGAAGTCGAGGCCCCCCCGCTCACGGATCACCTGACCGAGGAGGTATTCGCTCCCGGCGTAGTCGCGCGCGGTGTCGATGAAGTTGATGCCGCCGTCGATCGCGGCGTGCACCGTGGCCGTTGCCTCGGGGGAGTGCGGCGTGTCCATCGCGCCGAGGCCGACCGCCACCACCTCGAGTCCGGTCCGTCCGAGGCGGCGCGTCTGCAGGTCAGGCATCGGGTACCTCCGCGATCCATCATCGCTCCGAACTGGCGATCCATGGCAGCGCGGAGCGGCGCAACGCGGTAACTTGAGGGCACCCACACTAGTCGGAGGATCTCGATGGCGACGGCGAGCAACGAGCAGGCGCCGGCACGTCCACGGCGCTGTCCCAGGTGGGCGGCCCTCTCCGTGCTCGCCGCGTTGGCACTCGGCGCCGGCAGCATCCTCGCCGCGCCGGGCACCGCGTTCGCGGGGACGATGCCAATCCCGCCCGCCGCAACCGAGATCTTCGCCCGCGTCGCGCCCTCGGTGCCGGTGATCGAGACGCCGGACGGACATGGCAGCGGTTTCATGTACGACGCGACGCACGTCATGACAGCCGCGCACGTGGTCGGCGACCACGACACCGTGAAGTTGCGCTTCCCCGACGGCATGACGTACGGCAACGCGAAGGTCGTCGCCCGCGACCGGATGGTGGACATGGCGCTGATCGAGCTCCCGAGCGCGCGCGCCGTGCAGACGGTCATCGCCGCCGCTCCCACGGCGATCGGCACCGAGCTCTACGTCCTCGGCTATCCCGGCCGCACGAACACCTCGCCGCAGCCGATCTTCAGCCGCGGGCTGCTCTCGCAGGCCAGCACCTGGGACGACGCCGGGATGCGCTACCTGCGCACGGACGCCGCCGGCGAACCGGGCGTCAGCGGTGGGCCGGTGATCGACGAGGCCGGGAACGTCGTCGGCGTCATCCAGTTCGGGTCGGCGCGGGGCGGCTACATGGTGGCGGCAGTCGCCGAGGACATGCGGGCGCGCGCCGAGCGACACCTGCACGGCGAGGACGTCGATGGCATCAGCAAGCGCGTGCTGGGAGGGGTGGCATCCTCGACGTTCGATGCGCAGTTGACCGGCGCGCCGCACCCGGATGAGTCGTACTTCTTCGTGCCGGCGGCGACCGGCACAGCGGAGTTCACCTTCGAGGCGTCGCAGATCTCCGGCAGCGTGCTGGTGTCGGTCCTCAATTCGACGGACGAGCTGGTCGCCGGGACGCTGCTGCTCCCGTCCAAGCGGACGGCCCGGCTCACCGGCCGCGTCATCGCGGGCGAGCGGTACTGGATCAGCGTGGTCAGCGAGACCCGCGCGCAGATCGGCATTCGCTCCAGCATCCCCGCAACCCGGTTCGAGGACCGCGATCACGGACGGGCGAGCCTCGGGCTGAACATCGGGGTCCTGGACCACGGCAGAGACCTGGACTGCCGGCCGATCGCGCTACGCGTCGGACAGAGGCTCACCGCCCGCGTCGGCGCCGTCACCGTCGACCCCATGCTGTACATCGTGTCGCCCGGCGGCGCGATGATCGCGAGCGGCGACGACAGCGGGCTGACGTTCGTCACCAGCGACGTCACCGCCAGCGTGACCGCAACCTCGACCGGGGACTTCACGGTGTGCGTCGGCGCGGCGACTTCGACCGGGCACCCGGGCGGCTACATCCTCAACCTGAAGGCCACACCACCGACGCGTCCCGCCGTCACCGCCGGGACGTTCGCCGTCGCCGAGGCGCGCCTCGCCATCCCCCGCGCGGGCCACGCCACGATCGCGCTGCGTGACGGACGCGTGATGGCGATCGGCGGTACCGACGCGAACGGCACGCTCACCGCCACCGCTGAGGTCTATGACCCCGCGTCGGGCCTCGTCACCACGGTCCCGGCGCGTGACGTCGTCGCACGGCGCGATCCAACCACCGCGTTGCTCACCGACGGCCGGGTGCTCGTGGTCGGGGGGATCACCGCAAACGGTGTGACGGACGCTGTGTCGATCTACAACCCGGTCGATGGCAAATGGGTTGCCTCCACATCGCTGGGCACGCCGCGCATTGGCGCCGAGGCGATCGTCCTCGACGACGGTCGAGTGCTCATCGTCACGGGATCGAGCGCGCTGCTGCCGCTCGCGACGGCCGAGATCTTCGACCCGGCGACGGGCAGCGTGGCCCAGACGGGATCAATGTCCACGCCGCGCTCCGGCCTCTACGCGTCGAAGCTCGCGGACGGACGCGTGCTGATCGCGGGCGGCTTCGACGCGACACTCGATGCAATCGGCACCGCCGAGGTCTACGACCCGAAGACGGGCCGGTTCACGATGACCGGCAAGCTCGTCACCGCCCGCTTCAACCACCACTCGACCCTGCTTGACGACGGCCGGGTGCTCCTCACGGGCGGGTCGACCGGCACCGAGGACCTTTCAAGCTCGGAGCTGTACGACCCGAAGACCGGCACGTTCACCGCGACGGGCTCGATGCAGTTCGCGCGGCAGGGCGGCACCGCCCTGCGGCTCGCGGATGGGCGCGTGCTGATCGCCAGCGGCGCGTACCGCGCCGGGGACGAGCGCCAGTTCGTCGTCGAGATCGGCGCCGCCGAGCTGTACGACCCCGCCACGGGACGCTTTGTCCCGGCAGGCGCACTCCCCGTGTCCAGCGACACGGCGGGCGTCGCGGAGCCCAATGGCGGCGGCGTCTTCATAGGCGGTGCGACCGCTCTCGGCCCGATCGCCGCGATCGCGACGTACACGCCCGGCGCCCGTGCAGTCGTCGGGCCGGGAACCTTCGCCAGCGCGCCGGCGTTCAGCCGCGACGGCATCGCGCTCGCGATCTTCCGCGGCGGGAGCCTCGAGCAGCTCGAGGCCGCTGCGAAGGCGTCCGGCGCCAGCGGCGTGTGGACGCAGGACGAGGACGGCACCATGCGCGTGCTGGTCATCGGCGGCCCCGCGTTCCTCAGCGACGCCTTCCGCGAGGCATTCGCCCGCGGCCTGCCCGCGGCGACCGCCGTTACGCTGACAAAGTAGCCATCGAGGAGCACGGGATGCTGCCACTGTCCGGGATCACCGTTGTTTCGCTGGAGCAGGCCGTCGCCGCGCCGCTCGCCACGCGTCACCTCGCGGACTGGGGCGCGCGCGTGATCAAGGTGGAGCGCCCGGGCAGCGGGGACTTCGCGCGCGACTACGACCAGACGGTGAACGGCCTCGCGAGCCACTTCGTGTGGCTCAACCGCGGCAAGCAGTCGCTCACGCTCGACCTCAAGCAGCCCGAGGCTCGTCAGGTACTCGCGACGCTGGTCGCGCGCGCGGACGTCTTCGTGCAGAACCTCGGTCCCGGCGCCGTCGAGCGCCTCGGCTTCGGCGCTCAGGAGCTTCGTTCGAGGCGGCCCGAGCTGATCACCTGCGGGATCTCCGGGTACGGCACCACCGGCAGCTACCGCGACCGCAAGGCGTACGACCTGCTGATCCAGGCGGAGTCCGGCATCATCTCCACGACCGGTACCGAAGAGTTCCCGTCGAAGATCGGCATCTCGATCGCCGACATCGCCTCCGGCATGTACGCGTACACGGGCATCCTCACCGCACTGATCGGCCGCGGACGCACGGGCAACGGCACGAATATCGAAGTCTCGATGCTCGAGGCGCTCGGCGAGTGGATGGGCTTCCCCGCGTACTACAGCGGCTACAGCGGCGTCCCGCTCGCCCGCAGTGGCGCGCACCACGCGGCGATCGTGCCGTACGGCCCCGTCGAGGCAGGCGACGGCACGACGATGTTCATCGCGGTGCAGAACGAACGCGAGTGGATGCGCTTCTGCGAGACCGTGCTCGCTGATCCCGCGATCGCGACGGACGCGCGCTTCAACGCGCCCGCCCAGCGACAGGCGAACCGCGACGCCCTGTACGCGCTGATCGAGGAGACGACGAAGCAGCTGACGGGCGCCGAGCTGACCGCGCGCCTCGAGGCCGGCGACATCGCGTTCGCGGAGATGCGCAGCATCCAGGGCTTCGTCGACCACCCGCAGCTCAAGGAGCGCAATCGCTTCCGCGAGATCGCCTCGCCCGCGGGCCCACTGTGGGCGATGCTGCCCCCCGCGAACCTCGAGGGTATCGAACCGTCGATGGGGCCGATCCCCGAGGTCGGCGCGCACACCGACGCGATCCTTCGCGAGCTCGCCTACAGCGCGGACGACATCGCGCGGCTGCACGAGGCGGGCGCGGTCTAGCGCTCGCACCGCACGTTCGCTCTATAGTCGCGCGAGACCAGACGCACCGATCGGAGACTGCCTGTGCACATCGTCGTCATGCCCGGTGACGGGATCGGGCCCGAGATCACGGACGCGACGCTCGCGGTCCTCGAGGCTGCCGACGCGAAGCACGGACTCGGCCTCACGTATGAGCGTCACGACATCGGCCTCGTCACGTTGAACACCATCGGCACCACCCTGCAGGACAGCATCGTCGAGGCGGCGCGGGCCGCCGACGGGATCATCCTCGGCCCGGTGTCTCACCAGATCTATCCGCCGCGCGCACAGGGCGGCCGGAACCCCTCCGGCGACTTTCGTATCCTCCTCGACCTCTGGGCGAACATCCGCCCCGCCCGATCGCGCGAGGGCATCCCGCACTACGGGCGCGCGCCGATGGACCTGGTGATCGTGCGCGAGAACACCGAGGGCTTCTACGCCGACCGCAACATGTTCCAGGGCATCGGCGAGTTCATGCCGACGCCGGACGTGGCGCTCTCCGTGCGCAAGATCACCGCGCAGGCCTCCTCGCGCATCGCGCGCGCGGCGTTCGAGCTCGCGGAGTCGCGCAACAAGCGCGTGACCGCCGTTCACAAGTCGAACGTGTTGCACGTAACCGAGGGCCTCTTTCTCGCCGAGGTCCGCAAGATCGCCGAGCAGCACCCGAACGTGGCGTACGAGGAGCAACTCGTTGACTCGATGGCCGCGCTGCTCGTCCGGCAGGCCGACCACTACGACGTGGTCGTGACCACGAACATGTACGGCGACATCCTGTCGGACGAGGCGTCCGAGCTCTCCGGCAGCATCGGCCTTGCCGCCTCGATCAACCACAGCGACGACCACTGCATGGCGCAGGCGCAGCACGGATCCGCGCCGGACATCGCCGGCCAGGGCATCGCCAACCCGACCTCACTCATCCTGTCTGCCGCGATGCTGCTCGGCTGGCTCGGTCGCAAGCACGGGAACGCTGCCTTCGCTGACGCCGAGCGGACGATCGACGCCATCGTGAACGCGATGATCACCGACCCGGCAACGCGCACGCGCGACCTCGACGGGCCGCTCGGAACCACCGCGTTCACGGCCGCCGTCTGCGAGCGCATCCGCGCGTAGTGGACAGGCCCGCCCCGCGGGCAGTACACCGCCCTCAATGACGCAGTTGGGAGGGATGACGATGGCAGGCAACGACCTCGACTTCACCGGCAAGACGATCCTAGTCACCGGCTCCGGCCGAAACATCGGCCGCGCGATCATCCTCGAGTTCGCCGAGCGCGGCGCGAA
>CANIRU010000029.1 GCA_947470025.1 Chloroflexota bacterium
CGGCGGCAGCGCCAGCAGGACGGCGTCGGCGCACGGTAGGCTTCGGCTTCTCGTCGCCACCAGCACTGTCGCCAGTGCTGGCGCTCGAACGGGCACCCGCGGCAGGCTTCTCACCCGGACGGCGGCGACCCGCGATCATCGACTCGGCCAGGCCGCGGCGCGGACGCGGGCTGGAGCCGCCGTCGCCGGACACATCGTTCAATTCATCGATCAGGCTCACGCAGCCCCCGCTTCGCCGGCGTACTGAAGCACCGAGCAGCGCGCGGCTACCTGCTCGGCGAGGTGGATGAAGGATCGTGCGATCTCCGTGTCGGGGTGTCCGGCGACCACGGGCACGCCCGTGTCGCCGCCCTCACGGATCGCGGCGTCGAGGGGCAGCTCGCCCAGGAACTCGACGCCCAGTTCATCGGCAGCCTCGGCGGCGCCGCCGCGGCCGAAGATATCGCCGCTCATGTTCTCGATCACGCCGAAGATCGGCACGCCGAGTCGGTCAAACATGCCGACCGCCTTCGTGGCGTCCTCGACGGACACCTTCGACGGGCTCGACACGATCACCACGCCCGCGATCAGGCACTCCTGGGCGAGCGTCATCGACGCGTCCGAGGTGCCCGGGGGCAAGTCGACGATCAGGTAGTCAAGCTCGCCCCAGTCGACATCCCGCAGACACTGCCGGACGCCGGAGCCGATCATCGGGCCACGCCACACGACCGGCGTCCCCTTCGGCAGGACGAAGCCGATCGAGACGGCCTTCACCCCGTAGGCGTCGATCGGGTGGAGGCCCTCCTGCCCGGAGGCGAGGATGCCCCCCTCGATGCCCAGCATCGTCGGGATGTTGGGCCCGGTGATGTCCGCATCGAGGATGCCGACGCGCGCGCCGAGCTTGCCGAGCGCCACGGCGAGGTTCACCGAGACACTGGACTTGCCAACGCCGCCCTTATTCGAGGCGACAGCGATCACGTTCTTCACGCCGTCGACGGGCTTGGGGGCGTCAGGCCGACTCGCGGCTCGGACATCGGCGCCCCAACCGATCTCGATGTCGTCGATGCCGGGCACGTGGGCCAGGGCGGCGCGCACATCGGTGTCGATGGTGGCACGCAGTGGACACGCCGGGGTGGTCAGAATCACGTCGAAGGTGACTTTGCCACCGTCGATTGCGAGGTTCTGGACCATGTTCATGGAGACGATGGAGCGATGCAGTTCGGGGTCGTTCACGGTCTGCAACGCGGCCATCACCGCGTTCTGGTCGACCAAGTGGTGTTCCTTACGTCTTGTCTGGCTCGCGACGCTCGAGGGAACCTTCGGCGGGTGTCATTCGTTGAAGGTCATACGGGGAGCGCTGACGCCAGTTGGTGCCAGCGCAGCCTCGGAGTACTCGTCCGCGGTGCCTAGTGTGCTGAGTCGAGTATACGGATTCCGCTCCCTGCGCGAAAACGAAGGGAAATGCGAGGGAATACGTCGGATGATTAACGAATTTTAGCACTTATTTAGCACGAGAACGTTGACGATGATCTGGCCCTGCCGGATGATCCAAAACGAGCCGGACGTGTAGACCGGCGGCCGCAACCGAGGGGACGCGGCCCGGCGCTAGCGGAGGCGACGACAGGCTACACACTGCGGGGTGTCGTCACCGCGAAGAAGGATGGTAACCATGGTTCGCGCAGCGACCCAGACCGAAGAGAAGACCGTGGAGCAGGCGGCGACGCCGGCGGCGAAGACGTGCGTCCACCACTGGCGCATCGAAGAGCCGAACGGCCGCGAGAGCCAGGGCGTCTGCAAGCGCTGCGGCGCGATCAAGGCGTTCGCGAACTCCAACGAGTCCGTGATGTGGGAGCAGACCAACACGCTCCGTAACGACTCGAACCGCTCCGCGATGCGCACCTCGAAGGTGGCCGAGGTCGGCCTCGCCGACGAGTTCTAGAAGAGCAGGCTTGCAGGGGCGAAGGCCGGGATACCCGGCTCGCCCGGTAAGACCTACGGGCCTCACGTGAACGGCGCTCCCTCGGGGGCGCCGTTCTGCGTTCCCACCGCTATTCCTCGACCGCTGCCGGGCAGCCTCGGGCGACGCGCGGTATCATCGAGGTCACTCCCCGCCGACCGAGGACACCCCCGTGGACCTGTCCGTCAACCTCGCCCCGCAGCACAAGCTCGAGTTGCGGCTCCGCAACCCCGTGATGACGGCGTCCGGCACCTTCTCGAACGGCATCGAGATCGGGAAGCACTTCGACCTGGCGCAACTGGGCGCCATCGTGTCCAAGGGCACGACGATCCAGCCGCGCCGCGGCAACGGGACGCCACGGACGGTCGAGACGCCCGCGGGCATGATCAACGCCATCGGGTTCCAGAACATCGGCGTGTCCGCGCTCATCAACACCATCTGCCCCGTCTGGGAGCGGTGGAACGTGCCCGCGGTCGTGAACATCATGGGCTACACCCTCGAGGAGTACGGCACGCTCGCCGCCCGCCTCGACGGCGTCCCCGGCGTCGCGGCGCTCGAAGTCAACATCTCCTGCCCCAACGTCGAGGCAGGCGGCCTCGAGTTCGGCCAGGACCCGCACCATGCCGCCGCCGTCGTGCGCGAGGTGGCGAACGCGACCTCCCTGCCCTTCCTCGTGAAACTCACCCCCAGTGTCGCGGACGTCCGCCCGATCGCCGAGGCCGTCGAGCGCGCGGGTGCCCACGCCCTCACCGTCTCGAACACGATTCCCGCGATGGCGATCGACGCGAAGCGCCGCCGCCCCGTGATCGCCAACGGCTTCGGCGGGCTCTCCGGCCCGGCGGTGAAGCCGATCGCGATGCGGAATGTCTTCCAGGCCTCGTCGGTCGTGGAGATCCCGGTCGTGGCGTCGGGGGGCATCATGACCGGCCTCGATTGCGTCGAGTTCATCATGGCCGGCGCTACCGCCGTGCAGGTCGGCACCGCGTCGTTCCTCGACCCCGCTGCCCCGTGGAACATCCTGCGCGAGCTCGAGGAGTGGTTCACCGCCGAGGGCGTCGCCAACATCGAGGAGATTCGGGGCGTCGCGCGCCGCCAGGACTAGCGCGGTTGACGTGCACTCCTCGACGCGCCTAGCGTCGAGTCGGTCGTCGGGGCATAGCTCAGCCTGGCAGAGCGCTGCGTTTGGGACGCAGAGGCCCACAGTTCGAATCTGTGTGCCCCGACCACATCTTCCCGATTCAGCTTCGATCGCACCCGACGGGTGTTACTCGACCGTGAACGAAGTGAACTGTCCCGAGTTGTAGTGGCCGATCACATTGCACAGAACAATGTATCGGCCGCGCTCGACAGTGAATGACGCCTCGGCCCTATCCCCGGGAGGCAGCAGCGCGGTCTGAGTGACGGTCGTGACCTGACTCAGCTCGACGCGGCCACTGGCGGTCGGGAGACGGTTCGGCGCGAGGTCACTCTTCACCACCACCAGATCGTGCGGGACCGAACCGTCGTTGCGGATCGCGAGCTTCACGATTCCCGCCTTCGTCACCGGCGTCGAGACGTCGATCGCCCACTCCCTGAGGCTGACGGTCATCGGGCCTGTCGGTGTGGGGCTGGACACGACGGTTGTGGCAGTGGAAGCACCCCCAGAGCAGGCTGCCTGGAGCAGGCTCAACGTGACGAGGGTGAGCATGAGTGCGCGCATACGACTCCCTGCCCTCCACCAGAGGTGATCGCATTGAGGATAGCCAAGGTTCGCGCCTGTCGGTGAATGTTGACGTTCTGCGCCCTCACAGGCGCATGTGATCGCCACAGGGGGGCACTTACGGGTGACTGACGCGGGGACGTAGGCGGATGTCCGGGGATGGCATCTGCATAGCCGTCGTGGCCCCTCGCCCGGTCGCGCGGCGACGGCTTGTGCGACCGCCGTCCGCATCCGCGCGCCGTATAGTCCCCCAATGACTGACGGGCGCGACACGTTCGAGGACGGCGACGCGGGCGATCTGAGCCTGAGCATCCGCGGTGTGTCGGTGCGCGCGATCGACGATCCCAACACGCTCGCGCTCGGCCTGCAGACGAGCCGCGGGACGATCGCTGGCCTCGTCCATCCCGTCGAGGGCGGCACGGGCGCGGTGATCTGCGTCGGCGGCGCATCGGGCGGCCTCGACGGCCCGGCGGGCGGGCTATACGGCAGGCTGCCAGCGATGCTGGCTCCCGCCGGTGTCACGGTGGTGCGCATCGACTACCGCGCACCGAACATCCTCGATGAGTGCGTCGCGGACGTCCTAGCGGCGTGCTCGTTCCTGCGCGGCGTGGGCGCGGCCGATGTCGTGCTTCTTGGTCACAGCTTCGGCGGGGCCGTCGTAATCCGCGCGGGCGAGATCTCGCCGTTGGTGCGCGGGGTGGCGGCGATGTCCCCGCAGCGATACGGCACCCTCGAGGTCGACGAACTCCGAGCACCGTTACTCCTGATCCACGGCACCGCCGACACGGTCCTGAGTTCTGAGGCGAGCGAGGACATCTACCGCCGCGCGCAGCTCCCGAAGCGGATCGTGCTCTTCTCGGACACCGGTCACTCGCTGATCGAGGCCCGCGACGACATCGACGCGCTGCTCGCCTCGTGGATCCCGGACCGGCTCGCCGGCCTCCCGGACGAACCGGGTCGGGAGGAGATCGTCCCACGCCCGCGGGCGAATTGACCGGCGGCTCGCGGAGGCACCGATGACTACGCGGCGTCGCGCTCGCGGCGGCGGTCGAAGCGCTCCTCGACGGCGAAGGTGAACAACGCTTCATGGAGCGGCGTGATGCGGTCACCGAGCTCCTGCCGGATGTCGCGTACGGCGATGTTGAGCGCCTGGCCGTTGCTGTCCGCGAACACAGCATGGGCGCGTGCCATGCGCACTGCCAGTGGGGCGAGCGCGACCGCGGCCTGTGCCACCTCGTCCGGGCGGTCCGCCCACTCGCGACGCACGCGATCGAGGAAGAACCGCGCCATCTCCTGGTCAGGGCCCTTCCGGACGTGGTCTACCGCGCCCAGGGCCTCGTGCACCACCACCATACGCACCCAGGGGGCGGCCTCCGCCGCGCCCAAGAGATTCGCCGTCGCACCAACGACCCAGCGCTGCGCGATCGCGATCACTGAACGCTCGTCGCTCGTCGCGCCATCCGTGGCCGTGCGGATCATCGTCTCGACGAGGCGCGTGTCCCGCTGCGGAATGCTGCGCGTCGCCGAGCCGACGTCGGGGTCGTGCGCCAGCCTCGTGCGGTGCCCGCCGGAGAACTTCGCGGCATACATCGCCTGATCGGCGGCGTGCAGCAGCCGGTTCGCCGCGCTCGCATCTGTCGGGGCGATCGCGATACCGATCGACAGGCCGAGGCGCGCCGGCGCGCCCGGGACCTCGAGGTGCGCGTCGCGAATCGCGTTGTGGATCCTCGACGCGGCGCGGGTGGCCTCCTCGGGCCCGACACCCTCCATCACCACCACGAACTCATCTCCGCCCGTGCGCGCCACGAAGTCCTCGGCGCGGCAGGTCTCGTTCAGCACGCGCGCGACGATGCGGATCACCTGGTCGCCAGCCTCGTGGCCGAGCGTGTCGTTGAACAGCTTCAGGCCGTCCATGTCGATCATCAGCACGGCCGTCTCGCCTGGACCGGTGATGCCGGCTTGCAGGTTGTACAACCGCTCCTGCAGGTAGCGGTAATTGGGCAGGCCCGTCAGCAGGTCGTGGTTCGCACTGTGCTCGGCGCGCTCGTAGAGGCGCAGACGCTCGATCGTGACGCCGAGGAGCCCTGCGACCTCGTCGAGCGCGTTGAGGTCAGCCGAGAGCGCCGTCGGGGCGATGTGCACGAGCGCGAAGACCGCCGCGGTGCGGACGCCGTTGCGCACGGGCACAGCAGCCACCTCGATCGTGTCGGGGCCGAGGATCTCCCAGTCGAGGTGCGCAAACTCCGGGTCGGATCGACGCATGAGCACCGCCGCCCCCACCTCGATCACGGCGGACGCAATCGATCCACCCAGCGGCGTCGAGGAAGTGTGTAGCGAGTCTTCCGGGTACGTCGCGTAGGGCTGCACGGCGGTCTCGGTCTCATTGAGCAGCAGCATCACGGCGCGGTCGAACGGGATCAGCCAGCGCACCTCCTCGGCGAACGCGGCGAACGCCTCGCGAAGGTCGACCACGGACGCGACGATGCGCGCCAGGTTGCTGAACGCCTGGATGTGCGATGCACGCTCGGTCGCCTGCTGGTACAGCGTCGCGCTGTCGAGGGCGAGCGCGAGTTGCTCGACGGCCTGCTCGACGATGCTGAGCTGGTCGCCGACGACCTCCTCCGAAACCGCGAATGCAGCGAGGCCGAGCACCTGCCCCTTGGGGCGCATCGGCAGCACGAGGTAGCGCCCCTCGCCGTCGTCGGCGAACGTTGGGGGCGGTCCGCTCTCTCTATCCCAGGTGAGCGGAGCGCGCAGCTGGAACCAGCGGTGCGCAGAATCGTCAACGGCGAAGGTGCGGTCTTCGCGGACGCCATCGCGCGTCATCGCCAGCGCCTCGCCGACCTGCCCGAACTCATCAACCCGCGCAAGGTACAGACGGCGGTAGTCCAACAGCCCGGTGAGCGCGTGCGCAAAGCCTGTATAGAGACGGTCAACGTCGGCGCCCGACTGCATCGTGCGAGCGACGTCGGCGAGGCCGGTCAGCTCGCGGATGCGCTGCCGCTGGAGCGCGACCAGCTCGTCGCTCTCCAGGCGGCGCGCGAGCGAGTAGGCAAAGCTGGACACCAGTTCGGTCGACGTGGGACGCCAGCGCACACCGGCCTCCACGGCCACGAGGATGACGCCACTCACCACGCGCTCGAACGATGGTTCCGATACCGCCGCGGCGTCGCGCACTGGCAGCACGCTGGCGCGCCGCATCGACACCACCGGCACGAGCACCAGCATCCCGATGCCACGCACCTCGATCGCCTCGGCCAGCGGCGCTTCGCCCCCCGCGCCGAGGATCACCGGGGCCGTGCGCCCGGCAATCATCGCGGGCAGCGTGTCGAGGATCGATGCAATCCAGCTGCCGTCACCGTTGCTGTTGCCAGCACCATCGGCGCGAAGCGATGCGAACAGCGTCGGTGGCGCACCGGGCGCGTCGTCGATGGTGACGAGCGCCATGTCCCACGCGTCGAGCGCCTGCCCGACCAGCGCGAGCGCCTGGTGCACGGCGTGCTCGCGGTGATCCGGGACGTCCAGCAGACGCGCGGCGCCGCCGGCGATCTCCTCCTGGCGCACACGCTCGATCGCCTCGCGGTAGAGGCGCATGTTCTCCAGCGAGAAGCCCATCTCGCGGCCGATCAGCAGCAGCAGGTGTCGCTCCTGGTCGGCCCACGCCACCTCACCGGTGCCGAGGAGCGCGAACGCCCCCGACACCTGACCGCGCGCCGCGATCGGCACGATCGCGTACGGCTCGCCGAGATCGGGAAGGTCATCCTGCTCCGTGGCGCTCGACCAGATCACCGGCATTCCGGTGTCCGCGACGCGGCGGAGCAGCGTCTCTGGCAGCCGCGGCGCGTGGACGTCCTCGGGCGCCACCGTGACGAAGAGGTGCGCCGCGTCGCCGACGCCGAAGCGGTGGAACGCCTGCGCGCCGCGTGCGCCCATCAGCCGCGCTACCAGCCTCGAGGCGCGCTCGAGCGAGTGGAAGTCGTCCATCGGCTCGGCGAGCGCGAACGAGACGGCGTTGATGATCGACAGATACCGGTTGCGCTCCTCGAGCTGCGCGGTCTGCGACTCGATCGACGCGTTGAGCTTCTGGTTCCACTCCTGCAGTCGCTGCTCGGAGGTGCGCAGGTCGAGCTGCGCGCTCTCCAGCTCGACGATCGTCTCGCTGAGCTGCTGCTGCGCGGCGAGCAGCCGGTGCGAACGCAGGTGCAAGAGGATCGCAACGGACGGGTACGCGACGAGGGAGATCGCGAGCGCCTTCCCCATGGATACAAGCGGCTCGATCCCCGTCAAGGAGACGACCGCTATCGGCAGCAGGACGTTCGCCACGCCGGCGATTAGCGCGACCAGCGCGAGCCCCCGACCGCGCAGCGCGCCCGAACAGCTCACCACCAGGAGCCCCAGCGCCGCCGTCGTGGGCCAGGACTCGTGCGTGACGACCAGGAGCGTGGTCGCGGCGATCAGCGTGTTCACGACGCGCCACGCGATCAGGCGGTTCACCATGCGCGAGCTGATGCCCTTCCGCGCCATCTCGACTTCGCCGATGAACAGCATCGTCACCGGAAGCAGCATGCCGCTGAGGGGAAGTGGAACGCCGACGAACATCGCCGTGCAGATCAGGATGAGCAGGCAGGTACGGATGAGGCCACCGCGACGCCAGAGCGCGGCGAGCGTGTGACGCGACCGCGGACGGTCCTCCGCGTTGCCCGCGTCATGCGCCCTTGCTACGATGCTGTTTAGCCACATGCCAGACGGACTTCCACCCTACGTACTCGTCGCTCGGATCGGTTCGATCCTTGCCATGTCCTTCGCACTCGCGATTGGACTATTGCTGTTGATCGGCGGCTGGTTCCTTCCGTCACTCGTCGCGTTCCTGTGCTTCATCCCCTCGTTCGCCATCATGGCGTTCGTCGAGCGCAAGGCCGCCGCGCGTCGCGAGGCCGATCAGGCCGATCGATAGCCCCCGAGAACGTTCCGTTCGTCCCTCGTCCGTACACGACCTACTCGCCCGGCCCGCCGTTCGCGCGGACAAAGCAAGAAGCCTCCGCCACGACTATCGGCGGCGGAGGCTTCGTTCTGAACGAGGCGAGAGTGAAGGCTCGGTAGAGCGGGGCTACCCCTCGATGATCTCCACCGACAGGATGTGGTCGCCCGGCTCGCGGTCGGACTCCGGGTCGCGGTGGCGGAGCGCCAACGCGTTCTCCAGGCCCTCCTCGATCTGACCGAAGGCCGTGTAGCGGCCGGTCAGGTGCGGGGCGGCGTCCAGCATGATGTAGAACTGCGAGCCGTTGGTCCCCGGCCCCGCGTTCGCCATGCCGACGATGCCCTGCTCGAAGGGCGTCGGGGTCAGCTCGTCCTGGAAGCGGTAGCCGGGGCCACCTCGGCCGGTGCCGGTGGGGTCACCACCCTGCGCGACGAAGCCGGGGATAACGCGGTGGAACGTGCACCCGTCGTAGAACCCCTCACGCGCGAGGAAGACGAAGTTGTTGACCGTGATCGGGGCGATCTCCGGCATCAGGCGGACCCTGATGTCGCCCTTGTCCGTCTTCAGGACCGCCGCGTAGCGCCCCTTCGGGTCGATCGTCATCTCGGGCGGAGCGTCGTACTGGCGTGCGGCCATGGTTAGTTCCCTTCGATGATCTGGATGCTGGCGATGTAGTCGCCCAAGGGCTGACCCGGCTTCTCAGGGTCGCGTAGCGTGATCTTCTGGACGACGTCCATGCCCTGCGTGACCCTGCCGAAGACAGCGAACTGATCCTGCAACGAGGGCGTCGGGGCGAGCGTAATGAAGAACTGCGATCCGCTGACGCCCGCCGAGGACTTCGCCATGGCGATCACACCCGGATCGAACTTCTGCGAGTTCTTGTCCGGCGGGAGCGTGTACCCGGGGCCCCCGAAGCCGTCGCCCTGTGGATCGCCGCCCTGCGCGACGAAGCCCGGCAGCACGCGGTGGAACGTGAGTCCCTCGTAGAACCGATTCCGCGCGAGGAACACGAAGTTGTTCACTGACTGGATCGCGTCCTTCGGCAGGAGTTCGAGGCGGATCTCGCCGCCCTTCTCCAGCTTGATGACCGCGGTGTACGTCTTGTTCGGGTCGATCGTCGTAGGCGGCGGACCGCTAAAGCGGCGCTGGATCGACGGGTCAGGCGTCCTGGTCGGGGTCGCGGTGGGGGTGGCGCTCGCCGTGCTGGAGGATGTGGCGGTCGCACTGGGGGACGGAGTGGGCGTGGGGACGACGGGAGCAGGCTTGTAGAACGTGCTGCCAACACCACCGCCGACGAACAGCAGGATGACGGCGAGGAAGATCCAGCGAGTGTTGCGCTGGAACCAGCCCATGAGTCCGCCGAACTCGACGTCCCCGGCGAAACCGGGGCCTGCGAGCCCGCGTCCCTGTCGCTTCTGCTGCTGGCGGGCGAGGCGACGTCGCCGGCGCTCATCCTGTCGGCGCTCCTGGGTCACTCGCTATCCCTCCACTTGCCGATATGCCTACCGCGCTGGCCATTTGCCAATGCGCCGACGGTGCTCGGCCGTACCGCGCCGCAACCCGCGGCGCCCCAGCAGGGTCGCCGTGCGGGCGCGCCGCCGACAGTCGCAATGGTGCCCCCGGCAGGATTCGAACCTGCGCAACCGGCTTCGGAGGCCGGTACTCTATCCCCTGAGCTACGAGGGCGTGTGTCCCAGTGTACGGACGCGCCAGAACCGGACGCAATTGCGCAACGAGCGTTCTGACGCCAACCCGGGGCCCTCGCGCACCGCGAACGGTCCGATTCAGCCCAACGAACCCAAGAACTCCCGCAGGTCCTCGCTCAACCGTTCGGGCTGCTCCATCGCAGAGAAGTGCCCCCCGGCGCTCGCCTCCTCGTACCGGACGAGGTGGTAGGAGCGGGCCACGAGGTCACGCGGGCCGCCCCATGGGTCGCGGGGGAAGCGGAGGAAGGCCGTCGGGACCTCCACGAACTGGTCGAGGTAGGGCTCGCTCATGTGGGCGCGCTCGTAGTAGATGCGCATCGCGGAGAGCGCGGTGCCCGTCAGCCAGTACAGCGTGGCGTCCGTGAGCACGCGGTCGCGATCGAGGGCGTCCCACAGGCTGCCTGCGCGGTCGGTGCCGTGGTCGCTCCACGCCCAGAACTTCTCCAGCATCCACGCCAGCAGCCCGACCGGCGAGTCGTTCTGCGCGTACGCCAGGCTCTGCGGGCGCGATCCCTGGATCGCCACGTACCCGCTTTCCTCGAAGCGCGTCGCCTGCAGGTTGTCGAGGTAGGCGCGCTCGGGCTCGGACAGCGGCGCGGCATCGGGCGGCAGGGCGCGGCTCGGCAGGTGCGTCAGGTGCAGGCCGAGGACGGCGTCCGGGTGCCGCTGCGCGAGCGCAGTACCGATGATCGCGCCCCAGTCACCACCATGCACGCCGTACTGCTCGTAGCCGAGGCTGCGCATCAGCAGGTGCAGCCGGTCGGCGATGCGGCCGGGATGCAGGCCGGGCGTGCTCGGTGGGTTCGAGAAGCCGAAGCCGGGCAGCGACGGCACGACGAGGTCGAACGCTCGCCCTTCGGCATCCGGAGTCGCGAGCGCGCGAGAAACGTCGAGGTAGTCCGCGAACGAGTTGGGCCAGCCGTGGATCAGCAGCAATGGCGTGCGACACTCCGCGGCCGGCCCGGCCGTGACCATCGCGTGGGTCGTGTCGCCGTCGATGTCACCACGGACGTGCGCGCGCTCGTTGAGCGCCGCCTGCACGCGCTGCCAGTCGAAGTCGCGCACCCAGTACCGCACGAGGTCGCGGAGCGTCGCGTCGTCCGTCCCCGTCGCCCAACCCGCGTCGTAGCCAAGATTCGGCCAGCGAAAGTCCTCGATGCGACGTCGGAGGTCGTCGAGGGCGCGTGCGCCGAACTCGATGCGGAACGGGAGGAGCTGGGCAAGGTCGTCAGTCATACGTCCACTCTGCCGCCGCTAGTCCGCGCCGCGCCGGCGGTACTGGATCGCCTCGGCGAGGTGGACTGTCTCGATCGGATCGGAATCCGCAAGGTCAGCGATCGTGCGCGCCACCTTCAGCACCCGATGGAACGCGCGCGCCGACATGCCGAGCTGCTCCATCGCCGTCGCCAGCAGCGGCTGCGCGGCGGGCACCAGCGGCTCCTGGCAGTACTTCCGCACCTCGAGCGGGCCCATCTCGGAGTTCGTGATGGCGGGCGAGTCCTTGAGGCGGAACGCCTGCCGTTCGCGCGCCGCGATCACACGCGCGCGAACCGTCGCGGACGACTCCCCGGTGGTATCCCCGGTCAGCTCGTTGAACTCGACCCGTGGCACGTCCACGAACAGGTCGAGGCGGTCCATCAGCGGGCCGGAGACGCGCCGCTGGTACCTCGACACGGCGCCGTCCGGACACGAGCACGAGCGCAGCGAGTCGCCGTAGTAGCCGCAGGGACACGGGTTCATTGCGGCGACGAGGAGGAACCGCGCCGGGAACGATACCGACCCTCGTGCGCGGGAGATGGTGATCGCACCCGCCTCGAGCGGCTCGCGGAGCGCCTCAAGCGCGGCAGCGCCGAACTCCGGGAACTCGTCGAGAAAGAGGACCACACGGTGGGCCAGCGAGATCTCGCCCGGCCGGATGTTCGTCCCCCCACCGACGAGGCCGGCGTGCGAGATGGTGTGGTGCGGAGAGCGGAACGGCCGCTCCCCGAGCAGCGGCTGGTCGCGCGAGAGCAGACCGGCCACCGAGTAGACCTGGACACTTCGATCGCCTCGGCCGGCGACAGCGGGGCGAGGAGGCCGGGCATGGCGCGCGCGAGCAGCGTCTTCCCGGAGCCCGGAGGGCCCTGCATCATCACGTTATGTCCACCAGCGGCGGCCACCTCGAGCGCGCGCTTCACGTGCTCCTGCCCCTGCACCACCGCAAGGTCGTGCCCCTGCACCGTCGAGGCGATGCGCGGCGTGGCCTCGTCCAGCACGGCCCACGTCGCCGGGTCCAGCGCCGCCTGCGCGAGCGTCTCCATGCCGAGCACGCGGATGCCCGGCACCACCGACGCCTCGCGGAGATCCTCGGCGGGGACGATTGCGGTGCCGATGCCCTGCGCGAGGCACATCGCGACGAACGGGAGCACACCGGCGCCGTGGCGCAGCCGCCCATCGAGCGATAGCTCGCCGAATAGCGCGACGTCCCTCCCGAAGCGGTTCGGCACCTGCCCCGACGCGACGAGGACGGCGACCGCGATCGGCAGGTCGTAGACCGGCCCCTCCTTGCGCACGTCGGCGGGTGCGAGGTTCACCGTGATGCGGCGGAGGGGAAACTCGAAGCCCGAGTTCCGGATCGCAGCTCTGACACGCTCGCGGGCCTCCTGCACCGCCGCATCGGGGAGACCGACGATGTTGAACGCTGGCAGGCCGCTGCCGATGTCGACCTCGACGTCGATGGGAAGGCCCTCGATGCCGCGGAGTGCGCCGGTGCGCACGAACGCCGGGCCGCGCTCGGACAGCGCGTCCTCGTTCGTCACGGTCGAGGGCAAACGGCTAGTCGCAGTTCGGCACCCCTCGAAGCAAGCAGCCTGATCGACGCGCGAATCGTGTCCTCGACGCGTCGGGTTGTCAACGCGTGCGCGACACCGCTGCCTTCACGACGGCGCGTCCAGGAAGCCGAGCGTGCCGGGCACGCTCGACCCGGTGTCGGGATCGGCGCGCTGGTTCGGCTCAGTGCGGAAGCCGAGGCGGCGGAGCAGCTTCACCCCACGTTCGTTCCTCGAACCGACAGACGCGACGATGCGCGAGTAGCGCAGTGAGCCGAAGCCGAGCGTGACCACGGCGGTACCCGCCTCGGCCGCGTACCCGCGGTTCCAGTGGGCGCGGCCGAGCGCGACGACGAGCTCGCCTTCCACCCGCCCCTCGACGCTGCCCGGCACGTCCGCCGGCGACGCCGGGACGAAGCGCGCGCGGTCCGAGGCGCGACGGATCGGCAAGATGCCCGCGAGTCCGATCAGCGCGTAGTCCGCCGCGCGCTCCACGGCGAACAGTCCGGGCTCGTCGGCGGCGCGCGAAATCATCGAGAGGACGCCGTTCGGCGCGCTGACCTCGGCGAGCGACTGCACGTGGCCGGTCCAGGGCAGCGCCACCTCGGGGTCGGCATACAGGAGCCGGTGGATGTTCTCGAGGTCGGACAGGGCGACGAGGCGGAGCGACAGGCGCGAGGTCTCGATCACCTTCATTTCTCTCGGCCCCCATGCCGGGAATACCCGGCCTTCTCAGCTCTGGAGCGGGGACACCCGGCAGGGGCCGCTCCAGACCCGCGGGCCTCGACCAGCGTCATCCGCCAGTTCCCGACCGGCGCACGGAGATCACGCCACGCACACCGTCGAGGTGCGCGAGCAGCTGCGCGAACTGCGCGCCGCCCTCGGTCTCCAGCGTCAACTCAACGGTGACCGTACGGTCATCGTGCTCCAGCGTGCGCACGCCGACCATGTTCGCCTTCGCGCCGGCGATAATCGCCGTCATGTCGCGCAGCAGTCCGACGCGGTCCCACGCGAGCACCTCGACGGATGCGCTGTAGAGCGAGCCGCCGGGGCCCCAGTCGCATTCGACCACGCGATTGGCGTCACGATCCCAGTGCGCGCTGCGGCAGTCGGCGCGGTGCACCGTCACACCCCGGGCTCGCGTCACGTAGCCCATGATCGGGTCGCCGGGCAGCGGGTGGCAGCACTTCGCGAGTTGAACGTGCAGGCCCCCGGTGCCGAGGACGCGGACGCCCGGGGAGCCTCGGCTGATCTGCACCGTCGCCGTGGCGAGCTTCGGCATCTCCGGCTGCGGTGCGTCCTCCGCCAGGCGGTTCATCAGCTTCTGGACGCTGAGGTCGCCCGATCCGAGGCCGGCATACAGGTCGCGGTTGCCCTCGTACCCGAGGTCCTTCGCGAGGTTCGAGGGCGCATGGTCGAGGCCGAGACGGCGCATCTCGCGCTCGAGGATCTCGCGCCCCTTGTCCACGTTGTCGTCGCGGTGCTCGCGGTGGAACCACTGCCGCACCTTCTGGCGCGAGTGACTCGACCCGAGGTAGCCGAGCGAGGGGATCAGCCAGTCGCGCGAGGGGCCCTTCGGCGCCCGCGACCGGATGATCTCGATCACGTCGCCGTTCTTGAGGACGGTGTTGAGCGGCACCATCTTGCCGTTCACCTTCGCGCCGACGCAGTTGTAGCCCAGGTCGGTGTGGATGCGGAACGCGAAGTCGATCGGCGTGGAGCCAGCCGGCAGCACGCGCACGGCGCCCTTCGGCGTGTGCACGAACACCTGGTCGCGGAACACGTCCATCCGCACGGACTCGAGGAAGTCCTCCGTGCCGGAGACGTCCTGCTGCCACTCGAGGAGGTGACGCAGCCAGGCCATGCGCTCCTCGTACTGCGCATCGCGCTTGCCGCCCGCGTCCGACTTGTACTGCCAGTGCGCCGCGACGCCGTACTCCGCGAGCTGGTGCATCTCGTACGTGCGGATCTGCACCTCGAACGGCCGCATGTCGGGACCGAGCACCGAGGTGTGCAGCGACTGGTACAGCGACTCCTTCGGGCTCGCGATGTAGTCGTCGAAGGTGCCCGGGATCGGACGCCAGTGCTGGTGCACGACGCCCAGGACGTTGTAGCAGTCGGCGATCGTGTCGACGAAGACGCGGAGCGCCAGCAGGTCGCGCATCTGGTCGAATGAGCGCCCTTGATCGGCGTAGCGCTGCATCTTCTCCGCGATCGACTTGAGGTGCTTCACGCGGCTCGTGACCTCGGCCTTGATGCCGGCGGCCGCGAGGATCTCGGTGAGCTCACCCTCGAGCGCGCGTACGTAGCGCTCCCGCTCGCTCCGGCGCGAGGCGACCATGCTGGCGACGCGGTGGTACATCTCCGGATCGAGGTAGCGGAAGGCGAGGTCCTCGAGCTCCCACTTGAACTGCCACACGCCGAGGCGTGACGCGAGCGGGGCGTAGATGTCCATCGTCTCGCGGGCGAGCGCCTGCTGGCGGCCCGTGCCCAGGTGCTCCAGCGTCCGCATGTTGTGCAGCCGGTCGGCCATCTTCACGATGACGACGCGCACGTCCTCCGCCATCGCGAGGAACATCTTGCGGAGCGTCTCGGCGTCCGCCTGCTCCACGTCCATCGTGCGGTCGGGCATCTGCTCGATCTTCGTCGCGCCCTCGACGAGGAGGGTGACGTCCGGACCGAACTTCGATCGGAGCTGGTCAGGGGTGACCCCACAGTCCTCGATCGTGTCGTGAAGCAGCGCGGCCGCGAGTGTGGGGCCGTCCATGTGCAGCTCGGCGCACAGGCGGGCGACGGCGATCGGGTGGATGACGTACGGCTCGCCCGAGCGGCGCGTCTGGCCCTCGTGCTTCTCGACGGCAAAATCGAGGGCGCGTTGCACATGCTCGATGCGGTCGGGTGGGAGGTACCCGGCCGCTTCCTCGAGCAGTTCGCGCGCGCCAGCGGGCAGCGGTTTCGAGACGACCATCGTGCTCGAAGTGTACCGCGACCACGTCCGACCGGGCGGCGGGGTATCCCCGAGTACCTCGAGACACCTCCGGGCCGGTGCGGAACGTCCTTGACGCCCCCGCCGGCGGTGAGAGACTGGCGGCGCCCCGCGTACCAGCGTCTCGCCTCGGAGGATCAGCCCATGACGGTCGTACTATTGCACCCGGTCGCGCTCGACGTGCACTGCTGGAACGCCTGCGGCCTCGAGGGCGAGCGCTTCGAGTACCCCGGCAACGGCGACCGTCCGCTGCCGCCATCCGGCACCTACACACTCGAAGAGCTCGCCGACGAGGTCGCCGCCAGCTACCAGGGCCCGCTGGACCTCGTCGGGGTGTCGATGGGCTGCACCGTGGCCGAGTACACCGCGCTGCGCCACCCGGACCGCGTGCGCTCGCTCTTCCTGTCGGACGGCGGCAACAGTGCGCGCACGAGCCAGCAGGAGCGCGAACGGCTCGCAGCCGGAGAGGAGCTCGTCAACGAGCGCGCCGACACGCAGGAGAAGTCCACCATGGCGGACACGCTCGACTGGGTGATGCCGCGCTGGTTCACGCCGGAAGCGATCGCCGCCAACCACCCCGGCGTCCAGTACACGCGAGCGCGGTGGCTCGCGAACGACCCGATGGGTGTCGCGGCGAACTGGCGGACCCTCGGTCGCTCGGCGATCAAGGACCTGCTCCCGACGATCGCGATCCCGGTCACGGTCGCGATCGGCCGGTCCGACTTCGCCGGCGGCACGACGCCCGTCGAATCCGCCGAGGCACTCTCGAAGGTCTTCCCGAACGCCCGCTTCGAGGCCATCGACGGGCCGCACATGCTCCACCTCGAAAACCCCGAGGGCTTCGCGGCAGCCGTGCGACGTCACCTCACATGGGTCGAGTCCGAGAGCAAGGCCGTCGCCGGCTAGCCACGCCTGCGCGTTGCCCGGGCCACGGGGCTCCGCCGGGAGTGTGAGGGGCGCAGCTCCTCACACTTGGTTCTCTTCTCTGACCCCCTCCCGCGCCGGGAGGGGCAGGGGTGGGCCGCCCGAATCTGCCACGTCGACCTCCGGCATCAGGTCGAGGCACCACCCGGTCTCTCGCCCGCTCGACGCGCGACGCCCGCGTTGCCCGGGCCACGGGCCGCCCGTAGACTCCCGCCATGCCCACCTCACCTCGCGCGCCCCGTGGAATGCACGACGTCCTGCCCGAGGACGCCGACCTCATCCGCTTCATCCGTGACACCGCGGAACGCGTCGCGCGTCTGTACGACTACCGACAGATCACCACGCCGATCGTCGAGGACGCCTCGGTCTTCCTGCACACCGCCGGCGACGAGTCGGACATCGTGCAGAAGGAGGTCTACCTCTTCGAGGATCGCGGAGGCGACCGCCTCGCGCTGCGTCCGGAGGGGACGGCGGCGGCCTGCCGCGCGTACATCGAGCACGGCATGTCGAGCCGCCCGCAGCCGGTGCGGCTCTTTTACTTCGGCCCGTTCTTCCGCTACGACCGCCCGCAAGCCGGACGCTACCGCCAGCTCACGCAGTTCGGTGTCGAGGCGATCGGGACAGACTCCCCGGCCGCCGACGCGGAGCTGATCGACCTCCAGCTCACGCTCTACCGCGAGCTCGGTTTTCCGGCAGACGAGCTGATCCTGCGCATCAATTCGATCGGCACGGCGGAGACGCGGCGGCGCTACGCCGAGGTACTGACCGCCCACTTCCAGCCGCACCTGGGGACGCTCTCGCGCGACTCGCAGCGGCGGTTCGAGACGAACATCCTGCGCATCCTCGACTCGAAGGAGGACGCCGCGCACCCCGCCGTGATCGTCGCGCCGAACATCCTCGACTACCTGTCCGAGGACGACGCCGCGCATTTCGAGGCGGTGAAGAGCCACCTCGACGCGCTCGACATTCGGTACGAGGTCGACCCGCGCATCGTGCGTGGCCTCGACTACTACGCGCGCACGGTGTGGGAGGTCGAGCCACCCGGCGCCGGCGGCCAGTCCACGATCGGCGCCGGCGGCCGCTACGACGGTCTGATCGAGGTCCTCGGCGGCCCGTCCACACCGGCAGTCGGATTCGCCACCGGGATCGAGCGCATCGCACTGAACATGCGCGAGCGTGGCCTCGGCTCGACCGAGGAGGCCGCGCCCGACGTCGTCACAATCCCCCTCGGCGAGCAGGGAGCCCTCGCAGCCGCACGCGCCGCCGCAATCCTGCGCGCCGCCGGCGTCTCCGTCCGCAACGGCCTCCCCGGCCGCTCGATGAAGGCCGCGATGCGAGGTGCTGGCGTCTCCGGCGCGCGCTACGCGCTCATCGTCGGCGACGCCGAAGCCGAGGCTGGCACGGTCGTACTCAAGCCGCTGCGCGGCGATGAGGAGCAGCGGACGGTGGCGATCGATGACCTCGGCGCGTGGGGTGCAGCAACGGCGACCGTCGGCCTGTAACACCCCTCGCTGATATCCTGTCCCTATGTTCGAACGACTGGCCGAGATTGAAGCGCGCTTCGAGGAGCTGACACGGCTCCTCTCTGACCCCGATGTCCTGGCGGACCACCGCCGCGTCGAGGAGATTGCGCGCGAGCGGTCGCAGAGCGAGAAGGTCGTCGGGCTGTACCGCGAGTACCGCGAGGCGAAGCAGAACTTCGATGAGGCGCGCGCGCTGATGGGCGACGCCGACGAGGAGATGCGCGAGTTCGGGCGCACCGAGGCGGAGCGGCTCGAAGCCGAGATGGCACGGCTGGAGCACGAGCTCCAGCTGGCGCTGCTGCCGACCGACAAGGCCGACGAGCGCGACGTGATCATCGAGATCCGTGGCGGCACGGGCGGCGACGAGGCGGGGCTATTCGCCGCCGACCTCTTCGGCATGTACCAGCGGTACGCCGAGCGCCAGAACTGGAAGACCGAGGTCCTGGACACGCACGTGAACGAGGCGGGCGGCTACCGCGAGATCACGTTCGAGATCCACGGCAAGGGCGCCTACTCCCGCATGAAGTACGAGTCCGGCGTGCACCGCGTCCAGCGCGTCCCCTCGACGGA
>CANIRU010000030.1 GCA_947470025.1 Chloroflexota bacterium
CCATCTCCGCGAGCGGCTTCAACTGCTCCGCCACCGTCTCTGCCGAGCCGTACAGCATGGAGGTGCGGTCGGTCGTGCGCTCGAGGATCGGCGCCAGCACCGTGGCGGCTTCCTCGTCCGTGCTCCCGACGAAGACATTGCGGCGCACGGCCACCGCCGCGGGCGCGCGCCCGTGCACCTGCGCGCGCTCGTAGTACTCGGCGGTCTGGGCGGCGATCTCCGCGTTCCCGGCCCGTGTCCCGTCCGCGACCCATCCCTCGGCAAGGCGCGCCGCGCGGTCGATCGAGGGCGAGACGCTGCCGCCGATCCACACCTCGAGCGGCTCGGGCGTGACCGGCGAGACGATCGCGTTGCTGATCTTGAAGCGGCCATCGCTCGAGACCGTCTCGCCTTTCAACAGGCGGCGAACGATGTCCAGCGACTCCTCGAACATTGACGGGCGGTACTTCGGGTTTACGCCCATCGCCGGGGACGCGGAATCGTCGCGCCCGATGGCGCACTGCATGATGAAGCGGCCCTGGTGGATCGAGGCGAGCGTACCCACCTGCTCGGCGACCAACACCGGGTTCCACAGCGGCAGCAGGAACAGCACGCCCGCGGGCTTGTCGCCCCACTCCGCCAGCAGGCGACCCATCATCGGCGTGTTCTGGTAGTAGGCCCCGGTCCCCGTCGAGTGGTGGTCGCCGATGAACAGCGAGTCGAGGTCGGCGCCGCGAGCGGCGGCCGCGCGCTCGATCATCCAGCGCGCACCGTCGCGCGCGCTCGTGGCACTGCTGTAAGCGCTGGTGAGCGAGATGCCGAGGCGCATGAGTTCCCTCTTCTTCGCGGGGGCCGAGGTGCCTCGACCGGAACGTCAGTCTACCGCCGGCCCGACGTACACTCGAAGGGGACGCACCCACCGTCCGAGGAGCCGCCGATGTGCCGATCCATCAAGCGCCTGCGCCCGACCGCCGGGAGCGATGAGCCCCACGCCACGCCCGAGGAGATCGAGGCCGCCGCGCTGCAATTCGTGCGCAAGATCAGTGGCTTCCAGCGCCCCTCCCCCGCCAACAGCGAGGCATTCGAGGCCGCCGTGCAGGAGATCGCGCACATCTCGACGCACCTGCTCGCAGATCTCAAGGTCGGGGCGCGCAGCAAGTAACGCGAGAGTCGGAGCCCCCTCAGCGCCATGAACGCGCATGGGCGCTCGCGGCGTGGTGCGGCCCTCATCCCCCGCCCTCTCCCCGAACGGGGCGAGGGGGCCGGATTCTACAGCCCAATCTCGCGCAGGAACGGCGCGGTGCTCGGCTCACGGCCGAGGAACGCGCGCAGTAGGTCTGCGCCATCCATCGTCCCGCCGGCCTCGAGGATTGTGGTGCGGTAGTGACGGCCAACGGCCTCGTCGCCTGCGGGTTCGTCGCCCGTGGGGGCCTCGGCGAAACGCACGGCCATATCGTCGCCGTAGACCTGCGACCAGAGGTAGCCGTAGTAGCCCGCGTCGTAGCCGAACAGGTGGCCGAAGCCCGCCTGGAAGTGCGTGCCCTCGCTGAACGGGAAACCCGTGATCGGGTGCAGTGCCGCCGCGATCGCGTCGGTGTCCTTCGTGCGGCCCTCCGCGTGGTAGGCGAGGTCGAGGCGCGCGAAGTACAGCTGGCGGAGGTAGTGGACACCGCTCGCCACGTTCTTCGCCGCGATCATCCGTTCGAGGAGCATCGGCGGCAGCGGCTCGCCCGTGGTGACGTGCCTCGTGAAACCCGCGAGAACATCCGCGTCCCACGCCCAGTGCTCCAGCATCTGCGACGGAGCCTCGACGAAGTCGCGCTGCACGCTGGTGCCCGCGAAGCGCGCGTAGGGCGCGCGCGTCAACACCTGGTGCAGGATGTGGCCGAACTCGTGGAAGAGCGTGTTCACCTCGGAGTGGCGCAGGAGGCTCGGCGTGTCCGCCGTGGGCTTCGTGAAGTTGGCGACCATCGCCGATACGCCCGTCTCGTATGCGCCATCGTCGAGGCGGCGGCCGGGGCGCAGCGTGAACGCGGCGGCGTGGCCGTACTTGCCAGGCCGCGGGTGCAGGTCGAGGTAGAACGCCCCGAGGTACTCCTCACTGTCGGCGTCCTGCACATTGAACAGCCGCACATCCTCGTGCCAGGCACGGTGCTCCGGCACCTCGACGAACCGGACGCCGACGAGGCGCTGGTACAGCGCGAACATGCCGTCGAGCGTGGCATCCAGCGGGAAGTACTCGGCCACGGCGAACGAGTCGACCTCGTAGCGCTCCTGCATGACGCGCTGCTGGTAGAACCGCCAGTCCCAGATGTGCAGCGTGGCCAACGGATCGCCCGTGTGCGCCCGCTTCGAGGCCGTCAGATCGGAGAGGTCGAGGTCCGCCTTCACGCGCACGCGCGCCTCGAGGTCCACAAGGAACGCGGTCGCCGTCGCGGGCGTCTCCGCCATGCGCGTCTCGATCGCGTAGTGCGACCACGAGGCGTATCCGAGCGTCGTCGCGATCTCGTCGCGGATCGCGATCGCCTCCTCCAAGATCGGCAGGTTCTCCTGCGCGGCCTTGTCCTGGTTGAGCAGGAACAGCTCGCGGCGCAGGTCTTCGCGCTCCGCGGACTCGAGGAACGGGTAGAACTCCGGGTACTCCAGCGACACGCGGTACGCGCTCGTCCCCCGGCGTTGCAGGCCTTCGATGTAGGACGCGGGCAGGCCGATGAGGTCCTCGCGACTCAGCCAGAGCGCGTCGTCCGCCTCGTCGATGTGGCGACGGAAGTCGACGCTGAGCGCGACGAGCCTCTCCTTCAGCGCCTGCACCCGCGCGCGCTCCTCGATCCCGACGAGGAAGCCGTTGCGCCGGAAGTCGCGCATCACGTGGTCGAGATAGCGCCGCTCGAGGGACGCGAGCGTCGACGCCTCGGCCGTCTGCGCGTAGGCGAGGACGGCGGCATGCACATCCGCACGGAAGCCGAGCGTGGTCGCGTAGGTGTCGAGGCGCTGCTCGAACTCGCGTGCCTCGTTGCGGAGCGCCTCGTCCGCCGCGACGTTCGAGAGGAACCCGTATCGCCCGCCCGCATGCGACAGCGTCGCGCGCACCTCATCTAGCGGGAGCACGGTGTTGGCAAACGTGCGGTCGAGAGGCGGCATCGCGACCAGCGCGTCGAGGATCACCTCGCAGCGCGCGATCGCGGCATTGCCGGCGGCGCGGAGGGTGTGGGGAGTGACGGTCGTGTAGTCGAAGAAGGGGGTGTCTGACATGCACCCATGATGCCGCAGGTGGAGCGAAATGTGCGCGGCGGCATTCTGACGTCGGCGGTCGCGTAGCGCGGCCGGCGGTGCGCTGCCCTCGAGCAGCCCGGCCCCCGCAAGGGCTGTCGAGGGCGCGCGGTCCGCGACTAGGCCGGAGGGAGCAGCTTGTAGATCGCGTCCTTCAGGACATCGCGCGCCTTCTGCGGCTGCACGGGACGCGCGTTGGGCTTGATGATCGCGTTGAACGCCTTCACCTGGGCCTCGGACACGCTGGTCGGTACCTGCATCACCTGCCAGCGCACGCCCTCCGTGCACGGCGGCGTGGTGAGCGATCCCGCGTAGCGGTACATCGCACGGTCCTTCGGGAGCACGGTCGCGAGGTCGAAGTTCGGCAACGCCTTCTTCTCCTCGGTGCTCTTGGGCAGACCGGCCCAGATCGGGGCGAGCGCCTCGTTGTCCTTGCCCGCCTCGTGCAGCACGCCGACGACGGCCAGTTCGCCCTTCGCGCTCTTGTGGACGAAGTGCGTCTCCATCGCGAAGCGCTTGCCGCCGACGGTGTGCTCCGACGGCGCGTGGAAGTGGAACTGCACGAGGGTGTACGGGACCCCGTCCACCTCGATCGCGCCGCCGTTGGCGACATCGGCCTGGATCGTGTGACCGTTGTTCTGGACATTCAGCGGCGCGGGCTGCCACTTGATGTTCGTACGACCACCGGCGCCTGCCTGCGTGCCACCGATGTCGATCGGCGACTGGGTCGCCCCGCTGCTGCATACGGCGTTCTCTGGGGCGAGCTCGCCCCACTTCTCTGGCCCCGTCGCGCCCTCGTACTCCCAGTGCTTGGCATCGTGGGCGGCCGCAGCCTTCTCGCCGGGCTTCGCGGCTGCGCCGTGCGCATCCGCCGCCGCACCCTCCTCGGCACCGGCGCGCTTGAGCGCGGCGACTTCCTTGCGGAGTGCGGCGACATCGTCCTTGGAGGCGGCGTTGCTCGTCCCGCACGCCGCGAGCACGGTGACCGCGCCGCCGGCGAGGAGCCACGTCGAGGTGCGTCGCGCAAACAGCCGGCGCGACATGCGCGGCCTCGCGGCGTCGAACGCCACGGCCATCGGCGCGATCGGGTCCACGGTCTCCTGCTCAGGCATCGAACGCTCCGAAGGCAGCGATCCCGGGCACGTGCCGGGATACTGCCCAGAGCATCGGCAGGACGAGCAGCGCCAACAGGGTGGGGGAACCCCGATCTGGGTTTTCCGGAGTGGCCGAGACGCCTCGCGACCTTCCGGAGGGCTTGCCGGGTATCCCGGCATTCTCCCCAGAATCACCGCCGGGTATACCCGGCCATGAGCCCGCGCGGCATGTACCTACGCGGCCACCTCGGTCAGCGGCGCGAAGTTGCCGCGCCACAGCAGGCGGCGGACGTCCGTGAGCACGAGCATCGCTCCGAGCAGCACGAGCAGCCAGATCGCGGACGGCACGATGAGCAGCACCCGCAGCCCGATAATGTGCTCCGCCGCACCGAAGCCGAGGTTCACGAACGCCATGTGCCCCGCCGCGAGCATCGCGTAGATCGACATGACGCGCCCCCGGATATCGTCGCGCACGAGCGACTGCGCCTGCGACGCCGTGATCGCCATGAACGACGCCTGCGTCGCACCGGCGAGGACGGCGCCGACGATCACCATCGCCGGTGACTGCGCGAGGCCGAGGATGAACATCGCAAGGCCACTGCCGATGCCGACGACCAGCAGGCTGCGCCCGGTCCCCTCGTCGGTGCGGAGCCGCGCGATCGTCAGCGTGCCACACACCGCACCGAAGCCGAGGCCGAAGAGCACCCCGCTGTACAGGCTCGGCCCGCCGCCCACCTCGGTCGCCAGTTGCGGCATCAGCGAGTCGAAGCCCATGGTCAGCGCGCAGTGGAACACGACGAGCATGATCACCAGCGCCAGCCGGCGATCGGCGGCGATGTAGTTCGCGCCGTCGCCCATCTCACCGAGCAGCCGGCGGAACGAGGCGAACGAGATCCCCTCGTCGCGGCCACTGCGGTAGCGGATGGCCCACAGCGCGCCGAAGCTCGCCACGAAGAACACCGCTGAGAGCACGAAGACGGCGTTCGCGCCGACCTGCGTCAGCAACAGGCCGCCGATGAGCGGCCCTGCCATCCTCGACCCGTGCTGCGAGATGTTCGACAGCGCGACCGCGTTGAGCAGATGCGGCTGCGGCACGAGGTTGGGGATCATCGCCTGCTCGGCGGGCTGCTGCGCTGCGCGTGCGATGCCGCCGATGAACGCGAACACGCCGACATGCCACACTTGCACGATCCCGAGCCCGGTGACGACCACGAGACCCATCGTGCCCGCGAACCCGATCGTGACCGCGATCAGCGCGAGGCGACGGCGGTCGATGCGGTCGGCGAGCGCGCCCGCGAACGGTGAGGCGAACAGGTACGGTGCCATCCCCGCGAAGGTCACGATGCCGACGGCACTTGAGGAATGCGTGAGCGCGAAGACGAGCCAGCCACGACCGAGCAGGAGTGCCCAGTTCGCACCGGCGGAGAACATCGAGTTGGTGAAGAGCAGGGCGTAGTCGCGCGACCGGAGCGCCGGGAACTGCCTATCGAGCCAGCCGGGGTCGCGGGTGGGAGCCATCGGCAGACTCTACGCGCTCTCTCAACGGACGCAACCACCGGGCGCCGTCTTCGTGCGGGCGTCGAGGAGAGCCGGTACCGTGGTGCCTCGAGGGACCGGTCGCGGAGGAGTTGCGAGATGCCCAGCGAGACGTTGCAGGTCGAGATCGCGGACGGCGTCGCGCTGCTCCGGCTGAACCGCCCCGACTCGTTGAACGCGCTCAACCGCGAGCTGTTCGGCGCCCTCGGCGAGGCGCTGCTGCAGGTGCGCGACGACGAGGCGATCCGGGTCGCCGTGATCACCGGCACCGGCCGCGCCTTCTGCGCGGGTGCGGACATGAAAGAACGCAACGCGACCGGCGCGGGCGCGGGCGGCCTCGGCGGCGGCCCGCCGAAGGAGATGTTCGGCACGACGCCGCCCGTCACGCCGTACACGTTCGACCCCGGCAAGCCGGTGATCGCGGCGATCAACGGCTTCGCGTTCGGCGGCGGCATGGAGATCGCCCTCGCTTGCGACATCCGCATCGCCGCCGAGAGCGCGCGCCTCGGACTGCCCGAGATCACGCGCGGCTTCTTCCCCGGCGGCGGTGCGCCGATCCGGCTGCCGCGGGCGATACCACGCGCGGTGGCGATGGACATGCTGCTCACCGGCGAGCCGCTCGACGCCGCGGCGGCGCTGCGCTGGGGACTGGTGAGCCGTGTCGTACCGGACGCCGACCTCCTCGACACCGCGATGTCGATGGCGGGACGGATCGCCTCGTTCGGACCGCTGGCGGTGCGCGGCGCGCGTGAGCTGGCGCATCGGCAGGAGGGTCTGCCATTCCCTGAGGCGATGCGCCTCGCGAACTCGCTACGCTGGATCATCGGCCAGACGGCGGACGCCCTCGAAGGCCCCGCCGCGTTCGCCGAGAAGCGCGAGCCGCACTACCGCGGAGAGTAACGCCGAGGTGTGCTGGAGCGGGGCGGATGCCCTGTTACCGCTGAATGCGGACACCGGCCTCGGTATGCATGTCCACGGCGACCGTGGTTTCGCCTCGGAGCCAGTCGACGAGGTCGCGGCCCGCGAGCTCGCGACGCCAGCCGCGCAGCAGCGGCAGGTCGGGCTCCTTCGACTGGTCGCCGGTGAGCCACCACGCGATCAGCTCGTCCATGTCGCGGCGCGTGGCGACGAACCTCGACGCGATCTCGGCCTCGCGGCAACGCGCCTGCACGATGCCGGAGAGGATCGCGGGCCACGCCTGTCCGAGGTTGGGGAGGCGCGGCGGAGTCGGATCCTCGTCGGGCGGGTCGTTCACGCCCGCCTCGACGGCGTCGAGGATCGCTTTGCCGTAGCGCTGGATCGTGCCCTCGCCGAGGCCGCGGACGGCGCTCAGGTCGGCGTTGTCGCGCGGAGGACGGCGCGCCAGCTCCAGCAGCGAGCGGTCATTCATGATCCACGATGGCGGGCGATTCGCGCGCAGCGCTTCCTGTTCACGCCAGGCCGCCACCGTCCGCAAGGCACCGAGGGCACGGCGCTTCAGGCCGTTCCAGCCGCGAACGCGGCGGTACATCTCCTCGGGCGGGGTGCGCTCGGCCCACGCGTCGGCGAGCAGGTCACACTCCTCCTGCACCCACGAGGCGCGGTCGCGCGCGATGAGCTGCTGCGCGAGCTCTCGCCACACGGCAGGCAGGTAGCGGACATCGTCGAGAGCGTAGCGGAGTTGGTCCTCGGACAGCGGGCGGCGCGACCATTCGGTGTACTGCGCACCCTTATCGAGGTGCACACCGGCCATGCGCTCCACGAGCGCGCCGTACCCGATCTGCTCGCCCATGCCGAGGAACGCCGCGGCGATCTGCGTGTCGAAGACGTGCGTCGCGCGGATGCCGAACGCCGCGCCGATGAGCGCGAGATCCGCCTGCGCGGAGTGGATGATGACCTCGACGTCATCGCTCGCGACGAGCTCGATGACGGGGCGCGGGTCGACGCTGAGCGGGTCGATGGCTGCGACGGTCGGGTGATCGTGGTCGCCCCAGCCGACCTGCACGAGCGAGAGCTCGGCGACGTAGCGGCCCTCGGTCATGAACTCGAGGTCGAGCGCGAACCAGCCCGTCCGCGCGATCTGCTCGGCGATGGACGCCACTTCGGCCGCGTCCGTGACGGGGGTGGGGAGCTGCTGTTCGACGGTCACCGTCGGGACGATAACACGTGACGCATCTGTGCACCCTCGCCCCCAGAGGCGCCAGTGGGAGTGGCGGGCTTATGCTGGAGGCCCACCGAGCGCGCGCTGGCAGGAGTTTGCCGTGACGAACGCCCCCTCCGAGGAGGAACGAACCGCCCCCGTGCGACTGACGTTCGTCTCCGACTTCATCTGACCGTGGTGCTATATCGGTCTCGTCGAGATCGAGAAGTTGTACCGGAACTGGGACATCGAGCTCGACTGGGCTCCGTTCTTCCTCGACCCATCGATCCCGCCTGAGGGCCGCGCACGACAGCCGCAGGCCGCCGGTGCCCCCGAGACGCCCGTCGAGGCGCGCGGGCAGCGCTTGGGCCTCGACTTCCGTCGGGGACGCACCTTCACGCCCCACACGATCCTGTCGCTGCAGGCGGGCGAGTGGGCGGCGGAGCACGGGACGACGCAGCAGGTCATCGACTACCACCGCGCGCTGTTCAGGGCGTACTTCACGGACTTCGAGGACCTGATGGACATCGAGGTGCTCGTGCGCCACGCGGAGGCAGTCGGCCTCGACGCCGTTGCTCTGCGCGAGGCGCTCGTGACCGGCTCGAAGCTCGATTCCACGAACGAGGCGATCGAGCAGTCGTACGCGATCGGCGTGCAGGCGATCCCGACGTTCATCCTCGAGGGTCAGTACGCCGTCGTCGGCGCGCAGGAGTACGACGTCCTCGAGCGCGTCATGGAGCAACTGAAGGCCAAGCGCCGTGAGACCCCGCTCCCCGACCCGCACGCCTAGCCCGCGTCCGTCTAGGGCCTCGCCCCTCGCAAGGGCGAGGTCGTCGCTGACGAGGTGCGTCGAGGTGGCCGCGCGTGGCGGCCTATCCCCCTGCCCCCTTCCCTGCGCGGGAAGGGGGATGAATGGCGAGGGCTTCGCCCACGCACTCCCGATCAACCGGGGGTGCTTCGCACCTCCACTCCGACCGCGGACCGAATCACTCGAACCAACTTCGCGCGGCCACATCAAGTTCCGCCGGGAGGGGCAGGGGTGGGCCGCCCCACGTCGCGACCCTCGACACCACTCGCAACGACGGCCTTGTCCCGGCCGCGCCGCCCGCGCGACCGACTACGCCCGGCGGGGGAGCTCCACGACGGCGGTGCCCTGCACCGGCTTCTCCCCACGCTCGTTCTCGAGCGTGACGTCGAGGTGGACAGCGCCGGTGCCGGTGCCCTCAAAGTCGCCTTCACCGTTGACGTCCGTCACCAGCGCGACGCAGCGCAGCAGGTCGTCGTGCTGCACCGGGCGGCGGAACGAGACGTCGAGACTGATCACCCGTCCGAGCGGGCCCATCCAGTCCGTGACGAGGCGCGTCAGCATCGAGGCCGACATCGGGCCCGGCACGATCGGCTTCTCGAGGCCGATCGCGCGCGCGCGCTCAGGGTCGGTGAAACGGCCGTCGGTGGAGTTCACTCCGGATGTCTTGATGAATGCCACCACGTGAGTCAGCGTCGGCTGCTGGTTCTCCTGGAACTCATCGCCGACGGCGACATCCTCGAAGTAGCGCTGAGTGAGATCGGCCACGTTATTCCGCCTTCGCCTGGACTTCGCGGTGCGCCATGGTCTGCTCCATCGCAGCAACGTCCTCGCCGTGCTGGTTCGCGAAGCGGGTGCGGCGCACGACGAACACCATGCGGCCGCTGCGGCCGGTCTTCTCGTACACCTCCTTCACCTGCGCGAAGCCCTCGATCGTGTCGCCGGGACGCACCGGGAGGTAGTACTGATGCAGCTGGCCGGCCATGATCGTGTTGTTCCCGAACTTCACCTTCGCGTCCGGCGGCGGGTCCATGCGCATGGACTGCACGATGCCGGGCGGCGCGACGATGCCTTTGTTCGGCCCTGCTGCGGCGAACGCCTCGTCCGTGTACAGCGGGTTCGTCTGGTCGAGGGCCGCGCAGTAGTCGGCGATCATTTCGCGCGTGACATCGAACTTGCCGACCAGGATCTCCTTGCCGATCACGCTGCGGTCGTACTCGATCTCGTGGTCGGAGAGCGTGCCCTGTCCGCTGCCGCTCGTCAGTGTGACCGCGGCACCCGAGGGACGCGGGCGCGCCTCGACGCCGTCGTTCGTGTCGTCGAGGTACATCGGCGCGTACGAGGCATCCGGATCGCGCAGCGTGGCGACGAGGTCGTCCATCGTCTTGATGTCGCGATCGAAGCGGGTCAGGCAGCGGCCGAGCGCGCTGACGAAGTGCGAGTCCGACGCGCCGACGACGCGCAGCCCGCGCGCCTCGGCGAGGTCGAATGCGCGGCCGTTCTCGTAGTCGTTGCTGCCGCCGTTGAGCGCCTCGATGACACGCACGCCCTCGAGCGTCACACCGCGATCGTCGACGTGCTCGACGCAGCCGATGCGCGGGCGACCAGCGTGCGCGCCGACGGCGATACCGCCGGTCTCCCACGCGGTGCGGAACACGTCGTCGTACGGGAGGGACACCGACGTGAGGTCGAACTTCGCGAGGAACTCCGGCGTGACGCCGAACACGAGCACGTGCCCGATGTCCGTCTCCACCTCGACGCCACGCAGCACGACGGTGTCGTACTTCGCGGCGAGCGCGCTGTAGTCGCGGTCAGGGTCAAAGCGCCGGTGCTCCGTAACGACGAAGCCGTCGATGCGCTGACCGTGCGCGCGGCGCGCGGCGATCCACTTGAGGTAGCCCTCCACGCTGCCGCCGGCGTCATCTGAGCCGTCGGTGGAGTGGACGTGCAGGTCGAGGTAGGTTGATTCGGGCATCAGGCTGGCCTTCCCGCAAACTCGGTCGAGCGGCGTCGGGGTGGAACCGCGATTGTCGCAAGCCCCGGCCCTACGTCAACGCACTCCCTCGACCAGCCGCGCGCGGACGAGGTGGCGCTGCACCTTGCCGGACGCCGTGCGCGGCAGCGCCTCCGTCGCGATCTCGATGCGGCGCGGCACTTTGTAACCAGCGAGCGCGGCGCGCAGGTGCGCCTCGATCGCTGCGGCGTCGAGGTTCGGCGCGCCGAGGACGACCGCGACGACCAGCGCCCCCCAACGGTCGTCCGGCACGCCGACGACGGCGCATTCCTCGACGCCCGCGAACGCGAGCAGGGCGGACTCGACCTCAGCCGGGTAAACGTTCTCGCCGCCGCTGACGATGAGGTCGTCGCGCCGGTCGGCGACGTACAGGTACCCCTCGTCGTCGAGGTAGCCGAGGTCACCCGTGTGCAACCACCCCTCGCGGATCGCCTCGGCGGTCGCGTCTGGGCGGCCGAGGTAGCCCGCGCACACCGTCGGGCCCGAGACGCAGATCTCGCCGATCTCCCCGGCGGTTGCCTCCGTGCCATCGATCTCGATGCGGACCGTCGTACCGGGCAGCGGCAGCCCGGCGGAGCCCAGCTTGCGCAGCGCATCGACCGAGGAGAGCGTCGCCACCTGCGAGGCCGTCTCGCTGAGCCCGTAGGTCTGGAGCACCGGCACGCCCCGCGCCGCCGAAGCCTCGAGCAGCGGTCGCGGCGCGGGGCCGCCGCCGAGCAGCACCGCGCGCACGCTCGAGGGGTATGGACGCTCGTCGAGCGCGTACATGCGCTGGAGCATGTTCGCGACGACGGACAGCAGCGACACGCGCTCCTCGTGTAGCGCACGGACGACGCGGGTTTCCTCGAAGCGCTCGTGGATCACGGCGGTCGTGCCGTAGATCGCGCTGCGCAGGACGATCGACAGGCCACCCACGTGATACAGCGGCAGGCACGCCAGCCAACGGTCGTCCGCCTCGACGCCGAGGTTCGCCGCGGACGCCACGGCGCTCCAGTAGAAGTTGCCGTGCGTCAGCACCGCGCCCTTCGGACGTCCCGTGGTGCCCGAGGTGTAGATGAGGCTGTGCGCGCGATCGAACGGAATCGAGGCCGCGCCGACCATCGGTGCAGCCGAGGCCCACGCGGCGTCATCCGCGTCGATCAGCGTCACGCCTGCCTCCGACGCCGCGGCCTGCGCGAGGTCGATGTACGTCGCGTCGGCGACGAGGTACCGCGCGCCCGCGTCGCGGAGCTGCCAGGCGATCTCGCTCGCGGTGAGACGGGCGTTGTGCGGAGCAAGCATCGCGCCCGCGCGTGTGATCGCGTGGGCGAACACGGCGAAGCGATTGTCGTTCGCGTGCAGCAGGCCAACCGGCTCGCCCTCGGCGACCCCGAGCGCCACGAGGTGGCCCGCTGCCGTCGCCACCCGCGCGTCGAGCTCGCGATACTTCAGCCGCTCGTCGCCACACTCGAGGGCAACGACATCGGGATGCGTCGAGGCGCGGCGACCGACCCAGTCGCACAGATCGACGTTGAGCAGTTCAGGCATCGTTCCTGCTCCCTAGGAGGCCGTGACCCAGTCACCCTCGGCGACACGTTCCCACGCGACATCCTCGGGCGCGATGCCGAGGCCGGGGCGTTCCGGGAGCGCGAGCATCCCGCCGCTCGCGACGAGCGTGTGCTCCACGAGGTCAGCCGCGAGGTGCTCCCCGGTGCCGAGGCCGTGCGCGATGCCACCGGGGATCGTGCCGCCGATGGCGCACGCGAGCTGCAGCGCCGCCGCCGTCCCGATCGAGGAGTCGAAGGTCGTCGTCGCGAAGGCACCGATCCCGACCTCGGCGGCGCGGCGCGCGATCGCGTACGCGGGGCGCAGGCCTCCGAGGAACATCGGCTTGAGCACGACGTAGTCGGCGGCTCGCTGTTCGAGGACGCGCGTGAGCGTCGCGGGATCAGTCACCGACTCGTCGGCGGCGATCAGCGGCTGGCCCTGCGCGGCGGCGCGCACCCAGGACAGCGCGTCCACCTCGGGCGGCGCGACGGGCTGCTCGATGAGCTCGACGCGCAGGTCGTGCAGCGCCTCGACCGCGGCGCGCGCTGTCGCCTCGTCCCACGCACCGTTCGCATCTAGCCGGATCGCGGCGTCGGGGCACGCGTCGCGCAGCGATGCGATGCGGCGCACGTCCTCGTCGAGGCTCGCGCTGCCAACCTTCGCCTTCAGCACGCGGTAGCCCTGCGCGCGCGCCTCCGCGCCGTAGCGCGCGGTCTCCTCGGGCGTGCCTTCGCCGATGATGGCGTTCACGCGCACGCTCGGCGCGAAGTTCTCTGCGAGCAGTTGCGCGATCGGCACCCCCGCGCGCTGCCCCTCGAGATCGAGCGCAGCGACATCCAGCGCGCAACGCAGCGCCTGCACGCCGAGCGCGCGGCCGTCCATCGCCTCGGCGAGTCCGTAGAGCAGTGCGACGCCGTGGCGGGAAAGCAGTGCGACGACATCCTCGACGGTGCCGTACCCCAGCGAGGCGATGGGGGAGGCCTCGCCGTATCCGACGCGCCCATCGTCGTCGGTGAGTTCGAGGATCACGCCGCGCCGGTCGGCCATCGCGCCGTGGGCCGCCTCGAAGCGGCGTCGCATCGGGAGGCGGAACGGGCGCCAGCGGAGCGTGGTCATCGCTAGTTCGAGAGGCCGATGGCGAGGAGTAGGCCGAAGATGAGGTGCAGGCGCGCCATCGCGCGGAGCGCGGCGTTCAGCGGCGGGCCGTCGGTGCGCCTCAGCGGGACGATCACCGGCATGATCGCCGCCGGCGCGGAGAGCCACGACAGCAGCACCCACACGGAGAAGTCGCCGAGCAGCCAGAGCGCGCCGGCGGCGAGGTACGCCCCCGCGACCACGGCGACGAGCTCCCAGCGTGCCAGCCGCCGTCCGAGGTACACCGCCAGTGTGTACTTCCCGGCGAGCCGATCCTGGTCGATGTCGCGCACGTTGTTCACGACGAGGATGGCCGTCACCGTGAGCGCGACCGGCAGCGAAGCCGCGAGGACATCGTCCGTCACGCGGCAGGCACCGGCGGCGCACGACTGCACGTAGTACGTACCGGCGACCGCGACGACGCCGAAGAAGATGAAGACGAAGACCTCGCCCAGCCCACGGTAGCCGAAGGGCCACGGACCACCCGTGTACGTCACCGCCGCGAGCATCGAGGCGAGCCCGATCGCGACGATCGGCCAGCTGCCGAGGTAGGTGAGATACAGCCCGCCGAGCGTGGCGAGCGCGAAGAAGAACACGACACCGCCGGTCACCTGCCGCTCCGTGAGCAGCCCGCGCTGCGTGACGCGGATCGGCCCGAGCCGCGTATCCGTGTCGGCGCCTCGACGGAAGTCGGAGAGGTCGTTGGCGAGGTTGGCTCCGGCCTGCAGCGCCAACGCCGCGACAAGCGTGATGAATGCTACGAGGGGCGCGCGCACGCCATCGTGCCAGGCGACCGCAGTACCGACGGCGACAGGAACCACGGCGGCGGTCAGCGTGGGCGGGCGGATCGCCATCATCCACACGCGGAAGCGGCCCGGCGCCGGTTCCGAGGGCGCCCCGCCGGCGGTCACCCGCGTGCTAGCCATGGAACGGCAGCCGCTGGAACGACGAGAAGTCCGGCTGGCGCTTCTCGATGAACGAGTTGCGGCCCTCCTTCGCCTCGTCGGTCGTGTAGTAGAGCATCGTCAGGTCGCCGGCAAGCACCTGCAGGCCCGTCGCGCCATCGGTGTCGGCGAGAAACGCGTTCTTGAGGAAGCGAATCGCCGTCGAGGACTTCGCGAGGATCTCGTTCGCCCACTGCACGCCCTCGGCCTCGAGGTCCTCGAGCGGGACGACCTTGTTGACGAGGCCCATCTCGTAGGCCTCCTGGGAGTTGTACTGGCGGCAGAGGTACCAGATCTCGCGGGCACGCTTCGTCCCGACGAGACGCGCGAGCATCGACACGCCGTAGCCCGCGTCGAACGAGCCGACGCGTGGGCCGGTCTGCCCGAAGCGCGCATTGTCCGCGGCGATCGTGATGTCGCAGATCACGTGCAGCACGTGGCCACCACCGATCGCGTAGCCGGCGACGAGGGCGATCACCGGCTTCGGCATCTCACGGATGAAGCGCTGGAGCGGCAGCACATTCAGTCGCGCGCTGCCCGAGGTGTCCACGTAGCCCGCGTGACCGCGAATGCGCTGGTCACCGCCCGAGCAGAACGCGCGCCCGCCGTAGCCGGTGAACAACACCACGCCGATGGCGTCATCCTTCGCCGCATCCATGAATGCGTCCGCGAGCTCGTCGATGGTCAGCGGGCGGAAGGCATTGTGGACCTCGGAGCGGTTGATGGTGATCTTCGCGATGCCGCCCGACTTCTCGTACAGGATGTCGGTGTAGGTCTTGGCGGTCTGCCACATCGTCGCGGTCATCGGTCCCCCTACCGGTCTAGAGACGCCAATTACAGACGGTCGCGGATGCTCAGCAGGAACTCTCGCACCAGCGCGTTGAACGCCTCGGGCCGTTCGAGGTGCGCGGCGTGTCCGGCGGCTTCGATCAAGCGCATCGTAGCGTCCGGGATCGCTTCGGCCATTTGACCGGCGATCGCACTGAATTTGGTATCAAGGGTACCCGCGGTCAGCAGCACGGGCACGCGCACCTCGCCCAGCCGGTCGCCCACCCACGCCTGTGAGCCCGTGCCCATCCCGCGCAGCGACCCCGCGAGGCCCACCGGATCCTGTGCGAGGCGCCCCGCGCGCAGGGCGGCGCGTTGCGCCTCGGTGAGCGTCCGCTGCTGGCTGTCCCAGAGCGAGATCGACTGCCAGAAGTCGACGAACGCCTCCAGCCCCTCGCGCTCGAGGCGCCGCGCCAGCACCTCGTCGGCGGCAACGCGGGCGGCGCGCTCCTCGGCGGTGTCGAGGCCCGGCGTGGCGCCCTCGAGGACCAGCGCGGAGACGACATCGGGCCGATGCACCGCGACCTGGAGCGCCGTGCGCCCACCAAGCGAGTAGCCGAGCCATGCCGCACGCTCGTGTCCCAGTATGCGCAGGAGCGCGGCGAGGTCCTCGACGGCGCGGGCCATCTGGTAGCGGTCGAGCGCCTCCGGCGATGCGGATCGCCCGTGCCCGACGAGGTCGACGGCGATCGTGGTGAAATCCGCGGCGAGCACCTCGACGAGCGCGCGCCACGAGTTGCCGGTGCCCGTGAAGCCATGCAGGAGGACGACGGGCGGGCCGTTGCCGGCCACCTCGGCGTGCAGGCTCAGGCCATCGATGTCGATGTCGGGCACCAGTGCTCCCCGGCAATCTCGCGGGAGGCCCGCAGGTCAGGATCGAGGCGGGCCGGGTATTCCCGGCATGCGCCTCGAAAGAAGTTAGGCCCGAGCCGCCACCACCGCGTGGCGGACGGCCTCGGTCGCGGCGGCCCACACCTGCTGGTGCAGCGCCACGTTGCGGTCACGGTTGGTGCGCAGCTCGAGCACGTCGAGGCCCGGCCGCTGGAGCGCGTCGCCGATCGCGGCGCTCGCGCCGCTCGTCGGACCGGCCTCGAGCAGCGCGTAGCGCCCGCCATGCAGCGCGACGGCGTGACTCAGGTCGAGGCCGTGCGGCGTGCCCCACCACTCCTCGAACCGCGCGGGCATGCTCGTGCGTTGCGGGAGGAAGGAGAAGATGCCGCCGCCGTCGTTGTTCACGAGGACGACGGTGAGGCTCAGGTTGTGTCGCCGGATCGGCCACAGGCCGTTCACGTCGTGCAGGAACGACAGGTCGCCGATAATCAGCGCGACCGGCCCCCCCGCGACGGCGGCGGCTCCCGCCGCTCCCGAGTTCACCCCATCGATGCCGCTCGCGCCACGCGTGCCGACGATGCGGACGGCGCGATCCATCGTCGGGAAGAACGAGTCGATGTCGCGCACGGGCATCGAGTTGCCCGCGACGAGCGTGGAGCCCTCCGTCAGGGCGCCCGCGAGGTCGACGACCGCCTGTCCCTCGAACGGCTCGTCGAGGTCCGCGATCACCGCGTCCAGCGCGGTGCGCGCGGCGGCGTTCGACTCCACCCACAGCGCGAGCCACTCCGGCCGCGCCATCGAGCGTGCATCGAGCGATTCGAGGAGCCGCAGGCAGAACGCGCCCGGATCGGCGGCGACGGCGATCGCCGTGCGCATGTCCGGGTCGCGCCATCCGCCGGTCACGGCGACGGCGGGGTCGACGATGATCTGCGTGGTGTCGGTGAAGGTCGCGAGCCAGGTGTTCAGCGGCTTCGACAGCGGCTGTGCGCCAAAGCGGATCGTCACCTCGGGCGTCGCGGGGTCGGTGAACGCGCGCTCGCGGGCGAGCACGTCGGCGCGGTCGATGATCGCGTCCAGCGCGTGGTGCCCGGCGCGCAGTCCCGACAGCGGGTCGGCGATCACCGGCCAGCCGAGGAGCTTCGCGAGCGACGTGATCGCCGCAGCCGGCAGGTTCGTCTCCGGCCCGCAGATGATCACACCTCGACGCGCGCTGACCGCCGAGGCAACGCGTGCGATCTCGGTCGGCGTCGGCGTCGCGGGAGCCGCCACCGCTCGACGCACCTCGGCCGCGCCAAGGTCGAACGGCAGCGTCTCGGAGTCGGCGTCGACCAGCGGCTCGCGCAGCGGGATGTTGAGGTGCACCGGCCCGGCGGGGGCCTCGAGCGATGCGGCGGCAGCTCGTGCCCCCACCGTCGCGGCGTATCGTTCGAGGTCGGCGATCGCGCCAGCATCCGCGACTGGCAGGTCGACCGCCCACTTCACGTGGGTGGAGAAGATGCCGACCTGGTCCACGGTCTGCGAAGCGCCCACGTCGCGCGCCTCGGGCGGGCGGTCTGCCGTCAGGAAGATCAGCGGGATGCGCGACAGGCGTGCCTCGACGGCGGCGGGCACGAAGTTCGCGGCGGCCGTCCCCGAGGTGCAGGTCAGCGCGACCGGCTCGCCGGTTTGCCTCGCGATGCCGAGCGCGAAATACCCCGCCGACCGCTCGTCGAGGTGCAGCCACACCTTGAACGGCGATCCGGGCGCGGTCGCGGCGATGGTGATGGGGGTGTTCCGGGAGCCCGGAGCGATGACGAAGTGCCGCACGCCGTTCTGGTAGAGCGACTGCAGCAGCGCGTGGACAGTGCGGTCGGCGGGCTGGGCCATCGCTCCCATCTTATCGCCGCTTTACCTCGGCGTCGCGGCGAGCGAAGGTCGAGGGGGCGACTACGCCCCGAGGGCCTCGGCGAGCGGGCGGTACTTCAGCTGGACTTCGTCGAACTCCTGCTGCGGGACGGAGTCGCCCATGATGCCATTGCCGGCGAAGAGCCACGCTCGAGGTCCACGAACGACTGCGGAGCGGAGGCCGACGGCGAACTCGCCGTCACCCGCGCCGTCCATCCAGCCCACCGGGCCGGCGTACCAGCCCCGGTCGAACGCCTCGTGCTGGGTGATCACCTCGCGGGCGCGCTCGGCCGGCCAGCCGCAGACGGCGGGCGTCGGGTGGAGGCGCTGCACCAGGTCGAGGATGTCCACGCCCGGGCGCACCCGGCCGCTGATCTCCGTCGACAGGTGCTGGATGTTGCGCAGGCGGCGCAGCTGCGGCTGGTTCGGCGCGACGAGGTCCTCGGTGGCCCCGTCCAAGCGCTCGCGGATCGCGCGCACCACCGTCTCGTGCTCGATGCGGTTCTTCGCGCTCTCGAGGAGTGCGGCGCCGAGGCGCTCGTCCTCCTCGGGGTCGCCGCCCCGCCGCGTCGAGCCCGCGAGGCCGAGGGCGCGCACGCGGCCCTGCGTCAGCGACACGAGCAGCTCCGGGCTCGCACCGAGGAACGTGGAGTCGCCGCTCGTCATGGTGAACAGGTGACAGTCTGGGTAGTTCTCGCGCAGCCGCGCCAGCGCCCGCCCGACCGAGATCGGCGCGTCGCCCGCCAGCGTCTGCGTCGAGGCAAGCACGGCCTTCTCGTACAGCCCGGCGCGCACCTCGGACGCGATCTCGGCGACGCTCAACAGCCAGTCCTCGCGGTTCATCGGCACCTCGACGTGCAACGCTGTGGGAGGGGGCGTGGCCTCGAGGTTCGCGGGCGCACGTTGCGCGCGCTCAACGAGCGCGGCGACGTCGTTCGCCTGCGCGCTCGGCGCGAGGATCAGCGCGTTCGACTCGCCGGTGGCGAGGAACAGCACGCGCGGCAGCACGAGCCACCCCGCCCCGAAGGCGTCCCACGGTGCCTTCGAGGGCACGGCGGCGTTGAAGCGGAAGCCGCCGAGGAGCCTCGGCCGCAGTCCGGGGAGGTCGCCCCCTCC
>CANIRU010000031.1 GCA_947470025.1 Chloroflexota bacterium
ATGATGTCGGTGGTCAGCGCGATGTGCTGCGACCAGATCTTGAACTGCGCGCGGTCCTCGGGCGGGATGCCGAGGAGCTCCGCGATCACGATTACCGGCAGCGGCTGCGCGAGCCCGTCCATCAGGTCCCACTCACCGGTATCGGGCAACTCGTCGAGGAGCGACGCCACGATCTGCTCCATGCGCGGGCGGAGCAGCTCGACGGAGCGCGGGGTGAACGCGCGGTTCACGATGCCGCGGAGGAACGTGTGCTCCGGCGGGTCCGAGGCGAGCACGCTGCGCGTGTCACCGAGCGGCGAGTTCGCGCGCTGCTCCTGGAGCGCCGCTGCGATCTGCCCCCCCGCCTGCCTCGCGTCCGAGGAGAACGTGTCGTGGTCGCGCAGCACGCGGAGGACATCCTCGTAGCGCGTCAGGATCCACGCCTGGAGCGCATCGCTCCGATGCACCGGCTCCGCCGCGCGCAGCCGGTCGAGCTGGAGGTACGGGTTCTTGCGATACGACGGCACGAAGGGGTTGAAGATCGGTGAAGTGTTCACCCATCCAGCCTATCCCGAGGCGGATCGCCTCGCATCGGCAGCGCGATGATCGGTGGGAGCGATATCGCGGCGGCGTCTCAATGGTATCGTGGTACGTGACAGATCGCACAATCTTCGCTGGCGTCCACCGCATCCTCGATCTGTCCGCCCGGAGGCCTCGTGAACCCAGCTCCGACCGCATCGATGACCCACCGCCGCCCGCCGACCGGCCGCATCGGCCGGACCGTGCCGATCGCCGCGACGATCATTCGCCTCTGGCTGCTGTGGCGCTGGCTCCGCATCAAGCGCCAGATCTTCGGCGACGAGGCGATGCGCGAGGCGACGCACCAGTTCCACCGCGGCGCCGCCCTCGCCGTCGTGCGGCGCGCCGTTCGCCAGCAAGGCCTGATCATCAAGACCTGCCAGTTCCTCGGGAGCCGCGCCGACGTGCTGATGGACGAATACGTGCGCACGCTCTCGCTCGTCCACGACCAGGTGCCGCCGCGCCCGTGGGCGGAGATGCGCCCGATCATCGAGCGCGAGCTCGGGATGCCGCTGATGGAGGCATACGCCGAGTTCGACGTGCGCCCGATCGCCGCCGCATCCCTCGCGCAGGTGTACCGCGCGAGGATGCACGACGGCACGCTCGTCGCGGTGAAGGTGCAGTACCCCGGCATCGAGGACACGGTGCGCTGGGACCTCGACGTCATCGACATCCTCGCGCGGATCTGGGCGCGGCTCGAGACGGTGATCGACTTCCGCCCGATCGCGCAGGAGATGCGCCGCAACGCACCGGAAGAAGTGGACTTCATCCACGAGGGCCGCGCCGCCGAGCACGTCGCCCGCCTGCTCGCCGACCGCGACGACGTCCTCGTGCCGAAGATCTACTGGGAGCGATCGTCGAGGCGCGTGCTGACGATGGACTTCATCGATGGCATCAAGATCACCGACGTTGACCGGCTGAAGTCGCTGGGCGTGGACACCGCGCAGGTCGCCGCCACGCTGATCGACCTCTTCAACACGATGATCCTCAAGTACGGCGTGTTCCATGCTGACCCCCACCCCGGCAACATGTTCGTGATCCCCGGAGCACCGGGGAAGCCCGCGAAGATCGCGCTCGTCGACTTCGGTCTCACGAAGGTCATCCCGGAGGAGTTCCGCGAGCAGCTGATCGTGCTCACCAGCGCGATCGTCGCGCAGCGCCCCGAGTTGATCACCGACACCATGACCGACATGGGCTTCCGCACCCGCGACGAGGATCCCGAGACGTACAGCGCCCTTAGCGAGGCGTTCCTGGGCGACGTGCTGCGCTCCGGCAAGCCGTATGCGGACCAAGAGATGGTCGCCGAGGTGAACGAGCGGCTGGGCCGGGTCCTGCGCGGTAACCCGCTGGTCGATGTCCCCGGCGACGTGATCCTGATCGCCCGCGTGATGGGGCTGCTCTCCGGCCTCGGCAAGACGCTCGACTCACGGACGGATCTGCTCGCGGCGCTGATCCCGTACCTCGACCCGGACTCCGAGGCCGCCTCCTAACGCGCCCCGCCGCGGCGCTACGGACGGGACCCCCACTCCCACCGCCGCCCTCCCCCGTGAAAGGGGAGGGCGGCCGGAATCGGAGGGGCTTGTATCTCGATCACCGACGAGGCACGCTAGTTGTCCGCGGGCGGGGGCCTCGGAGGCTGTCTCCATGCCCACTCCCGCTCTGACCGGGCGCCTCGCCGCCTGGAGCGCCGTTCACGCGCACAACGTCGTCCTCGGCTGGGTCGCGGTGCTCCTCGTCACGTTCGTCGTCGCCGGGGTGCTCGGCGGCCGCTACGACGCGGGGACCCACCTCACGAGCACGTCCCGATCCGAGCGCGCCCACGAGGTCATTCGAGGACTCGACGCTGCGCCGTCCGACGCGGGTCAAGCCTCGGACCTGTCGCCGGACGCGGGCTACGACGTCGCCACGATGCTCAAAGTGCTGCCGGTCATCGCCGTCGTGCTGCTGGTCGCGACCGGCGCCGTGATCGCCGGACTGACGACGCTGGGCGTGGCGGCGATCGCCACGGGGGTGACGCTGTGCATCGTGACCGCCCTGTCGAACGCCTGGGCACTGCCCTCGTTCGGCACGAATCTTGTCGCCGCAGTCGCGTTCGCGAGCAGCGTCGCGATGTCGTCGCCGATTCTCGCGCGCTACCGCGCCCGACGGCGACGCGAGGAGTTCGACGAGGACGCGCCCGCCTTCGCAGGTGAGACGGCTGGCTACGTGGTGCTGCTCGCGGGCGTGGCGGCGATGATCGCCGTCCTCGGCCTGTTCCTCGTGCCGGCGACGATGTTCCGGTCGCTCGCGCTGGGCGCCTCGACGGCCGTTTTCGTCGCCCTGTTCGCCGCACTCACCCTGCTCCCCGCCGTCCTCGCGATGCTCGGCGATGCGGTCGAGGCACTCGCGCTGCCGTTCGGGCACGGCGAGGCGACGAACGACCGCAGTTTCTGGGTCGCGACGACACGCCTCGTCATGCGTCGAGGCTCCAAGGTCGCGATCACCGTTGCGGTTCCCCTACTGATCGTCGCCGCCGCAGGGCTCACGGCGCGCCTCGGCGTCTCCGGTGACGCGCCCGCTGCCGGGGCGACGAGGATCGTCGTGCTAGCGGAGAACGTCGGCGTCCCGGACGTGGCACAGGCGATCGGCCGCCTCGAGATCGCAGTCGATCGCGACCAGTCCGTCCACCTCGTCAGCCCGGCTGTGACCAGCGCCAAGGCGGACGCCGCCGTGATCACCGTCTCCCTCCCGGCATCGGGCGACGGGGCCGCGGTGGCCGTCGACCGGCTGCGGACGCAACTCATCCCGACGGCGTTCAAAGACAGCCAGGCCGAGGTGGTCATCGACGGCTCCGCCGCTGGCGCCGCAGAGTTCGTCGCCGTCGTCCGGGCCGCGCTGCCATCAGTGCTCGCGTTCGAGGTGGGACTGACGGCGCTACTGCTGGTGATCGCGTTCCGCTCGATTCTCCTGCCGTTGAAGTCGGTCGCGATCACGCTCCTCTGCGTTGCCGCCGCTTACGGCCTCGTTACCGTGGTCTTCCAGTACGGCTGGGGGGCCTCGGCGCTCCGTCTCTCGCACGCAGCGCACATCGAGTCGCCCGTGGCGCTGCTGCTGCTCGCAATCGCGTTCGGTCAGTCGACAGCGATGCACATCGTCATGGTGATGCGCATGCAAGATCGCTTCGAGGTCACCGCCAACCACCACGACGCGGTCGCCGTGGGCCTGCGCGCGACCTCCAGCGTGATTACCGCGACCGCGGCGATTGCCACCGTTGCCCTCGGCGGCTTCGCGCTGGGCGACGCCGTGGTGATGCAGCAGCTCGGTGTCGGTGTGGCGGTCGCGATCGGCCTCGACGCCACGGTGGGGCGTGTGATCCTGCTGCCCTCGATGATGTCGCCCGGCGTGGGCCTGCGATGGGGCGTGCCCGGCTGGCTCCGCTGGGTGCGGGAGGTCGTCAGCATCTCGGACGGCCGCGGCCAGCGTGCGTGATACGCTCCCGGCCATGTCTCCCCAGACCCACGCACCCTCGCCACTGACCCTGCCCGTCCGCCCCGTGCTGCGTGGCCGCACCGCGACGGCGCACGCCTCCGTCCAGCGCGCGCTCGACCTCCTCGATGCCCCCGCCGGCACGCTCGAGCGCCTCGCACGCGATCTCGCCGAGGGCTTGTCCGGTGGCCTCGAGGACGTGCGCAGCGATCGCGGATCGCGGCTGCTGTACGCAACCGACGCGTCGATCTACGAGATGGAGCCGGTCGCCGTCGTGTTCCCTCGGACAGTCGAGGATGTGCAGCACGTCGTGCGCATCGCGGCCGCGCAGGGCATCCCGGTGCTCACGCGCGGCGCGGGCACCAGCCTCGCGGGGCAGGCGATCAACCACGCGATCGTCCTCGACTGCTCGCGCCACATGAACCGGGTCGTCGAGGTGAACGCCAACGAACGTTGGGCGCGCGTCGAGCCCGGGGTGGTTCTCGATCAGTTGTCGCGCGCGGTGCGTTCGCACGGGCTGATGTACGGCATCGACCCCGCCACGAAGAACCGCGCGACGATCGGCGGAGGCATCGGCAACAACTCGTGCGGCGCGCACTCCCTGCTGTACGGCAAGACGATCGACCAGGTGATCAGCGTCGACGTGGTACTCGCGGACGGCTCCCTCGCGACGTTTGAGGCCACCTCGGGCGCGGCGCTCGAGGCGAAGCTCGCCGCCCCAGGCCTCGAGGGCGACGTGTACCGCGGCGTGCGCCGCATCGGCCACCGCGAGCGCGAGGAGATCGCCGCACGCTTCCCCGACATCCAGCGCCGTGTCTCGGGCTATAACCTCGACGAGTTCACCGAAGACGGGCCGATGGACCTGGCGCGGATGATCGTCGGATCCGAGGGCACGCTCGCCGTGATCGTGGGCGCTCGGGTCCGCCTCGTGCCGATCCCGGCGCTCAAGGGCGTCGCCGCCCTGCACTACCGCTCCGTCGTGGAGGCGTGTCGCGCCACGCCCGAGGCGCTGACGCTGGACGCCGCGTCGATCGAGGTCCTCGACGACACGATCATCGCGCGCTGCCGCCAGAGCATCGGCTACGCCGACCTCGCGGACTTCGTGCGCGGCGACGCCGGCGCGCTGCTGATGGTCGAGGTCTACGCCGACACCGCCGAGGAACTGCGCGCGCACCTCGACCGCATCGCCGCGCAGATGGTGCGGCCGGACTCCGCTTACGACTGCGTTACGACCACCGACCCGCGCGAGCAACTGCGCATGTGGCGCATGCGCGAGGCGGGTCTCGGCCTGCTGATGAGCCAGCGCGGCGACGCCAAGCCGATCGCCTACGTGGAAGACACGGCCGTCCCGCCCGAGCGTCTCGCGGACTTCGTGATCCGGTTCGACGAGATCGTCGCGAAGTACGGCACCGAGGCGGCGCACTACGGCCACGCCTCGGTCGGCTGCCTGCACATCCGCCCAGTCGTGAACATCAAGGAACAGGCGGGCGCAGAGACGATGCACGCGATCGCCTCCGAGGTCGCCGACCTCGTCGTGGAGTTCGGCGGCAGCCTCTCTGGGGAGCATGGCGACGGGATTCTGCGCGGCGTGTTCACCGAGCGCATGTTCGGCGCGCGACTGACCGAGGCGTTCCGCGAGGTGAAGCGGACATTCGACCCGGCCGGCATCCTCAACCCCGGCAAGATCGTGGACACCCCGCCGTTCCTCGACAACCTGCGCGTCGGCCCCGAGACGGTGAACGCCCAGCTCCGCACCGTGCTGGACTGGACGCACGAGGGCGGCCTCGCGCGCGCGGCGGAGCAGTGCAACGGACAGGGCATCTGCCTCAAGGACGAGGGCACGATGTGCCCGTCGTTCATGGTGACCCGCGACGAGGAGCACTCCACGCGCGGTCGCGCCAACCTCATCCGGCAGGCGCTCAACGGCGCGTTCCCCGTCGATGAGCTGGCCAGCGACCGCATCCACGAGGCGCTCGACCTGTGCGTCGAGTGCAAGGCATGCAAGTCGGAGTGCGCTTCCGGTGTCGACGTGGCGAAGTTGAAGTACGAGGTGCTGACCGCCCACCACGACGCGCACGGCGTGCCGTTGCGCGCGCGGCTGTTCGGGCTCATCGCGACGTGGAGCCGCCTCGCGAGCATGACCGGCCCGCTCGTGCCGCTGTTGAACCTCGGCGCGTCGCTGCGGCCCGTGCGGGCGCTGCTGCACGCGACGCTCGGCATCCACCGCGACCGCCCGCTCCCTCGTTTCGCTCGCGAGCCGTTCCGTCGATGGTGGAAGCGCCGTGCTGTGTCCTCGACTCCAGCGCCGCGCGGCGAGGTCGTGCTCTACGACGACACCTTCGTCCGCTACTACCACCCGGAGGTCGGCCAGGCGGCGGTGCGCGTCCTCGAGGCGCTCGGGTACGCAGTGACGATCGTGGACCGCCTCGGCTGCTGCGGCCGACCGCTGATCTCGAAGGGCCAGCTGCACACCGCGCGCGACTGGGCTGTGCGCAACATCGACGTGCTCGCACCGTACGCGGAGCGCAGCGTGCCAATCGTCGGTACCGAGCCGTCCTGCCTGCTCTCGCTGCGCGACGAGTACCCCGAACTGGTGCGCACCCCAGCGGCCCGCACCGTCGCCTCGCAGGCACTGCTCCTCGAGGAGCTCGTGATGCGCGTCGCCGCTGAGGATCCCGCCGTGCGCGAGCGGTTCGCGGGCGCATCAGGCCGCACGGTGCTGCTGCACGGCCACTGCCACCAGAAGGCCCTCGCCGGCATGGACGCGACGTTGGGCGCGCTCGGCCTCGTCGAGGGCGTCACGAGCAGCCTCGTGGACTCGGCCTGCTGCGGAATGGCGGGCTCGTTCGGCTTCGAGGCCGAGCACTACGAGGTGTCCCGCGCCATGGGCGAGCGCACGCTGTTCCCCGCGATCCTCGGCGCTCCGGACGCTGAGGTGCTCGTAACGGGCGTCTCATGCCGCCAGCAGATTGGTCACTTCACCAGCCGCGCCCCCCGCCACGTCGCCGAACTGCTAGCGGAGGCCCTCGACCGCTCGTAGCCCTCAGCCGTCGCGGGGGTACGGAAGCCACCCGAATCTGCCGATGCTGACCTTGCCGACCGTGTGGAGGAGGGCCAACCGTGAGCATCACGATCGAGATCCCTTCGCTTCCGGTCGCCCAGCTGCGCGCGATGTCGCTGATCTCCAACCCCACGCCCTCGTTCGATGAGCTCAGCTCCGTCGTCGAGGCCGACCCAGCCCTGACCGCCGCGCTCCTCCGCGCTGCCAACTCCGCCGCCTCCGCCCCGGTCGACCGTGTCCGCACCTCGAGGATCGCAATGGTGCGCATCGGTGCGAGCGAGACGCGCCGGATCGTGATGAGCATTGCGCTCTCGAGCTCGTTCGGCAGCCTCCAGGACTCCGGCCTCGACGAGGCAGAGTTGTGGCGACACTTGATCGCGACCGCCGTGCTCGCGGAAGCCACGACGCTGGGGGAGGTGCGCCACAGCGAGGCGTTCACCGCCGGCCTGCTGCACGACATCGGCCGCCTCGCGATGGCCGCGCAGGATCCCGCGCGCTACGCGAAAGTGGTCGAGATGGCCCGTCGAGGCATCCCCGCCACAGAGGGCGAGCGCCTCGTCTTCGGCATGAACCACGCACAGTGGGGCGAGTCGATCGGCCGGGCGTGGGACTTCCCATCCGAGATCGTCGACGCCATTGCGGAGCATCACGTCGGCGCGCAGCACGGCCTGTCGTGGATCGTCGCCCGCGCGCGCGAGGTGGCCGCCACGCTCGGCATCGGGGATGGCCTGCTGCCGCCGACGCCGCCCGATCCTGACAGCGAGGCACTGATGCTCCCAATCATCGCGGAGCTGGGCGGCGAGGAAGCCGTCATCGACCGCGTCGAGTGGTACAGCGGCTCCTTCGCCGCCTAGCGACGCCTCGGCGAACCCTCCGCCTCGGAACGTGCCGCCTCCCCGTCGTCGATCGCCGGCGTGCAATAAACTCGCGCCCTCGAACACGCATGACGCGCGGTATCGCCGAGGGAGTCCCCATGAACGACGTTGAGGGTCTGGTCGTGACGCGCAGCGGGTCGGTCGCCACGCTGCGGCTGAACAAGCCGGAACGGCTGAACGCGCTGAATCGCGAGATGCAAGACGGCATCGCGGAGTTCGCCGACGAGGCCGCCGCCGATCCCTCGATCCGTGCCGTGGTCGTGACCGGCACCGGGCGCGCGTTCTGCTCCGGCGACGATATCAGTGGCACGCAGGCACCACAGCCGGACCCGTCCGAGCGGTACGGCCCGGTGCACCTGGAGCTCGGCTCGGTGTACCGCTTCGTGAAGTCATTCATGTCGATGTCGAAGCCGGTGATCGCCGCGCTCAACGGCCGTTGCCATGGTGCTGGCTTCGCACTGGCGTGCGCGTGTGACTTCCGCGTCGCGTCGTCGGACGCGCTGATTGGCGACATCCGTGCCGGGAAGGCGATCTTCTTCGGTCAGGGCACGCCCCTGCTGCTGCCGCGCCTCATCGGCCACTCGCGCGCCCTCGACCTCCTGGTCACGGGCCGCGTGATCGACGCAGTCGAGGCGGAGCGGTTCGGCCTCGTACAGCGCGTGTGGTCCCCAGAGACCTTCGAGGCGGAGCTGGAGCGCTTCGTCGATGAGATCGCGAACGGGCCCACGGTGACGCAGGCCGCGTGGAAGCTGGCGACGAACCGCTCCGCGCTGAACGAGCTCGAGGCGTATAGCATCTATGAGCGGCAGGTCTCGCAGGTCGCGCGTGAGAGCGCCGACTCCGCCGAGGGCCGGCTGGCGTTCCGCGAGAAGCGCGCGCCTCTCTTCACCGGGAGATAGGGGCCCTCGTCCGCGGCGCGTTGATCACCGCGTTCGCATCATCGACGCCCGTTCCGCCCGCAGGCACCGAGCCTGAGCGCCTCGGCTGCCGCGCACCAGAATGGACGGCTCCATGTTCTCCAGAATGTCCGGTGGTCTCGGCGGCATGTTCACGGGGAGCTCTCTCCTCCGCATCGTGGTCGGGCTCCTCGTCATCCTCGCGGTGCTCGGATCGTTCACGCGCGTGTCCGCCGGCGAGATCGGCGTCGTGAAGCATTTCGGCGCGATCGACGTGGAGAACCCGCTGGTGTTCGAGCCGGGCATCCACTTCAAGGTCCCGTTCCGCGACGAGGTCGTCCTGTTCGACACCAAGATCCAGAAGGAGCAGATCGACTCCAGCGCCGCCTCGAAGGACGGCGTGACCATCCACTCGACGATCACGCTGAACTACCACATCGAGGCGGCGAAGGCGCCGCTGATCCTGCAGAACATCGGCTCGAACTACCGCGAACGCATCATCGATCAGCAGATCCAGCAGGCGTTCAAGGACGTCACCGCGCAGTACGCCGGGCTGGAACTCATCCAGAAGCGCGAGGACGTCGCCCTGAAGGCCAAGACGGTCCTGAAGGACAAGCTCGTCCCGTACTTCATCATCGTGGACGAGTTCACGATCCCGAATTACGAGTTCCCGAAGGAGTTCAACGACGCGATCCTCGCCACGCAGGTCGCGAACCAGCAGAACCTGCAGGCGAAGCAGCTCCAGGAGAAGGCGAAGACCGAGGCCGAGACGGCCCTGATCGTCGCGCAGGGACAGGCGAACGCTCAGAAGGCGCAGGCGACCACACTGACGCCCGAATACCTGCAGCTGCAGGCCATCCAGAAATGGAACGGCCAGATGCCGCAATACCTCACCCCGAACGCTCCCCTCCCGTTCGTCGGCAGCACCCTCGCTCCGGCACCGAGCGTCCCGTCCGCGCCAGTCGCCCCCACGAGGTAGCCGCGACGAGGCGATCCCAGGGGCATGCGCTCCGGTACCATGCCGAATGCGCCCAGGGGTGGCGCGACGAACGAGCGGGGCGAGTGATGCGACGAGGGATATGGGCGGGACTGGCGGTAGTCGCCCTCCTGGGGGCGTGGGCGACGAGCGTCGCGGATCCCGCGCCATCCGAGGCAGCCACACTGGCGGACGCCGCCTCGAGCGGGAGTCCTCACCAGGCCGCTGCGGCGTTGAAGGTTGGGATCAAGCCGCTCGACCCGTTCGTCATCAAGACCGGTGAGCACTACTCCGGCTTCAGCATCGAACTCTGGGATGAGGTAGCGCGCCGCAACGGCTGGACGACGAGCTACATCTGGCACGACACCCTCCCACCCCTCCTCGACGCGGTTGTGGCCTCGAAGCTCGATGTCGGCATCGCCGGCATCTCGATCACGCGTGACCGCGAGGCGAAGCTCGACTTCAGCTATCCGATGTTCAACGCCGGCCTGCAGGTGATCGCCGCGCGCCGTGCCGACCCCTCGATCCTGTCGCGCATGATGAGTGTCATGACCGCGGGGTTGGGACTGTACCTGCTCGGCCTGATCCTCGTGATCTTCATCGCGGGCAACGTCGTCTGGCTGTTCCAGCGCCAGCACCGCTACCTCGCCGGCGTGGGGCACGGCATGTTCAAGGCCGCCGCGATCGGACTGGTCGGCGAGGTGGGCGAGCCAGAGCATCCCATCAGCCGCGCGGTGTCGGTGATCTGGATCATCCTCGGCATCTGCTTCGTGTCGATGTTTACCGCGTCGCTGACCACGGAGCTGACCGTGCAGCAGATCACGGGCGGCATCAACGGCGTGAGCGACCTCGCCGGCAAGCGCGTCGTCACCGTCGGCGGCTCGACCGCTGCCGCGTATCTCGCCGAGCACCGCATCGACTTCGAGCCCGTCGACACCGCCGAGGATGGCTTCGCCCGTCTCGAGGGCGGGAAGGCGGAAGCGATGGTCTTCGACGCGCCCGTGCTCCAACACTACGTGCAGGCGACCGGTTCGGATCGCCTCGTCCTGGCGGGCTCAGTGTTCCAGCGCGAGGACTACGGCATCGCGCTCCCCTCCGGCAGCCCGCTGCGGAAGGCGGTCAACGCCACGCTGCTGGAGATGCGCGCCGACGGCAGCTACGACCGCATCTTCGAGCACTACTTCGGGCGCCCGCGCTAGCGGACCGCACGATCCCAACGGACACGAAGAAGCCCGCCTGGCGGCGGGCTTCACGATCATCGACTGGAGCGGGGGACGGGACTCGAACCCGCGACATTCTGCTTGGAAGGCAGACGCTCTACCAACTGAGCTACCCCCGCGCCGAAATCCACGCTTCCGAATCTAGATTCAGCGGCTGCCTGAGTTTCTCTCGGGTCGCCGCCGAAGCGTGGCGCTGACTCAGCGTAAGACTGGGCCAGTCGCCAACCCCCGCGAGGCAGGGTCGGAAGGAAAATCTGAGCATGACCCACGAGCAGTCGATGCGCGTGCTAAACAGGGTAGCCGGGGGCGATCTCGAACTCAACGTGCGGGCGTTCGCGCGCCATCTCCGCGTCGAGAACCTCGCTGCCGTCAGAACCTCTTCAGCTCAGATACGCCGACGCTCCCCGGCACGTCATCGCCTGGGATTCGCCTTCGCCAACTGAACGAGAGATGAGACCAGACTCTCCCGACCCACTGCCTCCTGCACAACAGCGTCTGCCTCCGAAGCAGGGAGCTCCGCCGGATTGGCGTCGCCACAATGTCAGCCCTATCGCTACGCCTTGACCCACTGCGGCAGCAGGATGGTCGCCCCGCCGTTCTGGTCAGCGATTTCCTCGAACGTGACTCGCACCGGAGTACCGATCGTTACTTCGTCGAACTCCGCGTCGATCTGGTTCCCCAGGATGCGCACGTGGGGATAGTCGTCGAGTCGCACTAGGATGATGTTGTACGGGACGCGTGTCGTTAGCTTCTCGTTTGGCGGGTGGTGCGGTACCACGTAGCTGTACACATCGCCCGTGCCCCGAGCCTCGACGTAGTCGAGGTGATCTCCCTGGCACCAGATGCAGATGTCCTCCGGCGGGTGCTGGACACGGTCGCAGTCGACGCAGTGCTGGAGCATGAGCTTGCCGGTCGTGAAGAACGGACGATTGAGGTCATCCAGCGCGGGCAACGTCCAGCCATCGGGCATATACGACATCGAAGGTTCCTTACGCTTGCTTCGAATAGAGGGCGGCGCTGCCGACCGGCGCGCCGGGCCCGCCGACCGCGAGGCTAAACTCGACGTTCTCGACTTGGGACGTGGACTGGCCGCGCACCTGCCGCACCGCCTCGAGCTGGTTCTCGAACCCGTGGATGTACGCCTCCGCGAGGTTCGCCCCGCTGGTGTTAATCGGGAGCTTCCCGTTCGGCCACTGGATGTTGCCGTTCGACAGGAATTCCTCGATGCCGTCCGGCGGCGCGAAGCCCATGTCGCTGATGCACATCACCGTCGAGCCCGTGAAGTTCTCGTAGAACTGGGCGACCTGGACGTCCTTCGGCCCGATCCCCGCCTGGCTCCACAGCCGGTCGGCGACATGCAGGCGTCGGGCGTACGGGAAGTACGGCTCGTTGTACGTCGCCTGCAGCCCGGCGCGCTGCTCCGCGCCCGCCGCGGCGGACTTCACGTACACCGGCTGCTGCTTGAGGTCGCGAGCGCGATCGGCGCTGGAGATCACCATCGCAGCCGCGCCGTCGTTCTCCTGCGCGCAGTCGAAGAGGCGATAGGGATACACGATCCAGCGCGAGGCGTAGTAGTCCTCGCGCGTGAGTGGCTGGCCGTAGCGGATCGCGCGTGGGTTGCGCTGCGCGTGCGCGTAGGACGCGAGCGAGAGGTTACACGTGGCCTCATGGGTGACGCCGTACTCGTGCATGTAGCGCGTGAACGGCATCGCGTTGTTCATCGCCGGCGAGGCCTCGCCGTAGGGCGTCTTGAAGGCCGCGGCCCCCGTTGCGTACGGCACCGCCGGCGGACGTCCGTATCGCCCGAATTGGCCTTGTGCCAGCGCCCGGTAGACCACGATGTTCTTGGCGTATCCGGCCGTGATCGCCGCGTCAGCGATCTGGATGGGCATCGCCGAGATATTGCCGCCTCCCGGCCACGACATCGCGCTGAAGCTCAGATCGCCCGTGCCGAGCGCCGTCATGAGACGCAGGGCATCGTTGCGCTGAAAGTCCATGTACGTTACGAAGCCGTCGATCTCGCTCATCTGCAGGCCGGCGTCAGCCACAGCATTGCGGATCGCGATGCATGCCAACTGGAACTCCGACTCGGGTGCTCGCCCGGCACGATAGTACGTCGACTCACCAACTCCAACGACCACGCTTGTCCCGTGCATCATGCCTACTTTCCGTCCGGCTAGCGGACCCGCCTCGACTTCGGATCGAAGAACGTTCGCAGCGAGTCGCCGAGCATATTCGACGCCAGCACCGTGAGGCTGATCGCCACACCGGGGACGATCGCCATCCACGGCGCACGCACCATATACGAACGGCCTTCGCCTGACAGCATGTTGCCCCACGATGGCTGCGGCGGCTGTGCGCCAAGACCGAGGAAGCCGAGCGAGGCTTCGATGATGATGACGTTGCCGATCCAGATCGATGCGACCGTGACGATCGTTCCCACGACATTGGGGACGATATGCCTCGCCATGATTCGCATGTCGCTCGCCCCGAGCGCGTGCGCCGCGGTCACATAGTCCTGATACCGCACGGCGATCGTGGCGCCTCGAATGACCCGGAAGATCGAGGGCAACATCACGATGCAGATCGCGATCAACACGTTTGTGGCGCTGTTCCCCAGCGCCGTCGCGATCGAAAGTGCGAGCACGAGGGCGGGTAGCGACATCAGGCCGTCCATGAGGCGCTGAAGCAGCTGCATCGACCAATGCTGGAGAAATCCTGCGACGATCCCAAGGATCGAGCCGATGCCAACGCCGATCACGAGGGCCGCGAGCGATACACCAAGCGAGATCCGTCCACCGACGAGCACCCGACTCAAGAGATCGCGTCCGAGTTGGTCGGTTCCGAAGAGGTGATCCCCCCCGCCTGGAGGTATGAACTTCGACACTAGGTCGATCTTCACCGGATCGTACGCGACCAGAGATGGCCCCAGAATCACCAGCGCGAAGATCAATACGAAGATCGCCGCTGCCAGCGCGCCCGCCGGTTCGCGTGTCACGAAGCGCTTAAGCCCCACAAGAACGGAGTCCGTGGGCGCGACGATGCGCTCTCGATCGGCCGGCTCGACAAGCGCGTTCGACATCTCAGCTCAACCGGATTCGTGGGTCGATGATTGCATACGCGGCATCGACGATGAAGTTAATCGACACAGTGAAGATCGCGAAGACCATCACGTTGGTCTGCACTTGCGTGTAGTCGAGCAGTCGCACGGAGCTAATCGTGAGCAGACCGATGCCCGGCAGACTGAACAACGTCTCCATCACGACGGTGCCTCCGAGGAGATTGGCGACCTGGAGACCCACGACCGTGACGATGGGGATCAGTGCGTTCCGCAGCGCGTGACGCATCACCACCGTGCTCGCCTTGAGCCCTTTTGCGCGCGCTGTCCTGATGTAGTCCTCGCCCAGCACTTCGAGCATTCCCGCGCGCGTGAATCGCAAGGTCGACGCCGACAGCCGAATCCCAATGACGAGCACCGGCAGGCCGAACTGCTGAATATTCCGGACCGGATCGACGAAGATGGACGTGTAGCCGAACGGCACGGTCCAGCTGAAGAATAGAGCGAAGTAGACGAGGATCATCGTCCCGATCCAGAAGTCTGGAATCGACAAGCCGAGAACGACGCCGCCGCGGATCAGGTAGTCGAACCACGAGTTCTGCTTGACTGCCGCGATCACGCCGAACGGGATCGCCACGGCCAGAGCCACGACCAATGTCGACAATGCGAGTTGCAACGTCACCGGCAGAGCCACTGCCAGATTCGCTAGCGTGGGGTTGCGGTTGGACAACGACCGTCCGCCGTCCCCTCGCAAGAAGTCGCCGGCCCAGATCAGATACTGCTCGTACAACGGGCGATCGAGGCCCAGGTCCGCGCGCAGCGCGGCGATCTCCTGCCTCGACAGGGCAAGCGTCTCCCCTGCCTGCGAGGTCACCGGATCGCCCGGGATGACCCGCAGCAGGAGAAAGACCGCGATCGACACCCCCACCAACGTGGGCACGGAGAACAGCGCTCGGCGCGTCAGATAACGGATCACGTTCCTAGCTCGCCGGTTACTTGTTCATCCACGTGTAGCGTCGGAGGAACTCCTTGTACTCGAGCAGGCTGTTGATGCTCACCGATGGGTTCTCAACCGTCGCCCTGATCACGTTGAGCGACGCCGTCTGCACGGTGTAGAGCCGGTACACATTGTCTTGCTCGAGCTTGAGCAGCTGTTCGAAGAGCGGCTTGCGATCGTTCGGCTCGAACGTGTTGCGGAGCGTCTCGACGATGCGGTCTACTTCGGGCTCTTCGATGCCCCAGTAGTTTGTCGCGTCCTTCGAGTGGATGCGCTCCGCCCACGCCTGGTCGGCGACGCCAGGGTTGGGCTGGGTGATGTTCATCATCCCGTCCCACATGCCCTTCGTTCGCCGCTCGAGGTAGGTGTTGCGGTCGATCTTCGTCGGCGTGGAGGTGATCCCGGCCTCCTTGAGCTCCTGAGCGAACAGGAGCGTCGCGTTCTGTACCGCGATTCCCCCGATGTCGGGGTAGCTCAGCGGACCAACGTCGATGCCATTCGCGTGGCCGGCGGCGGCCAGCAACTTCTTCGCCTCGCCGACGTTGCGCTTGTAGTTCACGTGCAACTGGTCCCACGTCGGCAGATCCTTCTTCCCGAACGCCTTCGGCGGGAATGGCACGACCGGACTACCAAGCCCAGCGTAGAACTGGTCGTTGCTGCCCTTGCGGTCGATCGACATGGAGATCGCCCGGCGAATGCGCGGATCCTTGAACGGCGCCTTCTTGTGGGTCGCCGTCAGGCTGAGCATGTTCGCGCCGTTGGTCGCCTTCGCTAGGATGACCGCAGGGTTCTTCACGTACTGATCGAAGAACTCGACGTCGATCGCGACGATGTCGAGCTGTCCCGAGTCGAATGCAGCACGCTGTGCGGCCTGGTCGGCGATCGTCACGTAACTCAGCTTCTCGAGGTACGGCAGGCGCTTGCCTGCTGCGTCTGTCCCCCAGTAATTGGGGTTCTTCACCCACACCGATCGCACATTCTGCTGGTACTCGGACTGGATGAACGGCCCCGACCCGACATAGGACGTGCCCCCATCACCGATGTCGCCGCCCTTCGACGCGACGTACTCGGGGTTGAGGATCGCGTGATGCTCGAACGCGAAGGTGTTCATCATCTCGGGCGTGCGGCGCTTGAGCTTGAACCGCACAGTCCCCTTGTCGACTGACTCGACACGCTCGACTGCCTCGAAGCGGCTCTTGGTGGCGCCGCCCGCCATGTACCGCTCGAACGTGAACTTCACGTCGTCCGCGGTGATCGCCCGTCCGTTGGCGGGAGCTCGATCCTGCCACACGGCCTTCGGATTGAGCGTGAAGACGAACGTCAACGGATCAGGTTGCTCCCACTTCTGGGCAGCGTCGGGCACCACGGGTTCCTCGAACGCCGTGACACCCGGCACACCGCTGTGCTCGACGAGCTTGGAGCTGTGGAGGCCGTGGAAGAACAGGGTATCGGCCGTGGCGTTCTTGATCGGGTCCACGCTCGGCAAGCCATACGAGAACGTCGTATTGAGGGTGCCGCCATACTTCGGCTCCTTCTTGCCGGTACGGAGATCCATGACCCACGGCACGTCCGCGGCCTTCGTCGGCCGTCCCCCGCTCGAGGCACCCGGCGCCGCGCCGCTGCCAGCGCCGCCGCCGCCGCTGCCGGTGCAGCCGATCAACGCCGCGCCAGCGATGCCGAGCCCAACCGCCGCGCTCGATCGGAGCATCCCCCGCCGGGTCATGTTCCGGCCCCCGCGCGTCCAGTACGTTCCGTCGCTCATGGTTGCGTCCCCTCGTGGCTCGAATCGCGAACACGACACTGCGAATACGTCCTGTCAGATGCCGCGCGGTGATGGCCCTAGAACCGCACTGCTAGCGCAGCCCGACGTCCGACGTGATGCAGGTATATGAGGGGCGACTCCACCATCACAATCATGTTTGTTATCCAATCACGTGGTCCTGGCACGCACGGTCCTGGGCACCGACCCCGTACCGAGACATTCCGTCGGAGCCTGACCCGCGAGAAGCATGAGCCCCACCTCGACGAGGAGCGCGAGGAAGGCCTGCGGCCCCTGTTCATTCCGCAGCGCGGCCCGCTTCGGCTGCCCCGCGTCCCGGAGAAGCCGACCCCCGTGGAACGCGCGGCGCTGAAGCGTCTCCTGGCAACCCGCGAGACCGGCACCGGGAGGAGCGCAGGATCCGCGACCATCTGCGTTCGAGGCAGAGGGGTCGGACGTGATCTCGGTGCAAGCTCTCGGCTCAGATGGACGGGGCCACACTCAGGCCACACCATGAGTTCGGAAATGAGCGACCCCGCCGGTTCGGAGGCCCCTTGATGAGCCGCCTTGCTGCCGCCTTCATGCTCATCGTCATGACGACGGGCACGTTCGCTCATGCATCGGCCCAGGTCGCGGTCGGTGCGTTTGCTGCGGTACCGGTGTTTGGGCCGACGGGGCTCGCCAGTGCGGTCTTCATGGGTGGTTCGGTCGACCAACTTGAGACGGCCGCGCTCGCGGCGAACGCAGGCGGTGTGTGGGTCCAGGCCGCTGATGGCTCATTCAGTATCCTCATTGCCGGCGGCCCTCCATTCCTGAAAGACACGTTCAGGGCGAAGGCGCCTCAGGGCTTCCCAGGGCCAACGGCAATCACCCTGGTGCGCACTCAAGCAGCACCGGCCGCGCGAGCGCCTGGTGCAACAACTCCTGCGCTCGGCCGTCTGAACTGGGGAGTAGGGCCCGGAGGCGCACGTCGCACGGATGCTGAGTTGAGAAGCGTGGCTGTCGCCCCGGGCACGAGCGACCTCCGCCGACAGACGCGCCGCATCCTGGAGGTCGCCGAGCAGAGCCTCGGGAATCCGGTATCCGTCGTCGCGGCGATCGAGCGCGAGGGGATCGTGTTCTCCGATCCTCGGTATCGAGCCTCCGACGCAGCACTCAAGTCGATTGACGACATCTATGTGTGGGCGATGTGTGCACGCATCGCCGACGTGGCGCTCGCCGCGCGGTGCACCCAGCGAGCGGTTGAGGGCCTCGATGCATGGTCGAGCACGTACCGATCCGCAGGGAATCCGATCAACGACAACTACCTCGTCCCAGCGATCCAATCGGTCGACCTCATGTGTCCGGTCGCGTCCCCCGAACAATGCGCGCGCTGGCAGGCATGGGTTCTCGATTTCGCGCGGCGCGGCGATGCCTTCTATGCGGGCATCAAGCCGACTGATGGTCGGTACGCGAACAACTGGGCTAGTTGGCGGCTGCTCCTGCGAGGTATGTCTGCGGCCGTCGCCGGGGATGACGCACTCGTTGCCTCCACGCGGCAACTGGTCGCGGTGCACGTCAAGCTCAATCTGCGACCGGACGGTCGTTCCATCGACTTCAGCGAACGCGACGCGCTGCACTACCACGTGTACGACCTTGAGGCGCTCGTGGAACTCGTGCTGTACGTGCCTGGTGCCGTAGATGCCGAGACCGCGGATGCAATTGGAACCGGCGTGATGTTCCTTC
>CANIRU010000032.1 GCA_947470025.1 Chloroflexota bacterium
AGACTGACAGACTCCGCCGGGAGTGTGAGGGGCGCAGCTCCTCACACTTGGTTCCTCTTCTCAGAACCCCTCCCGCACCGGGAGGGGCAGGGGTGGGCCGCCCCACGCGGCACCTCGACGGGCGCTCGCAATGTCGAGGTGACACCCGGCCTCCCTCGTCCGCGCGCAGACGAACAGTCTTCCTGATCGCCGCGCGCGGGCTATCATGGCCGCCGCGCTGAGGTGCTTCGACGCCCGCGCCGCACAACGTCCGACGTACGAAGGTGGGAGTCCCAGATGAAGGTCGTGTTCCTCGATCCGGTGGAAGAGCGTCTCGGCGACCTGCCGGAGCGCACGCTGCCCGCGCCGCAGTTCGCGGTCCTCCGGGGCACTGTGCCCGGCGAGCTCCCCGCGGGCTGGCAGCAGGCCGACGCCGCCGTCTGGTGGGACACTTCCGTCGACAAGGCGCTCATCGACCAGATGCCGAACCTCAAGTTCATGCAGCGCGTCGGCTGGTTCCGCGCGAAGGGCAACGCCACGGCGGCCCTCGACCGCGGTATCCCCGTCGCCGTCACGCCGTTTGGCGTTTCCGACCGCGTCGCCCAGCACGGCTTCACGCTGACGATGATGCTGCTCCGCCGCATGAGCGTCGCCATCGACGCCCTCGAGCGCCGCTTGAACCCGGAGGAGCTCGTGGAGCTGCCGGCGGACACGGGCGGGCAGAACACCATCAACTGGGCTCGCCTCACGGGTATCCAGAGCCTCAACGACAAGACCGTCGGCATCCTCGGCTTCGGTGAGATCGGTGCGTCGTACGCACGGATGCTGCCGCCGTTCAACACGAGGACGCTCGTGTATCGTCGTCGCCCGCTGACGCCGGAGCAGGAGGCGTACTACCACGTGAAGTCAGCGTCCCTCGACGACCTGCTGCGCGAGTCGGACGTCGTCGTGTCGTTCGTGCCCGGCATTCCCGAGGCGCTGAACATGATGGGCGCGCGTGAGTTCGCCCTGATGAAGCCGACGGCCTACTTCGTGAACTGCGGTCGCGCGCGCACCGTCGATGACACTGCGCTGCTGGCGGCGCTGAAGGAGAACCGCATCGCGGGCGCGGGCCTCGACGTCTTCGCCGTCGAGCCGCTGCCGCGCAACGCCGAGTACCGCGAGCTGGAGAACGCGATCCTGACGCCGCACTCCGCCGGTGGGCCTGCCGGTTGGGACGACACCTTCGCACGGCTGCGCTCGAACCTCGACAAGGTCGCGTCGGGGCGTGGCGACGAGGTGAACATCGCGCTGCGGCCCGGCGACTACCAGCCGGAGTAGGTCGCTCGGGCGTCAGCGCGCGATGAGCACGAACGCGGTCGCGACGACCGCCGCGAGCGACGGCCCGAGGAGTGCCTCGATCCCGGTGGCCGAGACGGCCAGCAGAATGAGGCCGATGGCGGCCACGATGGTGGAGGCGGCGAGCAGAGCGGGGGGATCCAGGCGCATGGGGTGACCTCGTTCGTTACATCTTCGCGATGGATCGAGCGTGCCCTGCAACGGTGGTGTTGTGAAGGGGCGGATGAGTGAATCTCCCTCGCACGCGGGTTCGAGTTCCGGCGAAGTCTGGCACGCGATACAAGACGTTCATACAGAAGGGCCGCCCGAGAGGGCGGCCCTTCGCGTCGGGCGGGTCGTCGAGGGGCTAACGCGAGCCGGGCGCGATGCCTCGGACGGTCGTCTGGATCGCATAGACGCTGGTCGCCGCCGTCATGAACAGCATCCCGAAGCCGTCGCCCCCGAAGGCAAGGTTCGCGGCGTGCTCTTCGAGCTCGAAGCAGCCGAGGTACTCGCCGTCAGCGGTGTGGACGGAGATCCCGCCCGCGCCGGTAGTCCAGAGGCGGCCATCCATGTCGACCTTCATCCCGTCGGGGATGCCGGGGCGGGCGTCCTCGCGCTGGTCGACGAAGAGCGTGCGCTCGCCGAGTGACAGGTCGGCGTTGACCGGGTAGCGCCAGATCACGCGGTCGCCCGAGTCGTTGATGTAGATCGCCGACTCGTCCGGCGTGAACACCAGCCCGTTCGGTTGGTTGAACCCCTTCGGTGCGACGAGGTGCAGCGACCCGTCCGTGTCGATGCGGTACACGCCCTGGAAGTCGAGGTCCTGCTTCTGACCGACCGAGCCGAACGGGACCGGGCGATTGTCGCGGTCGACGCCGTAGCTCGGGTCGGTGAAGAAGATCGCGCCGGAGGAGTGGACGACCACATCGTTGGGGCTGTTGAGCGCGTGCTCGCCCCAGTGGTTCGCCAGCGTCTCGGCCTCCTCGGGGACGCCGTAGCGCATCTTCGAGACGCGGCGACCGCCGTGCTCGCAGGCGATGAGGTGCCCGCCCTCGTCGAGGGTCAGGCCGTTGGCCCAGCCGCTGGGGGCGCGGTAGACCTCCGACTCCGTGGCGCCGGAGCGCCAGCGGTGGGTCTTGTTGCCCGGGATGTCGCTGAAGAGCAGCGCGTTGTCCGCGGGGATCCAGATCGGACCTTCCGTGAAGCCGAAGCCGGTGCAGAGACGACGCTCTGTGCCGGCGATGATGAGGTTCGAGATGCCGTGGTCGTCTTGTATGTCCATAGTGCGCCGGATTCTGTCACACCGGCGTCCCCTCGTGGGGGACGCCGGTACAAGGTGACACGAACTACCTCGAGGAGCGTGTGCTCGCCGGAACGCCGAGGGCCATCAGGTTTCCGGCAACCCCGACGAGGATCGCGATGCCGAGAACGGGAGTGGCGACCTGCTTGATCGGCGCGGAGTCCATGAGCAGCCCCGTCAGGAATCCGATCAGGCCGAGGTTCACGCCAAAGAACACGACGTGGTCGACGATCGGCGCGACGGGGCGGCGGAACAGCATGATCACCGCGAAGATCACGTTGGTCATCACGCCGATGAAGATCGAGTGGTCCAGAGCCAACAGCACGTTGCCCGGGGGCTCCTTCGCGACTGAGAAGTAGTTCACCACCAGGTACACCAGCAGCGCGATATTCACGATCAGGAACCCGAACGCGAGCGGCCCGTGCCGTCGAGGCCCGTCGTCGCCGATGCGACCGAGCGCACTGAGCATCGGTGCGCGCAGGCGCACGAGCATGATCACCAGTCCGATGACCTGGAACGGAAGTCCGAGGGTGATGAGCGGCGTGATCGACAGCAGCAGGCCGATCATCGCGAACAGCCCGCCGAGGAACGGCAGCCCGATCTGCAGCCACCCGGCGATCGAGGCGCGACGGGTGATCGAGCTCGGGTCGACGACCCATTCGATGAACGCCATGCCGACCGGGACCAGGAACCCGATCACCATCGTCGCCGGGTGAGCGGCGGAGGCAGTCGCGGGGATCACCGCGACGCCGGTCGCAAGACGGTAGCCGAGCAGCACGCCGAGGACGGCGCCAGCGACGGAAATCGTCACCGCGGCGAGCAGGCCGACATGTGGGACGCTGATCGTGCGCCCTCGCGCCCGCCCGAGCACCCACGCGAAGACGAGCACGATCGTCACGAGCACGACCGCACCGACGATCGGTCGGAAGACACCGAACGTCGTCAGGAATGCGAGTGCGTACGCGGTGATCGACGCCATCGTCAGCAGCGCGAGCGTCGAGACGTACGAACGCCCGGGCGTTTGCGATGCCACGTCGCCGAGCGAGAAGAGCCAGAAGCTGCCGGCGAACGCGCTCATCGTGATCCACCCCAGCGTGCCGGCGTGGACGTGTGTCAGCAGCGTCTTGCGGTCGAAGTCGACGAGGTCGGTGCCGTTCAGGATGCCGATGACCACCGTGAAGGTGAACAGCAGCAGCGCGGAGCGGAGCAGGAGGCGAACCTCGCTGCCGTAGGGACTCGTGGGCATGGTGAGAGCCTCCCGAATGCACCCCCACGCGTCATATACACCGGAAAGAACGTCGTAACAACGGGACGGCGCGCCCCGCCGGGAGCGCGCCGTCGTCCGTCGCCCCGCGTCGCGGACTACAGCTTGATCGAGGTCCCCGTCTTCGAAGATCGCTCCATCGCGTCGATCAACTTGTGGCGCACGACCGCGTCGTCGAAGCTCGGCTCGTACGTCCCGCCCGAGGACGAGGCGTCCGCGAACCGGGCGTACCCGCCCGCGACGTTGCGAGGCGGTCCGGCAGGCGTGCCCTCCGGCGTGACGGCGTACTCGACCGGCGGCTGCACCTCGGCGAGCGCCTCGGAGCCCTTCGCCATGTAGAGGCGGTTCGGGCCGGTGGACAGCGCGCCGCCGCTCTGCAGGACGATCACGCCGTTGCGACCGTAGATCTCAAGGCGGCTGCCGTTCGCGCCGGAGGGCACCGCAGCGACCTGCACTGCGACCTCGGCGCCGCTCTGGAGGCGTCCGGCGACGCTGATGCTGTCGGGGGCGTCCACCGGCACCATCTGGTTGGCGTCGGTGTCCTTCCACTCCGTGATGCGCGTCTGGAGCCGCGCCGTCACCTCCGCGAACTCGCCGAGGATCGTGCACATCGCGTCAATGCCGTGGCCGCCGGCGATCGTCAGCGTGTTCGCGCCGTTCTTCGCTTCGCGCTGCCAGACGCGGCCCGCACCACGCTCGAGGGCGGCGGCCTGCGTGATGCTGAGATTGGCCGTGAGCACCTCGCCGATCTCGCCGCGCGCGACCAGGTCGCGGGCGTAGCGAACCGCCGGGTCGCTGCGGCCCTGCAGACCGACCATCGTGCGGAGCGAGTGCTCGCGCGCGTAGTTGGCCATCTCCTCCGCCTCGGCGAGGTTCGCGCCGAGCGGCCACTCGCAGAACACGGGCTTGCCCGCCTTCAGCGCCGCCATCACGAGATCCTTGTGCCACGGCACACGCACCGACACGACGACGAGGTCGACGTCCGGGTCGGCGGCCATCGCGTTGATGTCGTGGTAGGCCTTGTCGACGCCGAACTGCGCGGCGGAGGCCTTTGCCGTCTCCTCGTGCGCGGTGCAGACCGCGGCGACCTCGTAGTCCGGGAGGGCACGGAGGGCGGGGATGTGCGCGTTCGCGCCCCAGCCGCTGCCGCCGGGCGTGACCGTCGCGCCCACGATCCCGATGCGAATCTTGTCAGCCATCACTCACCCCTGTCTGTGTCGTTGGGCGCCGAGAGTACAGGCAACGCGAGGCGCTTGCCACGTGCGGGCTAGGCGCTCCGTCGACCCCGGCGGGCAGTTCGTGAACCTCGGGCGGTCAAGGGCATCCCCGACCAGCTGCTGTACACGGTCACCTTCGCCGAGGCCGGTGACAGGACGACGGTCACGATCGTCGCCGCGACACTGGACGGCGTGACCGCCGCCGAGCAGGCTGCCTTCGAGTCGATCCTGCCGTCGATCGAGGGTGGCTTCGGCAACGCCTTCGACCAGCTCGCCTAGTACCTCGCGCGGCAGCAGCGCGAGCGTCGCAGGGGAATAGCGGTGACTCGCGATGACCGAGCAGGGCCTCTACCTGGACGGGGCGACGATGGGGGTAAGCGCGAGGAGGGCACGGACTACGTGCTCGATGCCCTTGGCGTGCCGCTCGAGGAGATGAAGGCGAGCGCGTAGCGGTTGCCGGGACGAGGAGATCCCGTTTGCACCGACGCTCCTCGACTCAACATAATCTCGGCATTTCTGGTATGATGCGGTACGCAGCGCATTCGACACGCGTTCGCCCTCAGCCCGTCGAGCGCGTCTCCCACGCCCACTCCAGCGCACTGAGATTTCGGTACGGGCGACCCTCGTGGGTCGCGCGGAGTACGCCGGGCCGCGCCCGGCTGGAAGCAGCACGTGTGACCACTGATTCAATGGCAGCGCCGCAGACGCAGCGGATCCAAGTCGGCAACCTGACGACCGCGAGCGAAGTGCAGTTGCGCGCCCTGTTCCTCGCGCATGGCCCGGTGGTTTCGTACGAGCGCACCCTCGATGCGTTCACGGAGCGCCCTGGGGCGTTCGTGTACATCGAGATGGAGCCGGCGCACGCCGCGGCAGCGATCAAGGCGCTGAACGGGCACCGGCTCGGCACCGGCGCGCTGACGGTCCTCGCCGCGAAGCCCCTCGCGGGTTGGGCACCCGAGGCCGGACGCCGTCCCGCGTCGCCGCAGCCGCGGCGTATCGTTCTGGAAGCAACGCCGCGCCCGAGCGCGCTGCCGAAGGCCGACGCCTAGCCGCGCGGCAGCTTGGCATCGTGGTCGGCGCGCAGCACGGAAGGAGCTTCCATGGCCGCCGTCGACCACCTTCGCTTCCATCGCGAGCACGAGCATCTGCAGCCCGCCTTCGGCGGTGGCGGCTTCGGCCGCATCGCCGAGGGCATCGCACGCTTCTTCGGCACGCCGCAATATCTCATTGCACAGACGGTGATCGTGATCATCTGGATCGCGGTCAATGCAGCCGGGTTCGTCCACTTCGACCTCTACCCGTTCATCCTGCTCAACCTCGCGTTCAGTACCCAGGCGGCCTACGCCGCGCCGCTGATCCTCCTCGCCGAGACGAGGCAGGCGGAGCGCGAGAAGGCGACGTCCGATGCGGATGCGCGCCATCGCGAGTCGTTGAACGAGCAGATGCTGGCGCTGCTGCAGCAGAACACCGAGCTCACAGAGCAGGTGAAGCGGCTCACCGAGGAGATCCACGGCAAGGTGGTGGTGATCGAACGGCAATCCTAGCCGCGCGCTAGAGCGCCTCGGCGATCGCCTTGCCGAGGTCGGTGGTCGTGGCGGTCCCTCCGATGTCGGGGGTGCGCGGGGCGCCGCTCTTCGGGTCGAGCACCGTCTCGATCGCCTTCACGACCGCGTCGTGGGCGGCGGTGTGGCCGAGGAAGTCGAGCATCATCGCGCCGCACCAGATCTGGCCGATCGGATTGGCGAGGCCCTTGCCCGCGATGTCCGGCGCGGAGCCATGCACCGGCTCGAACAGCGACGGGAACAGCCCGTCCGGGTTGAGGTTCGCGCTGGGCGCGATGCCGATGGTGCCGGTGCATGCGGGGCCGAGGTCGCTCAGAATGTCGCCGAACAGGTTGCTCGCCACGACCACGTCGAAGAAGTCCGGGCGCTGCACGAAGTGCGCGGTGAGGATGTCGATGTGGAACTTGTCCACGGTGACGTCCGGGTAGCCCTTCGCCATCTCGACGACGCGCTCGTCCCAGTAGGGCATCGTGATCGAGATGCCGTTGGACTTCGTGGCGCTGGTCAGGTGCTTCTTCGGGCGGGACTGCGCCAGCTCGAACGCGTACTTCAGCACGCGGTCAACGCCGATGCGGGACATCACGGTCTCCTGCATCACGACCTCGCGGTCGGTGCCCTCGTACATGCGGCCGCCGATGCTTGAGTACTCGCCCTCGGTGTTCTCGCGAACGATGTACATGTCGATCTCGCCGGGGAGTCGAGGCGACCCGTCCCGCCGCACCACCGGGGCGATGATGCCGGGCATCAGGCGCGCGGGTCGCAGGTTCACGTACTGGTCGAACTCACGGCGGAAGCGCAGCAGCGATCCCCAGAGCGAGATGTGGTCCGGGATCTTCTCCGGCCAGCCGACGGCGCCGAAGTAGATCGCGTCGTGCCCGCCGATCTGGTCCTTCCAGTCGTCGGGCAGCATCTTTCCGTGCCGCTCGAAGTAGTCGTAGGACGCGAAGTCGAAGTAATCGAACTGCAGGTCGATCTCGAAGCGGCTGGCGACGGCCTCCAGGACGCGGACGCCCTCCGGCACGACTTCCTTGCCGATGCCGTCGCCGGCGATCACCGCGATGCGCTTCGTGGCCATGCGTGCGTCCTCCACCCGTTGTCTCGTGCGCGAGCCTCGAGGTGGCCGCTCGCGTGACGATGCCCTCTGGGGCGGGGGAATGCAATACGCCGGGAGACGCGTGACAGCGGCGCGAGATGGGTTAACCTCGATCCCGGCGGGGGCCGAGGTACTGCTCAATGACCAGCTTCCCTGAAGCGTCCGGATCGCCCGGGATCCCACAGCCCACTCCGCCCGCAACGAACGCCGCCGTCCCCTCACCTTCCGTCCCGAGCGCCTTCGACCGGTTCGCCGGGCACCTGTTCGCGCCGCCCGTCGTCATCGTGCCCGCGCGGGCGTGGCTCATCCTCGGCCTCGCGAGCGCGCTGGCGGTGTGGACGGACGCGCTCTTCTACAGCGCGGGGATGGGTGTGAACGTCATCCTCTGGTTCGCGGCGATCGCCGGCGCGACCGTGTTCACCGCGAGGCGCGTTCCGCGGCCGATCCCGGCGGACCGGCTGGTGGTCATCGGGGCGGCGGTCGCGCTCTCGGGCGTGCCGGCGCTCCGCGATTCCGGCGCGTTGCAGTTCTTCAGCCTCGTCGCGGCGCTGGCGCTGATGGGGATCGGGGTGGCGCTGCCGCCCGACGTCGGCGTGCGCCGGATGAGCCCCGTGGCGTTCGTGCTCGCGCTCGCCTCGTGCGCCGTGTCGCTGCTGACCTCCGAGGCTCGCCTCGCCGCGCTGCTGCCATGGCGGGTCTGGCGCGCCGAGGGCGGTGTGGACCACACGAGGCTGATCGTGCGGTCGCTGCTGATCGCCGTTCCGGTCCTGTTCGTGTTCGGTGCGCTGTTCGCCTCGGCGGACGCCGTGTTCGCCGAGCAGGTTGGTCGCATCTTCAACTTCGACGCGTCGCTGTTCATCGAGCACGGGTTCTGGCTGCTGTTCGGCCTGTGGGTGGCAACCGCGTCTCTGTGGAGCGTCGCGGCCGTGGAACTGCCGGGCGACCTCGTCGCCAGCCTCCCGGAGCGGCATCGCCTGGGCCGTGTCGAGGTGGGCGTGGTCCTCGGTTCCCTCGCGACGCTGTTCGCGCTGTTCGTCCTCGTGCAGGTCCGCTACCTGTTCGGCGGCGAGGATGTCGTGCAGTCTTCGATCGGCCTGACGTACGCGGAGTACGCGCGCCGCGGCTTCTTCGAGCTGGTCGCGGTCGCGCTGCTGCTGCTGCCGGTGCTCGCGGGCATCAACTGGGCGCGGCAGCAGACGGAGGGTGCGTCTCGCCTGTTCCTCGTGCTTGCTGCGCTGCTGATCGTGCTGACGCTGGCTGTGATGGTCTCAGCGTGGCAGCGCATGGCGATGTACCGCGAGGAGTTTGGGCTGACCGAATTGCGCTTCTACGTGGTGACCGCGATGCCGCTGATCGGCGCCGCGCTCGTGTGGGTCTTCGTCTCAGTCTGGACGAGGCGCGTCGAGCAGTTCCTCGGCGGTGCGATGGCGCTCGCGGCGCTCACGTTGTGCATCGTGATCGCGGCGAACCCCGACGCGGTGATCGCCAGCACGAACGCGGCACGTATCGAGGAAGGCCGCGAGTTCGACACGCACTATGTGGGCAGGTTGAGCGCAGACGCGGTGCCGGTGCTCCTCAAACGTCGCGAGACGCTGGCGGGCGCCCTCACCAGTGAGCAGCGCTGCGATCTGTCGCTCGCGTTCCGGGACCACGCAGCCTCGGGCGACGGCGTGCGGTCGTGGAATTGGTCGCGCTGGGAGGCGGTGCGCCATATCGCGCAGCACCCGCAGGCGCTGATGTGTAACTGACCAGCCGAGGCCCGCATTAGCTCGCGATCAGCCGATCGGCGACCTCGGCGATGTCGCGGCCGACGATGTCCGGCTGCGCGCCGAGCGGACTGAGGATGGCGCCGGGCCGCGCGACGAACGCCGCCCGCGCACCCGCGGCCAGCGCTCCGCTGACGTCCCATGTGTGCGCAGCGATCAGCCGGACGGCCTCGATCGGCACACCGGCGCGCTCCGCGACGAGGTGGTACGGGCGTGGGCCGGGCTTGAGCTGCCGTACCTCGTCCGCCGAGATGATGTGCTCGAACGCGTCGGCGAGTCCCGCGAAGCGGAGTTGATCCTCAGCGACGTCCAGGGGCGAGTTCGTCAGGCTGACCATACGGAAGCCTGCGTGCGCCAACCGTCCGAGGGCCTCGACCACATCGGGGTGGGGCGGCAGGCGGCGCATGCCGCCGACGATGTCCTCCGCGTCCGCATCGTCGATGGTGCGGCCCAGGCGCTGCGCGACCATCCGGATGGCTGCGTGCTGTGCGGTGGTGAAGTCGACGTACCTCGAGGTCAGTCCGCCGACGAACGAGAGCTGGAGCATCGTCTGGAACCAGACGGGACGCAGCGCCGCGTCGCCGAACACGCGCTCGAAGATGGGGTCGAGTGCTCGTAGATCGAGCAGCGTCTCGTTGACATCGAACGCCAGTACGCCGTCACCGGACATCGAGGGCTCCTTCGCTCCTCGACGAGCCTATCGCGGCTCGGTGCTCGGCCGCGACCGGAGCGGCCTAGTCGGTGATCGCCTGGTAGACGGTGCTGCGCCACTCGCGGCGGATGTCGTACGTCGAGCCGCCGAGCTGGGTGAGCAGCATCGCGATCAGGTCCTCGTTCGGCGAGACGAAGAATGACGTCGAGAATGCGCCGTTCCAGTAGTACTCGCCCTCGGTGCCGAGGACGCCGGCCTTCACCGGGTCGAGGAGCACCGCGAAGCCGAGGCCGAAGCCCGTGCCCTTCGTGATCCACGTCGACAGTGGCGCGTTCACGATGTCGCCGAACTCCGCGCCGTTCGGCAGGTGGTTCTGCACCATGAAGTCGAGGGTGCGCGATCCGAGGATGCGCTCGCCGTCCAGCTCGCCCTCGTTCGCGAGCATCTTCGCGAAGCGCATGTAGTCAGCCGCGGTCGAGGTCAGCCCGCCGGCGCCGGAGAAGTACGTGCCGCCCTCGGCGTAGCGCGCGTCGGCACTGCCGTCGTCGCGCGTTCGGAGTGCGCCATTCGCTCCGCCTTGCCGGTAGAGGGCGGCGAAGCGGTCGCGCTTCGATGCCGCGACCTGGAACGACGTGTCCGGCATCCGCAGCGGCTCGAAGATGCGCTGTTCGAAGAACCCGGCGAGCGTCTGCCCCGAGATGATCTCGACGAGGTGGCCGACGACATCGGTGGAGATGCCGTAGTTGAACTGCGCGCCGGGGTCGCAGCAGAGCGGTAGGGTGGAGAGTGTCGCGACGGTGTCGGCCATCGTGCTCTTCGGATCGACGTTTGCGCCCAGCTTGCCGGTGCGCGCGTATAGCTGGCCGGTGACCGAGTTCTCCCCCGGCCCCGTCAGGCCTGATGTGTGCGTGAGCAGGTCGCGGATCGTCATGGCGCGTGAGGGCGCGCGCGTCGTGAACGAGTCCGCGGTGCCGCCCGCGAGCACCTGCAGATCCTTGAACGACGGAATGAAGTCCGACACCGGCGCGTCAAGGAGGAACCGGGCCTCCTCGTACAGCATCATCAGCGCCACGCTGGCGATCGGCTTGGTCATCGAGGCCATGCGGAAGATCGTGTCGGGACGCATCTCCAGGCCCGCCTCGGCGTCCCGCTGGCCGATGGTGTCGAAGTGCACCACCTCGCCGCCGCGCGCGATCATGCTCACCGCGCCAGCCCACCGGCCCGCGTCCAGGTAGCGCCGCGCGAGGTCGCTCACCCGGCGCAGCCGGACGGTCGACATTCCCTGATCCTCGGGGGCGGCCTCGATCAGGTCGGTGGAACGGACGTCGGTAGCCATTTGCGGTGCTCCTCGGACGGTTCGGGTGACGGGGCCGATCTACGGGCGCAGCAGATCGGTCAGCTCCGACACGTTCTTCATGTCCTGCATGTTGTGCAGCGCGGTGACGGTCTGGTCGATGCGTGCGCCTGACATGCCGCCGAGCGGGGCCAGCGTGCGGAGCTTGTAGTCGATGTCCGACCACTCGATGCCACGCGGGCTGGAGCCGCCGGGGACTTCCATCGTGCTGGAGAACGTGCGTCCGTCCTTGCTCGTGATCGCCACACTCCCACCGCCACGCTCGGCGAACGGGGAGGGCTCGCCCTCGACGACCTTGTCCTGTATCGCGTTGATCACCGGGTCGAGGTACTTCGCGGGCTCAGCGTGCTCCCACGAGTACCGACCGTCTACGACCGCGCCGGCCAGCATGTACGGCAGGCTGTGGGCCACGCCGATGAGGTCGGTGGGGTGGTAGACCATGTGGCCGCCGAAGCGGCGACCGGACACCTTGATTTCGGCGACATCCTCATGCTTGAGGTTGCCCTCCTTCATCGCGGTCCACGCCGCCTCCGCGAGCGCCTGGTACGCCCACGTGCCCGGCATCAGCTTGATCGCGAGATCCTCGAGGATGCCCCACCGCTTGCCCAGGTCCGCGGTGACGCCTTCGATGTTGCTGCCTTTGTAGATCTCGAAGAAGCCGCGCGGCATCTCCAGCACCTTGATCTCGGCGAAGAAGCCCTTCTGCGCTGCCATCGTTGCGGTAAAGGCGAGCGTCGAGGCGAGCGTGGCGTCGTACTCGCGCACCCAGCTCGTGTTCGCCGCGATGCCGATGCCGCCGATCGAGGTCGCGGCCAGAGACAGCGCGTGCGTGAGCTGTTCGGTCGTGAGTCCCTGCAGTTTCGCCCCGGCGACGGTCGCGCCGAAGATCGTGTTCACGCCGGGGTGAATGCCGACCTGGCTCTGACCATTGTGGCGGCCGATGCGGTTCGCGATGTCATAGCCCAGCACGATCGCCGCGAGGACTTCCTTGCCGGTCGAGCCCATGCGCTCGCCCATCGCGACCGCCGCGGTCGAGGTCACCGTCCCGAGGTGTCCTGCGCCGGCGAGGTCGGTGTCGTCCGATGCGGCCGCGTCACTCAGCGTGGCGTTCGTGCGGGCCGCGTCCATGACGGGGAGCTTCGGGCCGCCGTCGAACCAGATGCTCGATTCCGGCGTGCCGCCACGCTCCTGCGCCATCTCGCGGAGGATCCTCGACGAGCCGATGTCGCGGCCCATCGCAGCGCTGGCGATGGTGCTGGAGGTGATGACCTTCGCGTATTCGATCGCGAGCGGCGGCAGATCGTCGTAGTTGGTCTTGGTTACGAACTCGGCGAGCGTCTCGGTGATCGTCATGGTGTCCCCCTCGGCATCTGGTCAGGCGAGGGCCATCGCGGCCCACGTCGCTCAGGCTGTACCCCTTTGCGGACTCCATCGTCAACTGTGATTTCGGCTGTCGCGGTTCGCGCGGGCGGAAACAAGGCAGGCGCCGCTCGCGCGGGACGCGATGAGCTCGGCTTGGGATGCGGGCCGCCCGACGAGCGCGCAGACGACTCGATCGATGCACTGCAGAAGTCGTGACGCGCCGGCTAGAGGGTGTATTACAAACGTAAATCCGTCTGCTATGCTCCCGCGGCCCGTCGAGCACCGGGCAAGCAGGGGAGTCGTCGCATGCGTCCAATCGCCGAGATCGCCGCCACGATGGGGCTCAGTTGGGACCGCCTGGAGCCCTACGGCCGGGACAAGGCGAAGGTGCCGCTGGAACTGTTCCCGGAGTCCTCGACCCCCGGTCACCTGGTGGTCGTGACGGCGATCACGCCGACGCCGGCGGGCGAGGGCAAGACGACGACGACGCTCGGGCTGGTGGACGGGCTGAACAAGGTCGGCAAGCGCGCGGTGGCCGCGATCCGGCAGCCGTCCCTCGGCCCGCTGTTCGGGCGCAAGGGGGGCGGCACCGGTGGTGGACGCGCGACGGCCGAGCCCGGCGTGGACATCAACCTGCACTTCACCGGAGACTTTCACGCGATCGAGTCCGCGCACAACTTTCTCGCGGCAATGGCAGACAACGCCGTGCGCGAGGGCATGGTGCGCGGCTTCTCCCCGGCAAACGTGACGTGGCGCCGCGTCACGGACGCCGAGGATCGCGCCCTGCGGCGCGTGGTCATCGGTGTCGGCGGCGCCGCGGACGGCCCGCTACGCGAAACCGGCTACGACATCTCCGCCGCCTCCGAGATCATGGCGATCGTTGCCCTCGCGCAGGACTACGAGGATCTGCGCCAACGGCTCTCGGACATCGTCGTCGGCTGGACGGACCAGCGCGTGCCGGTGACGGCGGGCGAGATCAAGGCTGTCGGCTCGATGATGGTGCTGCTCAAGGACGCACTGAAGCCCAACATCGTGCAGACGCAGGAGGGCAACCCCGTCGTCGTGCACGCCGGACCGTTCGGCAACATCGCGCACGGCTGCTCCTCGATCATCGCAGACCGGCTGGCGCGGGCGAGCGGTGACTACGTCGTCACGGAGGCGGGCTTCGGCGCGGACCTCGGCTTCCAGAAGTTCATGGACATCAAGGTGCGGCAGGGCGGCGCGAAGCCCTCGGCGGCGGTGATCGTCGCGACGGTGCGCGGCCTGAAGTGGCACGGCGGCATCGAGATGAAGGACATGGCGACCGCGAACGTCGAGGCCGTCCACCAGGGCAGCGCGAACCTCCGGCACGCGATCCAGATCGTGAACCGCTACGGACTGCCGGCCGTCGTCGCCATCAACCGCTTTCCGGACGACCACCCGGACGAGATCGCCGAGCTGCAGCGCGCAGCCCTCGAGGCAGGTGCGCTCGCGGCCGTCGAGGCGAAGGGCTTCGCTGACGGCGGCGACGGGATGCGCGAGCTCGCGCACGCCGTCGTGCAGGCCGTCGAGGGCGGCACCGCCAATGTGCAGCTCCTGTACCGCGACGAGGACTCGATCACCTCGAAGGTGGAGACGGCGGCGAAGCACCTGTTCATGGCCGGTGCCGTTTCGTGGGGCCCGCTCACGCGCACGACCGCGAAGCGGTTCGAGGACAACGGCTGGGACTTCCCAATCTGCGTCGCGAAGACGCACCTCTCGATCTCCGCGAACCCTCGGCTGCGCGGCGCCCCGGAGGGTCACACGTTCCCGGTGATGGAGTTCCGCATCGCCGCTGGCGCGCGCCAGATCATCTGCCTCGCGGGCGAGATCATGACGCTGCCGGGCCTGCCCGGCGATCCGAATGCCTTCGGCATCGACCTCACGCCGGACGGCAGGGCGGTCGGCCTGCTCTAGCCCGGCGCCCTCGGCGATGCAGTGAAGAGGCCCCGCTCACCGGGGGCTCTTCTTGTCAGCGATGGCTCGAAGTATCTAGCGCGATCCTCGCAGGCGCGGGTCGAGGACGTCACGCAGGGCGTCGCCGAACATGTTGAACGAGTACACCGTCAACGCGATCGCGATGCCCGGCACCAGCGCGAGGTACGGGTGCTCGGTCATCTGCGGCTGCGCCTCCTGCAACATGCGTCCCCACGAGGGGAAGGGCGGCGGGGTGCCGTAGCCGAGGAACGACAGCGACGACTCCAGGATGATCGCGGCGCCGATGCGCAGCGACATGCTCACGATGATGATCGGCACGATGTTCGGCATGATGTGCCGCAGCCAGATGCGCGTGTCACGCGCCCCTAGGGACCGCGCCGCCTCGATGAACGACTCGGACGAGATCGCGATCGTCGCGCTCCGGATGAGTCTCGAGGTTCCGGCGGAGAACAGCAGGCCCATGGTCAGGATCAGCGTGAGGCGGCTCGCGCCGAGGATGGCGACGAGGAAGATGACGAAGATCAGTCCGGGAAACGCCTGCCAAACGTCGACAAACCGCTGGACGACCGTGTCGAACCAGCCGGACTTGTAGCCTGAGATCACTCCGATGACGGAGGCGATGATCGTCGAGACGATCACTGCGCCGAAGCCGATCAGCACCGATGTGTTCGCGCCGAAGATGACGCGGCTGAAGACATCGCGCCCCTGGGCGTCCGTGCCGGCGAGGTGCGTGAGCGATGGCGAGTTGAGGCGTGCGGGGATATCGAGGGTGTCGTACTGGTACGGCGCGATCCACTGGCCGGTGACGGCGACCGCCACCATGAGGACGATGAGCAGGGCGCTGACCGCCCCAATGGGCTTGCGCCTTGCGAAGTGCACGACCGCGTTGAGTGCCGCGCTCGACGGCGCAGTCCATGGCTGGGCGGCGGTGATTTCGATCTGACTACCGGCCATTGAAGCGAATCCTCGGGTCGATGAACGAGTAGGAGAGGTCGACGACCAGGTTCGACAGGATCACCACGAGCGCGGAGAGCAGGACGACTCCCTGCACGACGGGGTAGTCGCGCGTCTGGATGGAGTTGAACAGGTAGCTGCCCATTCCCGGGATGCTGAAGATCGACTCCATGATCACGGTCCCGCCGATGAGGTTCGGTATCTCGAGGCCGATGATCGTGACGACAGGGATCGCGGCATTGCGTGCCGCGTGTCGCCAGAGCACGTGCCGCTCCGCGAGACCCTTCGCGCGCGCGGTGCGGATGTAGTCCTGGCGCAGCACCTCGAGCATCGTCGAGCGCAGCAGCCGCATGACGACAGCGGAGATGTACCCGCCGAGGATCAGCGCCGGCACCCAGAGGGACCGGAGCGCCTCGATGGGGTCCTCCCAGAACGGGTGATACCGCAAGGGTGGTGTCCAGCCGAAGAAGATGTAGCCGTACGTGATCGCGATCAGACCGAGCCAGAACCCGGGCACAGCCAGCAGCGCGATCGAGAAGCTCCGCACGATGTAGTCGGTTCCGGAGTCCTGTTTGAGCGCGGCGGTCATGCCCGCGGGGATCGCGATCAGCAGCTGCACCGTGATCGCCATCAGGCCGAGCTGGAACGTCGTCGGTAGCCGTTGCAGGATCTCGCCGCGCACCGAGCGCGCCGAGATGATCGAGGTGCCCATGTCGCCTCGGGCGATCTTGCCGACCCAGAGCAGGTACTGCTGCGGGATGGAGGCATCCAGCGAGTACTGCTTGGTGATCTGCCTGCGCATCTCGGGGCTGGCTGCCCCGTAGTCGCCCGCGATCTGATCCACCACGTCGCCGGGCAGGAACCGGACGGCCATGAACACCACGATGGTGACGCCGATCAGCGTCGGGATAACCAGCAGGATCCGTCGTACCGCATATTCGGTCATTACGTGCTGAGGCGGCTCGACGCTCCTCGCAAGGAACGCGTGCCGCCTCAGGGCCTCCTCTCGGCGGAGCTGGAACTCTGTTTGCTAGGCCTTCCAGTACCAGGGCACGTCCTGGACGGACGCGGCGTGGCCCTGCGAGCGGTATTCGACGCCGTTGCGGATGTTCGGCTGCAGGCCCTGGTATGACGACGCCTGCGGGATCGGCACGTAGTACATCGTCTCCGTGGCCAACTCCTGCATCTCCTTCATGAGCTTCTGGCGCTCCGGAGTACCAGCCGTTGCCTTGAACGTCTCCACCAGCGCGTTGAGCTTCGCGTCGTTGATGCCGCTGACGTTCCGCGGCAGGCCGGGCGTGAACGGCGCTTCGATGAAGTTGCCGGTCTCGCCGAGGGTGTAGGAGATGAGCGCCGCGCCCTTGAACTTCCCGACGAAGGTCTGCGGGATGAACACCGACGCGTAGTCATCGATCACGCTCTTGAAGTCGACCTTGATCGCCTTCAGGAACTGCGGGATGAGTTCGCCCTGCACCTGGTAGGCGCCGGCGTAGCCGCGCGTCCAGTGCCACTCCATGGAGAAGCCGTCCTTGAAGCCGGCGGCCTCCATCAGCTTCATCGCCTCGGTCGGGTTGAACTTGTGGTACGCCGCGTTGGCCGCGGACATCTCCTTCTTCGGGTCGAGCCAGTAGCCCTTGTGGCTCTGGGGGATGTACGTGTCCCAGTTGTAGGTCGGCTCGATGCCGAGCTTCTTGAGCTCCGGCAGGCCGTACGCCGAGTCCAGCATCTGGTCGCGGTTCAGGGCCATCGAGAGGGCGCGGCGGACGCGGACGTCCTTCACCGGACCGTTCGCGAGGTCCTCCTTCGAGAAGACGATGTAGCGGGTGTTGCCGCCCTCGACCTCAGCGATCTGCACGCCCTTGATCGACTCCTGCGCGCGCTTGATGCCCGCGGGCTCCAGCGTGACCGTGTCGAGGTTGCCGCCCAGGAACTGGGTCAGCTGGGTCGCGGATTCCTTGATGATGTTCTGTTCGAGCGCGTCGGTGTACGGCATATCCGGACCGAAGTGCCAGTCCGGGTTGCGTGTGTAGGTTGCGACGCTGCCGGGGCGGTACTCCTTGAAGATGTACGGGCCCGACCCGATCATCCCCTTCGCCGGGTCGAATGCCTTGCCCGTCTCGATCGGCATGATCATGCCAGAGCGCGAGTCGGCGAGCACCGCGCCGGGGAACGCCCCGTACTTCCGCTTGAGCTTGAACTGCACCGTGTTCGCGTCCGGCGTCAGCAGCTCCTGAATCGACTCGACCACGCCCGCGTCCGGGCCGGTGGGAGTGCCGGAGATCTTGCCGGTCAGCCGCTCGTACGAGAACTTGACGTCGGCGGAGTTCATCGCGCGGCTGATGGGCGCGGTGTACTTCACCTTCGGGTTGAGCTTCACGATGTAGTTGGCGGCGTCCACGATCTCGACGGACGCAGCAGCGTCCGGGATCGTGTCGAAGCTGATCTTCGCCTTGCCGGGGCCGTGCTCGTAGGCGAGCAGACGGCTGTACACCGGGGCGCCGACGGACTTCGTGTCGCCGCTCAGGTTACCGAACGGGTCGAGGGTCGGCGGGTCGTTGACCCGGGCCAGACGCCAGGTTCCGCCGCGCTTCGGCTTCTCCTCCGCCGGCGCCGCGGGGGCGCTGCTGCCGGACCGGAC
>CANIRU010000033.1 GCA_947470025.1 Chloroflexota bacterium
ACTCGCGCCACTCGGCCCGGGCGCGCCGGTCGCCCCCGAGGCACCACTGGCCCCGGCCGGCCGCGCGCCGCCCGTGCCGGGGGTCGCGACCGCCACTGCCTGGCCATCGCGCAGCACGTTCTGCCCCACCGACACGACCTGGTCGCCCGCGGCGACGCCCTCGGTGATCTCGGTGTTCGTGGTGTCGGCGATGCCGAGCTTCACGGTCTTCGCGGCGGCCTTGCCGTTCACGACGACAAAGACGCGCGAAGTGTTGCCCTGCTGCACGATCGAGGCGGTCGGCACGAGGATCGCGTTCGGCTTGGTCGCGGCGATGACGCTCACCTGCGCGAACATCCCGGGCTTCAACAGTGACTCGCGGTCCTCCGCGAAGACCTTCACGTCGAACGTGTGGGCGCGCGCGTCACCCATCGGCGCGATTGTGGCGATCTTGCCCTTGAACGTGCGGTTCGGGAACGCCGGAACCGTGACCTCGGCGTCCATGTCGGGGCGGATCAGGCCGATCCGCGCCTCGTCAACAGTGAGGTGGCTCTCGACGGCCTTCGCGACGAGCACGAAGATCGGGTTCTGCGCCGACACCGTCGCACCGACCTCGAGCAGCTTCTGCGCGATCACGCCCTCGAACGGTGCGGTCACGGACGTCTGGTCGAGGCTCGTACGCGCCGACGCGACGCCGGCTTGCGCCGCGGCCACGGCCGCGCGCGCGCCTGCGATGTCGGCATCGGTGTACGGGAGCTTGCGCGTTTCGAGCGTCGCGCGAGCCGTCTCGACGAGCGAGCGCTGCGCCGCAACGTCCGAGGGCGACGGGTTGCGGACGAGACTGTACTTGTCCTGGGCGGCGGCGAACGCCGCCTGCGCGCCGGCGATGCTGTTGAGCGAACCCACATAGGCGTTGTTCGCGGTGATCAGTGCGACACCGGTCGTCCCGCCAGAACTGACCGCGTAAGCAGAGTTCGTCCGGATGTGCTCCTGCAACTTGAGGATGTCGTTCTGCGGGATCGGGATCTCCGACTCGCACTTCACGTAGACCGCGTTGTAGACATTGCAGAACGTGCTCAGAGCGGCCAGCAGCGAGTTCCGCGTGGTCGCGGCGCTGACCTGAGCCGCGGTCAAGGTGGTCTGCGCGGTCGTCAGCGTGGACTCGGCTGCGGACAGATCGCTCGGAGAGGGATTCAGGAGCTGCTTGAGCTTCGCATCGGCGGCGGCGAGTGCGGCCTCGGCCGCCGCGACGTCCGCGGAACGCGGGCCGTCCAGCATGAGTTGGAGGCGCGCCTGTGCCGATTGCAACGAGGCCTGCGCCTGGAGTAGCTGAGACGGCAGCGTGCCGGGGTCGAGCGTGGCGAGCACGTCACCGGGACGTACTGTCGCGCCCACATCGACGGTGATCGAGGCGAGCTGACCGGCGAGGCGCGGGGCGAGGCTGACCTGCTGCGAGGACTGGATCGCGCCGGAGTAGGTGAGGACAGTGCGGATCGGGCCGGTCTTGGCGGCGACGACCTGCACGGGGACCGGGGCGCCGCTGGCTGCCGTGGTCGCGGGCGTGCTCGAAGAGCGCCGCACGAGGACGACCGCACCAGCCACGACTCCGAGGATCACGACGCCTGCGAGGAGCAGCCTGACCGAACGACTAAGGGACCATGCGTTCAACCGGCTTGCCTCCTGCTGCCCACTGCTTCGCCGGCCCCCGCTGCCGAGAAGGTTTGCGCCATGATACCTGATCGATCGGGCAGGCGCTTGCCGCCAGACTCGTTCTATTACCCGTCCCCTGCGTGCCGAGTGTGTTAACGAAGTGCCTCGATTATGGTTAAGTCTGCTGCGATGACGGCGCTCGGTTCGGTCCGGCGTCCGGATGAACCTGACAGGGGCTTGCCATGGAATTGCTTCCGCTCATCGGACTCGGCGCCTCGGCGGCGCTGGCGGGTGCGGTGAACTCCGTGGCGGGTGGCGGCACGCTGATCTCGTTCCCGTCGCTGATCGCGGCCGGCTACACGCCGAAGGTCGCGAACATGACGAGCACGGTCGCGATCTGGCCCGGCACGGTCGGCGGTTCGCTCGCCTACCGCAAGGAGATCGGCGAGCGTGCGCCGCGCACGAAGCGCCTGACCATCCCCAGCGTGCTCGGCGCGCTGGTCGGTGCGCTGCTGCTGTACGTGTCCACAGACAAGGTCTTCAACTCCGTCGTGCCGTTCCTGATCATCTTCGCGAGCCTGGTGCTGGCCGCGAACTCCAGGCTGTCGAAGCTCGCCGTGCGCCACGGCTTCGCTTCGGAGCACGAGGCCCACGTCCCGCTCGCGATGTACCCCGTGATGTTCTTCGTCGGGATCTATGGCGGTTATTTCGGCGCGGGGATCGGCATCCTGATGCTGGCAGCGATCAGCATCCTCGCGCCGGACGACCTGCAGCACTCCAACGCAGTGAAGGGGATGCTCGGACTGCTCATCAACTTCACCGCCGTGGTGGTCTTCGCGCTGTCCGGTCTCGTCGCGTGGCAGCCCGCCGCGGTCATGGCGGTTGCGGCGATGGCCGGTGGCTACGGGGGCGTCGCGGTCGCGCGCCGGATCAACGCCAATGTCCTCCGCGCGATGATCGTCGCGTGGGGCCTCTTCATGGGCGTCTACCTGTTCCTCAACAGCTAGTGCCGGGACGCGCGTGGAGGAGCCCACGTCAGCTCCGTCCGTGTCCATGCGGAGGGCCGCTCGATCGCGGGACGTTTGGGCGGTACCCCGCCGCGCGCGGTCGGGATAGCATCGCTCCATGACTCGCATGGCAGCGCGGCTTGCACGTCGGTGGGATCGAGGCACGACGCCTCGACTGATCGCGCTTGTCGTCGCCATCGGGCTGCTCACGCCGACCCCGCTGCGCGTCCTCGGGCCGGACGGCGCGGCATGGCTCCCCGATCACGGCCACATCTTCCTCACCAGCGAGGCCGCGGCGCGCCCCCACTCCCACCCGTGGGATCACGACGGCGTCCGCGCCCCTGCTGCCACGACGCCCGCGGGTACGACGCACGGCGTCCTGTTCACGCCTGGCGACTTCGACGCCGCGAGTTCCTTCGCCGCCCTTGCCCTCCCCGTGTTCGCGCTGGCATGCGCCGTCGCGTGGGCCAGCGATCGGGTCGAGGCACCCCGGCTGGTCCTCCTGGGACGACGCTTCGCGCCCCTGGCCCCCCCGCCCCAGCGATAGCACCGCACCCGGTCGCCTGAATCGACGATCCGGGTTCCCGATGCCTTATCGCTGTGACTGATGGAGGACATGTTATGTCTATTGTTGCCTCATCCCTGCGCGCGGTCGGTGCGCACCGCCTGCTTGCGGCCCTCGGGCTCGCCGTGATGGCGCTCGCTGCGGTCGCGCCCACGGCGGCGTTGGCGCACGAGCGCCGAAGCGTCGCGGGCTACGACTTGGTGGTGGGCTGGTTTGTTGAGCCCGCGCTCGAGGGCGAGAAGAATGGCCTCGACCTGCGCATCACGAAGGCCGGTGCGAACATCGAGGGCGCCGAGAAGACGCTGAAGTTCGACGTCACGCACGTCCAGAGCAAAGCGACGAAGAGCTACCCGATCCGCGCTGTCTTCGGCGCGCCGGGACGCTACACGGCGGATGTCATCCCCACGTTGACCGGTCAGTACAAGATCCGCATCTACGGCGACATCCAGGGCACGAAGATCGATGAGACCTTCACCTCCGGCCCGGGCACCTATGGGAACATCGAGCCCGTGAAGGATCTGATGTTCCGCGTCGCGGCTTCGCAGCCCCGTGAGATCGAGGGCGCCGTCCGTGGTGCCTCGGACGACGCGGCGGCGGCGGTCGCGGCCGCCAAGTCGGCGCGCACGTTCGGCATCGCGGGCATCGCGCTCGGTGCGCTCGGGCTGGCGGCCGGCGCGGGCGCCCTCGTCACCGCGCGCGGCAAGCGCGCGTAGCTCGGGTACCGCGAGGGCGGCGGGTCGAGGTCACTCGGCTCGCCGCCCGTCGCGGACGCGGTCGATACTCGTCGTATGAGACGCATCACCGGCCAGCCTCGACACGGAACCACGATCCTCTCGTGGGTCGTCGGTGCCTGTCTCGCGGCCGTCGCCCTCGCTGTCCTCGCGCCCGGCGTGGCCTTCGCGCACGCCAACATCGACCGCGCGGAGCCTGCGCCGGACAGCACGCTCGCCACCTCCCCGCGCGCCGTGCGCATCTGGTTCACCGAGCCCGTCGCGGCGAACGCATCGGGGATCGAGGTACTCGATACGACCGGCCGGCGCGTTGACGCGAACGACAGCCGCGTCGACCTCTCGACCCCGTCGCTCGTGATGGTGACGCTCCCTGCGCTGCCGGACGGCACGTACACCGTGGCGTGGCGGAACACCTCGGCGGTCGATGGGCACCCGCTCCGCGGCACGTACGCGTTCGCCTTTGGTGTGGGGAGCGGGACCAGCGCGTCCAGCGCGGCAGCCTCGACGAGCGGCGTGTCGCCGCTCGACCCGTACGTGCGCTGGGCGGTACTCGGTGGCCTGCTCACCGCACTCGGCGTCGAGGTGTTCGGGCTGCTCGTCCTCGCGCCGGCGCTCGCGACGCGCGAGGCGCGCGGCGTGGCGCTCGAGGTCGACTGGCGCATCGTCCTGGGCGCGCTGGCCGTCTTTGCCATCGGGTCGCTGGCGCACCTCGCGCTGCAGGTGGTTTCGGAGGGTGCGGCGCTCACGGCAGTGCTTGGCACGCGCTGGGGCGAGATGTGGCTGCTGCGCATGGCGCTGGTCGCGGTCGCCCTGCCGCTCCGGCTGCGAGGCCGCATGGCCCCCCGAATGCGCGTCGCCGCGAACGCCCTGCTCGCCGTTGCAGCCTCCACGTTCGCGTTCGCCAGCCACGCCGCGGCAACGCGCGGCCTCGAGGTGACGGCGGTCGGGAACGACGTCGTGCACACGCTCGCCTCGGGTGTGTGGGTCGGCGGCCTGATCGCGATGCTCACGGTCGTCCGAGCCGCGCACGCGCTGCCCGAGACGCGACGTCGCGCGGTGCTGGCGGCGATCACCACGCGCTTCTCGCCGCTGGCGCTGATCGTCACGGGCGCGCTGTTGATCACGGGGCTCTATGCATCGTGGCTCCAGGTCGCGGCGTGGGCGGCCTTCGACACGGCGTACGGCTGGGCCGTGATCGCGAAGGGCGTGGCGTACGTCGCGCTGATCGTCGTCGCCGCGGTGAACCTGCTGTGGGTCACCCGCCGCCTTGCCTCCTCGACGCGCGCCGCGGGCGCGCTAGCCGTGACCGTGGGCGTCGAGGTCGCCCTCGTCCTCGCCGCACTGCTGACGGCAGGCTTCCTCACGAGCCTTGAGCCGGCACGTGCCGCGTTCGGTGCCGGAGGGCAGCAAGGGACAGCCACCTCGTGGTCGGTGCACGTCAGCGTGTCCGTGTCCCCGGGGAGTATCGGGACGAACCGCATCGAGGTCCGCGTGGATGACCGCGGCCGGCCGCCGCCCGAGGGCACGAGCAGCGTCACGCTCGCGGTCCAGTACGTTGGTGCCGACCTCGGCGCGAACGAGGGGCCGCTGAAGCGCGATGCCTCGGGCGTCTACGTGGCGGAGCGGGTCGTCCTGAGCATTCAGGGGCCGTGGCAGTACACCGTCGGCGTCAGCGGCTCCGGCTCCTTCGACACGGAGGCCAGCGTGCGGCTGCCCGTGGCGGCGGCGGGTGTCGTCGGTGTCCCGCTGCCCGAGCAGGTGACCGCGCTCCTCGCGGCGGGCTGGGAGGTCGTGCTGCTCGCGCTGCTCGTCCTCGGGGTCGCGGAGATGTACTGGAAGGGCACGCGCACCGCGCGCTTCGCGAACTGGGGCGGAGCCACGTTGATGGTGGTCGGGATCATGATGGTCTACGGCATCGGGCACTTTCACGATGGCAGCGCGGCGCCGACGGCCGGTGGGCGTCCCAACCCGATCGTGAGTAACGACGCGTCGATCGCCCTCGGTCGCGAGCTGTACCAGCAGCGCTGCGTCGCGTGTCACGGCCTGACGGGCATGGGCGACGGCTCGGCGGCGGCCGCCCTGAACCCGCCCCCGGCGAGGCTCCCGCTGCACGTCCCGCTGCACAGCGACGGGGACATCTTCGCGTTCATCGAAGGGGGCTTCCCCGGCAGCGCGATGCCCGCCTTCCGCGGCACGCTGTCCGAGGAGCAGATGTGGCATCTCGTGAACTACCTGCGGACGCTGAAGGATCCGCCGACAGCGGCTCCAGCGAAGTAGCCGCTACACGCGAATCACGACCTTGCCGAAGTGCGCCTGCGACTCGAGGCACTCGTACGCCTCGATCGCCTGGTCGAACTCGAACACCCGGTCGACGACGGGGTGGATCGTTCGCAGCGAGAGCGCGCGGTTCATGTCTTCGAACATGCGGCGACTGCCGACGTAGATCCGCGTCGCATGCACGTTGCGCGCCACCAGCGGCACGCCCGCGTCGCCCGTAGCTTCGCGCGTCAGCCCGCCGATGATCACGATCGATCCGCCCGCGCGCACGCACGCGTTCGACTTCGCGAAGGTGCCCTCACCACCGACCTCGAGCACGAGGTCGGCGCCGCGTCCGTCGGTCAGCTCGAGCACCGCACGCTCCCAGTCGGGACGCGTGCGGTAGTTGATCGTCTCGTCCGCCCCGAGGTCACGCGCGCGCTGCAGCTTGTCGTCGCTGCTCGACGTGACGATCGTCCGCAGACCCGCAGCGTGCGCGAGCTGGAGTCCGGCGATCGAGACGCCGCCCGTGCCGAGGAGGACGACGGTCTGTCCGGGCCGCAGCCACGCTTGTTCGAAGATCGCGTGCCAGGCCGTCAGCGCAGCGCACGGCAGGGTCGCCGCTTCCTCGTCGCTCAGGTGCGTCGGCGTCGCAACCACGCCTCGCTCCGGCAGCGCCACGAGCTGCGCGAGCATGCCGTTCCGCAGCCCGCCGCCGAGGGCCTCGGCCTGGTATTCGGGGCGTACCTCGCCATCGACCCAGTTCGGGAAGAAGCAGCTCGTGACGCGGTCGCCGACGGCGAAGCGGGTCACCCCCTCACCTACCGCGACGACCTCGCCCGCCCCGTCGGACAACGGGATGATCTCATCGCGAGAGCCGCGCGCGAGCATCAGGTCGCGGTAGTTGAGCGAGGTTGCACGCACCCGGATCAGCACCTCGCCCACGGCCGGGCGAGGATCGGGCAACTCGATGCGCGCGAGTCCCCGGATCCTGCCGCCCGCTGTGATGCGATATGCCTGCATGTCGCGCGCCTTCCGGATCGAACAACGGTCGAGGGGCCGTGGTGTCGCACCATAGCGCACAGGCGTTCGGCGGGAACCCTGCGGACTCCGGTAACGTCCAAGTCGCATGTGGCATCGAACGATCCGACCCCTCGGCTGCGCCGCCGCGCTCATTGCGACACTCCTGGTTGCCGCGTGCGACAGCACGCCTCCGCGTGCCTCGGGGACGGCCACGAGCACCCCGGGCGCTTCCTCGACGACCGCTCCGCCGATCGCGAGCTGGTCCCCCACCTCGTCTCCCACGGCTGTCGCGACCCCGCCGCTCGGCACCTCGACGCCCGCGCCGGCGACATCGCCCACTCCTCCGACGGCGACGCCACCTGCGCCCACGGCATCCCCCACTGCTACGCCTGCCTCGACAGCGACTCCGCCGCCGCCCGGCCCGGTCGCGCACGTGACCGTCGAGTTCGGCATCCCGGTGCGGCTCAGCACGAGCGTGGTCGCCGACCTGCCAGGGGGCCGCGAACTGGCGTTTGTCGACGTGACCTCGGACTCGCGCTGCCCGTCCGACGTGCAGTGCATCTGGGCGGGTGAGGCGGCCCTGCTGTTCGAGTGGACGGCGCCAGGCAGTGGCGTCACGCGTGTCCCGCTGCTCGCCGCACCCGCTCGTGGGGCCGCCTCGATCGCCGGCGGCCTGACGTTGCGGGTCATCGAGCTCCGTCCGACGCCGCGCGGGGGACAGCCCATCGCGAAAGCGAACTACGTCGCGACCGTGGTCGTGGAGGCCGCCGGGCGGACTTCGGGCGCGCTCGGGAACGTCAGCGTCGGGCCCTCGTGTCCCATGCAGCGCGAGAGCGACCCGTGCCCCGACCGTGCGCTTGCCGCGACGCTCGTGTTCCGCGACGCCGCGGACGTCGAGGTGGCGCGGGCACTCTCGGACACCGCCGGGTTCTACGTCGTAGCGCTGAAGCCCGGGCACTACGCCATCGTCCCGTTCACCCCCGGCGGCGCCACGCTACCTCGCGGCATCCCCCGCGAGGTCGATGTCCTCGCTGGCGACTGGGTGACCGCCGACGTGATGTACGACAGCGGCATCCGCTAGCGACGCCGAGGCGCTGCCGAGCGCACCACCGAGGTCCGCGCGGTAACCTTGACCGCATGACCTCCACGACCGATTCCTCAGGTGCGGCTTCCGGCCTCGACGGCGTACTCGCCGCGTGGGGCCGCGACGGCGCGCGCGCGACGCCGTTCGAAGGCGCGACGGACCGCTGGCGCGTCGAGCGCGGTGACGACCCGCCGATGCTGCTTCGCCGATACGACGGCAATCGGTCGCCGGAGGCGATCGCCTACGAGCATGACCTGCTCGCCTACCTTGAGGAGCAGTCGTGGCCCGTGCCGGTGCCCGTCGCGACTACCTCGGGGGACACGGCGCTCGAGCTCGATGGCGCACGCTGGGCGTTGTTCCCGCTGCTGCCCGGTGAACCGCCGCCCGACGAGTCGATCTTTCTCCAGCGTCGAGGCGCGCTACTCGCGCTCGTACATGCCGATCTCGCAGCGTGGGATCGCGCCGTCCGCCGCGAAGCGTTCGGTCGCATCGATGACTTCGACGCCGCGGTCCGGCCGCACGGTCTCGCGTCGTTCGAGGCGCTGCTGGCGCGTGTACAGGCGGTCGACCCGACGCGGGCGAATATGCTCGCGGTGCTGCGCATGCGCGTCGAGGAGCAGCTGGAGGCGTACGGCTATGCCGAGCTGCCACCGCACCCGCTCTGGGGCGCGTGCAACGCGCAGCACGTCCTGTTCGATGGCGATGACGTCACCGGGCTGATCGACTTCGACGAGGCTCGTGCGGATGCGCGCGCAGTGGATATCGCGGCGAGCATCCTTGCGGACACGCGCAGCGTCGGCTGGCGGATCATCCGCTGGGTCGCGGGCTACGCCGCGCATGCCGATCCGCCCCTTACCGAGCAGGAGGCGGACCTCGTGCCGGTGGTGATGGCCGCGCTCATGCTGCGTCGCGTCGCTGCCCGTATCGCCGAGGCGCAGTCCGACGCCCGTCTCGACGAGGACGCGCTCGCGATCGTCGACGAGGCACTCACCGTCGAGGCCAACGAGGCCGACCTGCGCCAGGTGATCCGCACCGCCGCGCGCCTCGCGCCGGTCTAGCGCCCTCCATCGTGACGCAGCAGACGCCTCCCGCCCCGGCATCGCCGCCTGAACCCCACCCCGAGGCCTGGCAGCCGCAGGCCGCCGAGCCCAACGACTCCGAGCGCCTGTTCCTCGAAGGCCCGCACGAGCGCTGGTGGGAGCTCTGGCGCGTGGCCCGCATCGCCTGGGAGTTCCTGCGTGGCTTCCGCAAGCTGCACTTCGTCGGACCGTGCGTCACCGTCTTCGGCTCCGCGCGCGTCGATGAGGCCCACCCGCACTACCGTCTGGGCCGCAACGTCGGAGCCGGGCTCGCGCGGGCGGGGTTCACGGTGATGACCGGCGGCGGCCCCGGCGTGATGGAGGCCGCGAACCGCGGAGCGCGCGAGGCGGGCGGCATGTCCGTCGGCTGCAACATCGACCTGCCGGAGGAACAGTCGCCCAACCGCTACCTCGACACCTTCGTGCAGTTCCACTACTTCTTCGTGCGCAAGGTCATGCTCGTGAAGTACTCGTACGCGTTCGTCGTGCTGCCGGGCGGCTTCGGCACCCTCGACGAGGTGTTCGAGACGGCCACCCTGATCCAGACGGGCAAGATCCGCGACTTCCCGATCGTGCTCATGGGCACCGAGTTCTGGGCGCCGCTGATGGACTTCATGTCACGCACGCTGCTCGCGGACGGCAAGATCCGCCAGGCGGATCTCGACCGCCTCACGCTCACCGACTCCGCCGAGGATGCCGTCGCCCTGATCCGCGACGCGGCTACGGGTCGCTTCGGCCTGCGGTACGCGCCTCGACGTCCCCGCCGGCGCCCCTGGCTGCTGGAGTAGCGTCGAGCGCCGACACAGGAGCACCGGTCGGAGCCATGCGGACGACCGTAGCGATCTGCTCGGTGCCTGGCGCGGCGCAGGTCCCTGCCGATCCGGTGATGTTGTAGTCGACCACGACGAGCACGCTCGCTTGCTCCGCCAGACCGACCGTGACCGCCGCCGTCCCATCGCGCGTCGGCACACATCCCGCCGAGGGCATTCCCAGCGCGGGCGGCAGGAGGAAGCGGCCGGGCGTGCCGTCTGCGACCGGGTTGCCCGCCGCGTCGATCACGGTGGCGGTCAGCGTGCCAGCGCTCACCTCGGTCGTCACGGCGGCGGGCCGCCCTGCCTGGTGCAGTGCAATCGTCACCGGTGGAAGCGAACCGCTGATGCTCTCCGCCGTCACCACGATCGCGCCCGCGTCCGCATCTGCGTCGGCACAGAGGACGAGGTCGATCGTGCCGGGCATCGGAGTCCCTTCCAGCCGCAGCAGATTCGTCGCCGCAGAGGTCAAGACGAGCGCTCGGCTCGTGGCGGTCGCGCACAGCACCGCCGTGCTCTGCGCGAATGCCGGATTCGCCGCGACCCTCGCTCGATCGGTACGGACGATGAGCACCTGGCTGTTTACCCCGCGATCCATCCAGTCCTGCACCTGCAGCGCGATCGGCACCCCGGTCGTCGGGCTGACGTAGCGCGAACCGGGGGTCGTGCTGCTGGCGGCGACTGTCCGGCTCGGCGGCGCGATCACAGCGATCCGCGATGCATTCCGGCCTGCCGCGGGCGTGACCTCGATCGTCGCCGTCGCGATCGCTGAGCCCGCGCTGTAGGTCGCGACGACCGTGTCCGTGCCGGTGCTCTTACCGTCGCCGCGGTACGAGATCTGGCTGATCCCCACATCAGTCGAGAACACGGGCCCCGAGTACCTCGAGGTGCCCGAGAAGCCGACCGTGCCGACCGTCACCCGGAATTCGACCGGTACGTTGAGCTGAGGTGTTCCCGTCGCGACGTCCTCGATGTACGCGCAGAGCACGTTCGCGACCGCGCCTTCGGCGTTGATGCCGGTGATGCCGCTGGGGCCCTGTGCCAGCGCCTTCGTGCACCGCGTCCCGGTGGGCTGGAACGACACGCTGATCACATGTGGTTGGACCGCATGCACAGGGGAACTGCGCCCCGCGATCGCGACGCCGAGGAGCGCGGCAAGCACCAGGGCGATGAAACGGACGCGTGATCCGGTCGCCGGCCGTGGACGGCCGGACATCAGGTGAGCCAAGTTCGTGACCTCCGCGTGTCACCCGGGAGTGCCCGGTGCAACAAAAACCCCCCGCGCGGGCGGAGGGTGAGGCACGAGACCGGCAAGGCCGGACCCAGCGCTCACCCGTTTCCACGCGGGTGGGAGTGCTTGTGCACCGGGCCGGCGACCTGACTGACGACGCGCAGGAATGCTGCGCGTCGATCACAGTTGCGGGACAGCGTCGGAATCACACCGACTTCGCGGACAAGTGCCTGACGAGCCAAGCGAGATGACGAGGACACGCGCAAGGGCGGCGCGGCAACCCGCACTTCGCCCGCTACGACACAGGCTTGCGGCCCCAGAACAGGATGCGCTTGAACGGGTACAGGAACGGGCCGGTGTCGCCCATCGCTTCGAGGAGGCGCTGCTCGTAGGTCTCGAGGTACAGCGGGTACAGGTCCGCCGGCAGATGCTCGCGGTACGACGAGAGCACCGAGCCCTTCACCCACTCGACGATGCCGCGCGGGGACTCCATTTCGAACGTGTACCACTCCGTGCGCACGCGCTGCGGACGGAAGCCCAGCTGCGTGTACAGCATGTCCATGTAGAACTCCGGCTGCTGTACGGGATCCTCGCGCGTCCACCCTCCGAGGGCGCTGGCGAACGGCTCCTCGCGCGCGATGATCGCCGGCAGCTGGTGGCCGATGTGCCAGCCGTTGTGCGGGATCTGCACGGCGAGCTGGCCGCCCGGCTTGACCATCCCGGCGATCTTCGGGAAGAGCGTGTCGTGCCCGAGGATCCACTGCAGCGCCGCGTTCGAGAAGACGAGGTCGAACTGCTCGTGGTACTTCGCCGCCGCATCGAGGATGTCGATCTGCTCGTAGCTCATGCCCGGCAGCGTGTACTTCGCGCTCTCCGCGAGCATCGTCGGCGAGGAGTCGATGCCCAGCGTCTCGCTCGCGCCGAGCTCCTGATGGAGCCAGGCGGTGAGCTCCCCCGTGCCGCAGCCGAGGTCAGCGACGTTCATGCCCGGCTCCGGCTGGACCATCCCGGCGAGGTCGTAGAACGGCAGGCTCCGCTCGTCGCGATAGCGCCCGTACTGCCCCGGCTGCCATCCGGTCCCGCGACTCACCGACTGCTCGACCATGCTCGGGGCTCCCTCGTGGTGCACTGGGGTCGTGCGCGACTCCGCGTCCGTTCGGGAGCGAGAGGCGGCGACCAGCGTAAACCCACATGTGAGCGCCGCCAACGCGCTCCGGCTCCCGGCCCGCTGCGAACAATCGCAACAGTCCGGGTATAGGATGGCGCACCTGACGACGAGGTCGAGCGGTACAGCGGGAGGTTCCGGATGGCAGACGAGCACGCGGCGCGCTGGGCGTGGATGCGCGAGCACACGCCGGTCACGAAGGAGTACATCTACCTCAACGCCGGCTTCTGCGGCGCGCGCACGACCGAGGTGTCCGACGCGATGAAGCGCCGCATCGACTTCGAGATGTTCCACGGCCCCACGACGAAGCCGGTGATGGACGAGCGCGCCGACCTGACGAAGCGCCTGCGTGAGGCGACCGCCCGGATGATGGGTGCTGACGCTGATGAGATCGCGATCACCGGCAATACGACCGAGGGCGTGAACATCGGCGTGAACGGCGTCGCGCTGAAGGCGGGCGACGGTGTCGTCACCACGAACATTGAGCACGGCGGCGGCATGGTCCCCGCGTACTGGACGCGGAGGAAGTACGGCACGGAGCTCTCGATCGTGCCGATCGAGTACGACAACGGCTCGGGCGAGATCGTCGAACGCTTCGACCAGGCGATCAACGACACGACCAAGCTTGTGATCCTCTCCGAGATCTCGTACGCGACCGGGCAGACGCTGCCGCTCGCCGAGATCACGCGGCTCGCACACGCTCGAGGCGCCACGGTTGTCGTGGACGGCGCGCAGACCGGCGGGCACATCCCGATCGATGCGCACGCGCTGGGCGTGGATGCCTACGCGATCCCTTCTCACAAGTGGCTCTGCGGGCCGGAGGGCCTCGGCATGCTGTACGTGCGGCGCGACCGCATCGCCGACCTCGACCCGGTGAAGGTCAGCGGCCGTGCCGCGGCGTCATACGACTTCGCCGGCAACTTCGAGGCGAAGCAGGGCGACGTGACGAAGTTCGAGGTCTCGACGAACTCGACGCCGGTGGTCGCAGGCACGCTGGTGGCGGTCGAGCAGTATCTCGAGTCCGACCCGCAGGCGGTGTGGAACCGCGTGCGCGCGCTGACGCGCTACGCGGAGGACCGCATCGGCGGCATCCCGGGCGTGGAGCTCACCGGCGGCCGCACCGATTCGACGCGGAGCGGGCTGTTCTTCTTCGCGGTGCCGGACATCGACCCGGCGTTCCTCGCCGCGTACCTACAGGGCGAAGCGAAGGTCGTGTGCCGGTCGGTGAAGCAGGTGGGCTCAGTGCGGCTCTCCATGCACGTGTACAACACCGAGGCCGAGATCGAGACGGTCGCGGAACTCGTCGCACGCGCGGCGAAGGCCGGCAACGTGCCGGAGCAGTACCGCGTCGTGCCGCACGGCCCCGAGGCGTAGCGCGCTGGCGCGGCGCGCCAGTCGACCAGCCTGCGGGCTCAAGTGAGCGGAGTTAGCGCCGCCCGAACGACCGCTCGAGGGCCTCGCGGCTGAGGTGCAGCATCGTCGGGCGTCCGTGGGGGCAGGTGTGCGGCGTCGCGCACGCCTCGAGGGATCGGAGCAGCGCCCGCTGCTGCTCGCCGTCCAGCCGGTCGCCGGCCATCACGGCGGCACGGCACGCAAGCGACGCGGCGGCGCGGTCGGGTCCCGTCAGCCGCTCCTCGGCATCCATCCGGTCCAGATAGTCGCGCAGCGCGGCGGCGGCGTCGCGCCCGGCGAGCGTCGCGGGGATCGCGCGCAGGATCACTGCGGCACCGTCCGTCGGGTCGATGCCCCACCCCAGCTCCGCGAGCGCATCTGCCTCCGCGATGGCGAGCGCCGCCTGCGGCGCGGACAGTGGCGTGACGACGGCCTCGAGCAGCGGCTGCGCCGCGGGGATGCCGGCGCGCCGTGCGGTGAGCACCTGCTCGTACAGCACCCGCTCGTGCGCCGCGTGCTGGTCGACGAGGTACATCCCGTCCGGCGCCTCCGCGATGAGGTAGGTCAGCTCGATCTGTCCGATCGCCCGCAGCATCGGCAGCCGCGCGCTGATCCCCAGCCCGGCTTGCTCCCGGGCGCCGTCCGCGCCGCCAGCCGCGGTTGATCGTGCCGCCGGTTCCGAGGGCGTACTGGTGATCGACGACGCGGTGAGCATCGAGGCCGGTCGCGCGCCCGCGATCACGTCCCGTCCATCCATCGGACGGGCGGGGGCTTCGTCCGCCTCGCTCCAGCCCGCGAGCGTTCCCGGGAGCGCGATGGGCATCGGCGCAAGTGGCGTCGCCGACCCGGCGAGCGCCTGGCGGATGGCGTCGGCCACGGTGGCGTAGACGAGGCGCTCATGGCGGAAGCGCACCTCGGCCTTCGTCGGGTGCACGTTCACGTCGATCTGGTCGGGCGGCACGGTGATCCGCACGAGGGCGACCGGGTGCCGCCCGGCGGGGATCAGCCCCGCGTACCCCTGCTCGATCGCATAGGCGATCGAGCGCGCCCCGATCGTCCGCCCGTTGGCGACGAGGTGCAGGTAGGCGCGGCTACCGCGGTGTAGCGATGGCGGACCGATGAGCCCGGCGACCTCCGCCGTCGCACCGGTCTCCTCGTCGCGTCGTGTCGCGGACACCGGGACGAGCGCTGCGGCGACGTCCGCGCCGTGCACGGCGGCGATCGCGTCCCGTGGATCGCCCGTGCCGGGGGTCGACAGCACGAGGCGCCCGTCCGCGAGGAGGCGGAACGCGACCTCCGGGTATGCAAGTGCAATGACGGCGATCGTGTCCGCGACCGCGCGCGTCTCGGCGCGCGCGGTGCGCAGGAAACGGCGGCGTGCCGGCAGCGCGACGAACAGGTCACGCGCCTCGACGGTCGTGCCCGGCGCGGCGGCGGCGCTCCCCAGCCGCTCGAGGCGTCCGTCGCGCAGGTGTGCCACGGCCGCCGCTTCCTCGCCGCTTGTCCGCGAGGTGAGGTCGACGTCGGCCGCCGCGGCGATCGAGGCGAGCGCCTCACCGCGGAAGCCGAGCGTGCGCACCGCGAACAGGTCGTGCTCGCTGCGCAGCTTGGAGGTCGCGTGGCGCTCGAAGGCGTCCGCGACCTGCTCGGGCGGGATGCCATGGCCGTCGTCGCGGACGCGGATGCGGTCGATCCCACCCCCGTCGATCTCAACCTCGATGTGCCCCGCGCCAGCATCGAGCGCGTTCTCCACGAGCTCCTTAACAATGCTCGCGGGGCGCTCGATCACCTCGCCGGCGGCAATGCGCGCGGCGACCTCCGGCGGCAGAACTGTAATGCGCGGACGCTCGCCGCTGGTCATCCATGCACCATCATGGACAGGTCGATGTATTGGTTGCCCGGCGATCCCGTGCTGGCTAGCATGAATGGCCAGCGGGGCGCGGACAGGATCTTCTTCTGGAACGTACCTGGTCTCGCCTTGCCGTCCTCATCGCGATCGGCGCGTGCGCCCTCGTCCTGTCCGCGCCGCCGCACGCCCCCACCAGCACGGCGGGCATCGCCGTCGTCGCACGCGTCCCGCTGGCGGAGCCGACCGACCGCGTGCTCATCGCGCCTGTCACGGGGATGGCGGTGGAGGAGCTCCGCCGCGCGCTCACCTCGCACGGCTTCGAGGTCGTCCCCGATGCCGGATCGGCCGCCTTTGCCGTCGTGCGCGTCCCCACCGGGACCGCTGCCGACGCGCTCGCCGCGCGCATCGCGCAGACGGTCAACGTCCGGAACATCGAGAGCGACGCGGTTGTGCGCGCGCTGCGCGAGCCGAACGATCCGCTGTACCGCAACGGGCAGTCGCGCTACCTCGACGTGATTGGCGCCGCGCGCGCGTGGGACCGCACGACCGGCGGCGAGGGCGTCGTGATCGCGATCATCGACAGTGGGGTCGCCTGGGATCAGCCTGACCTGCGCGAGCGCATCTTCTACAACACGCGCGAGACGCCGCTGTCGAACGTCGACGCCGATGGCAACGGCTGCGTCGCCGACATCGTGGGCTGCAACTTCGTCAGCCTCGCCACCGCCGACCCGTCGTGCGGCTATACCGTCGCACCGCCCAACTGGGAGACACGGGATGACGAGGGCCACGGCACGTTTGTCGCCGGCCTCGCCGCCGCGCAGGGCAACAACGGCATCGGCGTCACCGGCGTCGCCTGGCACGCGAAGATCCTGCCCGTGAAGGTGCTCGACTGCACGGCGACCGGCCGCATCTCCGACGCGGCAGCCGGCATCCACTACGCGGCGCGCATGGGGGCGCACGTGATCAACGTGTCGTTCGGCGCGACCACGGACTCGCTCGTGCTGCGCGAGGCCGTCGAGGAGGCGCAGGCGCGCGGCGCGATCATCGTCGCCTCCGCCGGCAATGAGGGGCAGCGGGCGATCACCTACCCGGCGGCCTATCCCGGCGTGATCTCCGTCGCCGCCAGTGGCCGCCAGGGATCCGAGGGCATCGACTACCGCTCGCTCGCCTCCTTCACGAACTTCGGTGGCGTCGACGTCATGGCGCCGGGGGTCAACGTCCTGAGCACGATCCCCGAGCTGTCCTGCGGGAACCGGGGCTGGGTGTGCCTCGATGGCCCGTACGCCTCCGCCAGCGGCTCCTCCTTCGCGACGCCGATCGTCGCCGGCGCGGTCGCGCTGCTGCGCGCGCAGTACCCGGACGTGTCGCCCGCGATCATCCGCGCTTTGCTCATCGACTCCCGGCAGCCGGGCACGCTGCCGAGTGATCCCGGCGTCCTCAACATCGGCGCCGCGCTCGAGCGTCCGCTGTACCGCGAGGGCCTCCCCGGCACGAGCCGCGCGACCGGACTGCCCAACAGCAGCGGCGTCACGCGCACGCCCGTCGACTAGCCGCCTCACCTAGCCCTCGATCGCGAGGCGGCGGCGCGCGGCGCTGCGCAGCTCGTAGAGCCGCTGCAGCGCAGCGAGCGGCGTCAGCCCGTCCGGGTCGATCTCGGCCAGCTCCCGCAGCAGCGCCTCCTCGGGCGCGCCGAGCAGCGCCAGTTGCGCGCCCGTGCTCATCGACGCCGGCGCGGCCATCGTCCGCGCGACGCTCGGCTGGGCCTCGAGCTCCGTCAGCAGCTCCCGCGCCCGTGCCACGACCGCTGCCGGCAGCCCGGCGAGGGCCGCGACGTGGACGCCGTACGAGCGGTCCGCGCCACCGTCGACGATGCGGTGGAGGAACACGACGTCATGCCCCTCCTCGCGCACCGCGACGCTGCGGTTCGCGACGCGTGGCAGCGTCGCAGCCAGCGCGGTGAGCTCGTGGTAGTGCGTGGCGAACAGCGTTCGTGGCGAGCCTGCGGGTCGGTGGTGCAGGTGCTCGACGATCGCCCGCGCGATCGCCAGCCCATCGTACGTCGAGGTCCCCCGCCCCACCTCGTCGAGGATCACCAGCGACTTCGCTGTTGCGTTATGTAGAATCGTGGCCGTCTCGAGCATCTCCACCATGAACGTGGACTGCCCCGCCGCGATGTCGTCCTGCGCGCCGACGCGCGAGAAGATGCGGTCGGCGACGGCGATCCGCGCGCGCGTTGCGGGGACGAATGAGCCGCACTGCGCGAGCAGCACGATCAGCGCTGTCTGCCGCAGGTACGTGGACTTACCGGCCATGTTCGGCCCGGTCAGCACGACCACATCGGCGTGGCCGCCGCCGAGGTGCACGTCGTTCGGCACGAACTCGCCGGTCGGCAGCAGGCGCTCCACCACCGGGTGGCGGCCGTGCTCGATCTCCAGCGCGCCCGACTCCGCCAGCTCCGGCCGCACGTACCCGTGGTCCGCGGCGACCGAGGCCAGCGCCGACGCCACGTCGAGGCGCGCG
>CANIRU010000034.1 GCA_947470025.1 Chloroflexota bacterium
ACGGCGGTGATGCGACCGGCCGAGGCGCGCTTCGCCGCGTCGATCATGATCATCAGCTCCATCAGCCGGGTGTTCACCGGGGAGACGATGGGCTGGATGATGAAGACGTCGCGCTCGCGGATGTTGTCCAGGTAGCGGACGAAGACTTCCTCGTTCGCGAACTCGAAGACCTCGCAGTCGCCGAGCGGCATCTCGAGGTGCTTGCAGATCGCCTCCGCGAGCCCGCGGTGGGCGTTGCCCGTGAACACGGCCATCTCTTGGAACACGCGTGGCTCCCCTGCGTTCCTGGACATCTCAGGCCTTCGGACGACCACGACCCAGCCGGACCCTCCGAGGAGGACGGGGCGCCGCTGCCGCGTATGCAATTGCGGGCTCGCCGTCAGATTTGACGACTCTTTGATGGTATCACCGGCACCCCGAAGGCTTCGTAACGAACTAGACGCCATGAGGGGCGCGCCGTCCCCGTCCCCGACGTCCACGGTCACCTCTACGCCGACCGCCACGCCGGCCGCCAGTGCGACTCCGGCACCGACCGTGCCTGCGTCGGTGGCGCCGGCGGCACCGGCTTCCGCGCCGCCCCCGCCAGTGGCGACGGCCGCACCCACCCCCGCGCCGCCGAACATCGTGGTCGTCGCAAAACGCTCCGGCGGCGCGGGGGTGGGTGTGATCGAGTACTGCGTCAGGTACGCGCTAGCCGGGGTCGGCGCGGAAGTCTGCACCATCACCGTCCACCCCCACTGGGCGCCCGGCAGCGGCCCCGTGGTGCTCGGGCTAAAGCAGGACGACGCGATCGCACATTACAACCGCTCCACCGCCTGCTGGGAGTCAGCGACGGTCGGCAGCGCGCTCCCGGACTGCTGGATCCGCTGACGGCCGTGGCGGCGCGCAGCGATCGATCTGAGGGGGCGACCATGACACCGGTGCGGCACGAGAGCCAGTTCCAGGAGCAGACGACGCCTGTCGGCTAGTCGTGACTGTTGAGGCAAGTCGGCTGACTTCTGGGGCAGCCTGTACTTGTGAGGCAACCCCCCGCGTCGGAAAGGGGGGCAGGGGGATGGGCCGCCACCGTGTGGTCATCGACGCAAGGTACGTCGAGGAGCGCCTCGCTAGAACCGGTCCCAGAACGCGAAGACGACCGCCCCGAAGATGCACGCGAACGACCCGACGTAGTTCCATCGGAACGACTCGCCGAGGTAGAGGTAGGCGAACAGCACGAAGACCGTCAGGGTGATGCACTCCTGGATGATCTTGAGCTGGTAGGCGGTGAACTGCCCGTACCCCAGCCGGTTCGCCGGCACCTGGAAGACGTACTCCCCGAACGCGATCCCCCAGCTCACGAGGATTGCGACGTATAGCGGCCACGACTCGTGCTTGAGGTGCCCGTACCAGGCGAAGGTCATGAAGGTGTTCGAGATCAGCAGCAGCCCGATCGTCCACATCGCCGTCTTCTCCTACCGCTATCTATTGCTAGCCCTGCGCGAAACTCGCGATCGCCGCGCGGAGGTGCGATTCCTCGACGAACGGGGCGCCCTCGGCGTCGCGGATCTCCGTCGCCCGCGCCAGTACCGCCGCACGAGGCATCCCCGGCGGTGGCTCGACGGCCCACGCCACGAGCGTGACGAGGACGCCATTCGGGTCCTCGAGGAACACGAGCCGCTCGTAGCCGCGCACGATCTCCTCGGAGCCGTGGACACCGGAGTTCGACATCTCGTGGAACATGCCGTCCATCTGCGCCTTCGAGACGTGGAAGGCGAGGTACTGCATCGACCCGACGCCCGGCGTTGCCTCCGCGATCGTCACGCCCGCGTGCGTCGGCCCGACGAGTTGGACGAACGAGGAGCCATCGACGGTCGCGAGGAGCGCGACGACCGACTCGGGATCGTCGCGGTTGGGCTCCATGTACAGCGGCAGCAGGCCCAGCCGCTGGTAGAACTCCATCGACTCCTGCATGTTCTTGACGATGATCGCGGGGTACGCGACGCCCAGCACCTGCAACATCCCGCACCTCATCTTCAATCGCGCTCTGGGGTGGTTCGTCGGCTTACGCTTGTGAGCGTCCTCGCCACGGCCTACCATCACACCCATGACTGACGCGCTCAACGCCCTGAACGTAGTAGTAGCCTAGCGGCGGCCCGGCCGTCCTCGAAGAGGGCGCGTCAGCCGCCGCTCACCCCGCCCACGCGGGGCTTTTTATTGCCCGCGCGCGTTAGCCACACGGATGGGCGCGCACACTGGACACGACCGACTGCACGCGCAAGACCTCGAGGTTCCCCGATGACCACCCCCACGACTCCCCCCTCCGGCTCGGAAATGGCTCCCGCGTACACGCCCGCCGATGTCGAGCAGCGCGTGTACGAGTGGTGGGAGAGCCAGGGGTTCTTCAAGCCGAACCGCCCCGGCGCGACGCCGTTCACGATCATCATGCCGCCGCCCAACCTCACCGGTGAGCTGCACCTCGGACACGGCCTCGTCGTGTCGCTGCAGGACGCGCTGACGAGGTGGCACCGGATGCTCGGCGACGACACGCTGTGGCTGCCCGGCGTGGACCACGCCGCGATCGCGGTCAACGCGATCATCGAACGGCAGCTCGCTGCCGAGAAGCTGTCGCGCCACGACGTCGGCCGCGAGGCGTTCCTCGATCGCACGTGGACGTTCGTGAACTCGAGCCGCGCGCGGATCATGGAGCAGCACCGCCGCCTCGGTGCGTCCGCCGACTGGGAGCGCGAGGCGTTCACGATGGACGCGCCGCGCGAGCAGGCAGTGCGTCAGACGTTCAAGAACCTCTACGACGATGGCCTGATCTACCGGGCCGAGCGCCTCATCAACTGGTGCGTCGACTGCGAGTCCGCGATCTCCGACATCGAGGTCGAGTACGAGGACGAGGTCGGCGCGTTCTGGCACGTCCGCTACGCGATCGCGGACTCCGACGGCAAGCCGACGGACGCGAACATCATCATCGCGACGACGCGCCCCGAGACGATCCCCGCGGACACCGCGATCGCCGTGAATCCCGAGGATCCGCGCTACGCCGCGCTCATCGGGCAGCACGCGATCGTGCCGACGAACGGACGTCTGATCCCGATCATCGGCGATGCGGCGGTGGTCATCGATGCGGGCACCGGCGCGCTGAAGGTGACGCCGGGGCACGACCCCGTCGACTTCGAGATCGGCGAGCGACACGGCCTCGAGATCATCAGCATCATGAACAACGACGGCACGTTGAACGCCGCCGCCGGACAGTACGAGGGCATCGAGCGGTTCGAGGCGCGTAAGCGCATCGTCGCGGACCTCGAGGCTGCCGGGCGCATGGAGAAGATCGACCCCTACACGCACCCCGTCGGCCACTGCCAGCGGTCGCGCACGATCGTTGAGCCGTTGATCTCGCTGCAGTGGTGGGTGGACGCGAAGACGCTCGCCGGCCCGGCAATCGAGGCGGTGAAGTCCGGCCAGATCAAGTTCGTCCCGCCGCGTTTCGAGCGCGTCTACGAGCACTGGATGGAGAACATCCGCGACTGGTGTATCTCGCGCCAGATCTGGTGGGGTCACCGCATCCCCGTCTGGTACTGCGATGACTGCCAGCACATCAACGTCGCGCTGGCCACGCCGGCCTCGTGCGAATCGTGCAGCAGCACGAACCTGCGTCAGGACGAGGACACGCTGGACACGTGGTTCTCCTCGGGCCTGTGGCCGCACTCGACGCTCGGGTGGCCGAACGACACGGACGACCTCAAGCGCTTCTACCCGACGCAGGTCATGGAGACCGCGTACGACATCATCTTCTTCTGGGTCGCCCGGATGATCATGCTGTCGCTCTACAACATGAAGGACTGGCCCGCGGGTGCGATCCCCTTCGACACCGTGTACCTGCACGGCCTCGTGCGCGCGGCGGATGGCGCGAAGATGTCGAAGTCGCGGGGCAACGTCATCGACCCGCTGGAGCAGATCGCCAAGTACGGCACGGACGGCCTGCGCTTCGCGCTGCTCTCCGGCACCAGCCCCGGCAACGACCAGCGCATCACCGACGATCGCCTCGAGGCCGGCCGCAATCTCTCGAACAAGCTATGGAACGCGAGCCGCTTCGTGCTCACGCTCGTGGAGCCGTCGGACAACCTGACGCTCCCTGTGCCCGAGGCGCTCACCGCCGTCGAGGATCGGTGGATCCTCAGTCGCCTCGCGCACGTGACGACCGAGGTGGACAGCCTGCTCCGCCGCTTCGAGCTGGCGGAGGGTCTGCGGCAGGCGCGCGACTTCTTCTGGGACGAGTTTGCGGACTGGTACATCGAGCTGGCGAAGGTGCGCATCCGTGCCGGTGACCGCACGCCCATGCCCGTGCTGCTGCACGTCGTGGATCAGGTGCTGCGACTGCTGCATCCGTTCATGCCGTTCGTGACCGAGGAGATCTGGCAGCGCGTGATCGCCGCCCGTCCCGACGCGGACGGCGCGCCCGCGCTGATCGTCGCGCAGTACCCGAACCCGCACGCGCTGTCGGCATACGTCGATGACGACGCGGAGCGGCAGCTGCTCGCCGTGCAGGACTTCGTCCGAGGCATCCGCAATATCCGCGCGGAAAAGCGCGTCGACGCCGGTCGCTGGGTCGAGGCGTACATCGTTGCCGCGGATGCCGAGGCGGCCGCGACCTCGATGCTCGCCGCCCTCGAGCAGCTCGCACGCGCGCGTCCGCTGCACATCGTCTCGACCGCCGACCAGGCGCCGACCGAAGGCGTCGTCACGACCGTGCTCTCTGTGGGCCAGGTCGCGCTGCCGATGGCCGGCCTCTTCGACCTCGATGTCGAGCGCACGCGCCTCGCGAAGCAGGTCACCGAGGCACAGGGCGAGGTCGACAAGCAAGCCGCCAAGCTCGGCAACGAGCAGTTCCGCTCGCGCGCCCCCGCCGACGTCGTCGCGAAGGAAGAGGAACGCCTCGCCATCGCCCGCACCCGCCTCGACGGCCTCCGCGCCAGCCTCGCCGAGCTGGGCTAACGACGTGACCTCCGCCCCCGACCCCATCGCCCTTGGTGCCCTCGCGCAGGCGGTGGCGCGGGAGGCGGGGGTGCTGCTGATGGAGCGGCTCCCCGGGACGCGGGAGGTGGACACGAAGACCAGCCCGGTGGACGTGGTGACCGAGGTGGACCGGGCGTCCGAGGCGCTGATCGTGGCCCGGATCCTCGAGGCGCGGCCGGACGACGGGTTCCTCGGCGAGGAGGGGGCGGACATGCCGTCGCGGACGGGAGTGCGCTGGATCATCGATCCCATCGACGGGACGGTGAACTATCTCTATCGGCGCCCGGCCTTCGCCGTCTGCATCGCTGCCGAGGTCGACGGGCAGATCGTGGCCGGGGTGGTTTACAACCCGTTCCTCGACGAGCTGTTTGCGGCGACGCTCGGGCAGGGCGCGACCCTGAACGGGGTGCCGATCCACGTTTCGACCGAGGCGAGGCTCGCCCACGCCCTCTGCGGCACCGGCTTCGACTACCGCGCCGAAGGCCGTCGCGTGCAGGCGACCGTCCTCTCGCGCGTGATTCACGAGGTGCGCGACATCCGCCGGGAGGGCTCGGCCGCCCTCGACCTGTGCGCCGTCGCGTGTGGGCGGCTTGACGTCTACTACGAGCGTGGAGTCCACCTGTGGGACGTGGCCGCCGCCGGGCTGATCCTCCGCGAGGCCGGGGGACGTGCCGAACCGCTCACCGGGGAGCCGTTCAGCGACGGGGACACCTGGCTCGGCACCAACGCCGCGCTCTACCTCGACTTCCGTGCGCTCATCGGCGGTGCCAGCGGGCTCGATGCACCGTCGAAGTGCTAGCGCAGCACTGGAGGGCTGACCGGCGCCCACCGCGCTGCGCCTGGTGATGCGGACAGGTGTGCTGGATGCGCTAGCGCGTCGTGTCGATTAGCCTGCTCTCGCGTCCCGAATCCGGATCACGATTCGTTGACACTGTATTTGGGCACGGATACGCTCGGTTTCCGACGGGCCTGATTCGTTCGAGCACCATGCGTGCGCCCTCGTGCGCGTGTTTGAGGGCGGGAGTCCATGGGACCAGCTGAGATGCTCTTCAGCAATTACATTCCCGTGCTGCTGGCCACGATCGTCGGGTTCATCCTCGTCTTCAGTGCGCTCATCGGCTCTCGACTGCTGGCTCCCTTCTCCAAGGAGCGCGAGAAGAGCACGACCTACGAGTGCGGCATGCTCCCGATCCAGCGCGCGGCCACCAACGTGGGCATGCGCTTCTACCTGTACGCGATCCTCTTCGTCATCTTTGACGTGGAGGCGGTGTTCATCTTCCCGTGGGCCGTGTCGTTCATGACCCTCGGTGCTCAGGCCTACTGGCTGATGGTGGCGTTCATCGCCATCCTCGCCCTGGGACTCGGATACGCATGGAAGAAGGGGGCGTTGCAGTGGCGGTAACCTCTGACCCGACCGCAACGACGACCATCCCCGAGCCCGCTGTCGAGCCGGCTCCCGCGCCTGCTCACGAGCCGATGACCCTGCCGGTCATCCCTGGCGAGCACCCAAACGAGGCCCCCCGGCTGACGCCCGTCGAGGTCGTCCCCGGTCAGGCACTCTACAAGCAGATCCTCCCCGGCGTGATGCAGGTCCCGCTGGATCTCGTGCTCGCCGCCTCGCGGAAGTCCTCGCTCTGGCCGATGACGTTCGGCCTCGCGTGCTGCGCCATCGAGATGATCGCCACGTACATGGCGCACTACGACCTCGACCGCTTCGGCATCGTGCCGTGGCCGTCGCCTCGTCAGTCGGACGTCATGATCGTCGCGGGCACCGTGACCAAGAAGATGGCCCCCGCGGTGAAGCTGCTCTACGAACAGATGCCGAACCCCAAGTGGGTCATCAGCATGGGCGCCTGCGCGACCAACGGCGGCCCCTACACGCGCTATGACCGCGTGCTGCAGGGCGTCGACAAGATCATCCCCGTGGACGTGTACGTCCCCGGCTGCCCGCCTCGACCCGAGGCGCTCATCGACTCGTTCATCGCCCTCCAGGAGCTGATCATGGAAGAGCGCGGGAACACGGGCCGATGACCTCCGAAGAGTCGACCGAAGCGACCGCGCCCACGGCCACCCTGGACGGCACCATCTGGGCCGAGGTGGACCGCGCGCTCTCCGGCATCACCGCCACCGCCGAGCGCGGCGTGCTGGACGTCATCGTCCACGTGCCGCCGGCCGAGATCGTGCGCGCGCTGAAGGCCCTCAAGGCCGACGCGACGCTGAACTTCGACTACCTGCGCAGCCTCACCGCCGTGGACAACGAGGACGAGGGGATCGACGTCGTCTATCACCTCTACTCCACCACCGCGAAGCACAACCTGACGGTTAAGGCGACGCTGCCGACCGACAACCTGCACATCGACACCGCCACCACCGTGTGGCGCGCGGCGAACTGGCTGGAGCGCGAGACGGCGGAGATGTTCGGCGTGCGCTTCACCGGCCACCCGGATCCCCGCACGCTGCTGATGCCCGAGGACATGGACGACACGTTCCCGCTGCGCAAGGATCACCCGCTCGCGGAGATCGAGATCCTGCAGGGCGAGGGCATGGGCTACTCCGACGAGGAGGACCAGTAGTGGTCACCGAGAGCGCTCACGAGTTCGAGACGCAGGACCTCCTCCTCAACGTCGGCCCGCAGCACCCGTCCACCCACGGCGTGTTCCGCATGGTCATGCAGGTCGACGGTGAAGTCGTCCGCGACATCATCCCGTACATCGGTTACCTCCACCGCGGCGCTGAGAAGCTCTGCGAGACCATGGACTACCGCCAGGGCATCGGCTTCATGGACCGCACCGAGTACCTCGCGGCGATGAACGCTGAGCTGTCCTACGTGATGGCCGTGGAGAAGCTCGCGGAGCTCGAGGTTCCCGACCGCGCCCAGTGGATCCGCATGATCCTCGTGGAACTGAACCGGCTCGCCAGTCACCTGATGTTCATGGGCGCCTTCGGCATCGACGTCGGTGTCTTCGGCACGCCCTTCATCTACGCCTGGCGCGAGCGCGAGGCGATCATCGACCTGTTCGAGGAGATCTCGGGCGACCGCATGATGTACGCGTACCTGCGCCCCGGCGGCCTCGCCTGGGACGTGCCGACGAACTTCGTCGCACGCTGCCGCGAGGTGCTGACGGCCGTGAACCAGGGCATCGCCGACTTCGACGGCCTGCTCACGAAGAACGAGATCTTCGTCGCGCGCACGCAGGGCATCGGATACATCAGCGCAGCCGACGCCATCGACTTCGGCATGAGCGGCCCCTCGATCCGCGCGAGCGGCGTCCCGCTGGACGTGCGCCGCGAGGAGCCGTACCTCAAGTACAACGAGATCAAGTGGGACGTGATCACCGAGACGGACGGCGACGTCTACGCGCGCTACCTCTGCCGCCTCGGCGAGATGCGCGAGTCCGTGAAGATCGTCGAGCAGTGCCTCGAGCAGCTCCAGCCGGGCGCGATCATGCCGGAGAAGATGCCGCGCATGCTCCGCACCCCTCCGGGCGAGGTCTACATCCGCACCGAGGCGCCTCGTGGCGAGTTCGGCGTGTACATGGTCTCCAAGGGTGGCAACCGCCCGTACCGCCTGAAGGTGCGCAGCGCGTGCCTCTCCAACCTGCAGGCCCTCAAGCACATGAGCGTCGGCCAGTACGTCGCCGACGCGATCATCGTGCTCGGCTCCATCGACATCGTGCTCAGTGAGGTCGACCGCTAGTGCCCGAAGGCTTGTTCGGTCTCAACCCCTGGCTCGATGGCCTGATCCGCCTGCTGCTGATCGTCGGCCTGATGACCGTCGTCGCGATGGGCCTCATCTACATCGAGCGCAAGGTGCTCGGCCGCTTCCACGCGCGCGTCGGCCCCCAGCGCACCGGCCCGTTCGGGCTGCTCCAGTCGGTCGCGGATGCGCTCAAGCTCATCGGCAAGGAAGACCTGCGCCCGCGCAACGCCGACCCGTGGACCTTCGAGTTCGGGCCGTACATGGTCTTCATCCCGATCTTCATGGGTTTCGTCGTCCAGCCGTTCATGGCCGGCTTCGGCGTCCGCGTCCTGGATCTCGGCATCCTCTACTTCGTCGCGGTGTCCTCGGTGAGCATCGTCGGGTGGGTGATGGCCGGCTGGGGCTCTGACAACCGCTACGCCATGATCGGCGGGATGCGCGCCGCGGCCCAGGCGATCTCCTACGAGCTCCCCTTCGTCCTGTCCCTCCTGTCCGTCTCGATGCTCGCCGGCACGCTCAACATCAACGAGATCGTGCTCGCGCAGTGGCAGGTCCCGAACATCGTCTGGCAGCCCCTCGCGTTCGTGATCTTCTTCATCGCTGCCCTTGCGGAGCTCAACCGCCCGCCGTTCGATATCCCCGTCGGCGAGTCAGAGGTCGTCGGTGGCCCGTTCGTCGAGTACTCCGGCATCCGCTGGTCGATGTTCTTCCTCGGCGAGTACGCCAGCCTGTTCATCATGTCGGTGTTGATCAGCGCGCTCTTCCTCGGCGGCTACGAGTGGCCGTTCGGGACGCAGCTCGGCATCGGCTTCCAGCTGCTGCTGACCGTGGTGAAGGCCGCGATCCTGATCTTCCTGATCATCTGGGTGCGCGCCTCGGTGCCGCGCCTCCGCATCGACCAGCTGATGGGGTACGCCTGGAAGATCCTCCTGCCGCTGTCGCTGGTGCAGGTGCTGGTGAACGGCTTCGTGCTCGTCTACCACCTGCCGCTGCCCGTCCTGACCGTGGCCGGCGTCGGCGGGATCGTCCTGCTGAGCTGGCTGACCGAGCGCGCGATCCGCAAGCCGCGCGCCGCCCGGGCGTCCGCGATTGCTCTGCAAAGTGAGGCGGCGTCATGAGGGGTATCGCGAAGAGCATGATGACCACGCTGTCGGTCTTCCTGCGGCCGCCGGTGACGCGTGACTACCCGAACGTCCACAAGGCGCTGCCGGAGCGCGACCGCGCGTTCCCGCTGCTGCTCTGGGACCAGGAGATCGACGAACCGTTCTGCACCGGGTGCCACGCGTGCGAGCGCGCCTGCCCCGTGGAGTGCATGACCGTCCTGATGAAGGACAACCCGAACCACAAGTCGGTCGGTGGCACCTCGTCGCGCCGCAAGATCATCGACAAGTTCTGGATCGACTACGCGCGCTGCATGCGCTGCAACATCTGCGTCGAGGTCTGCAACTTCGACGCGATCGCCATGAACAACACGTGGAGCGGGCACGAGATGTCCGTCCACGACCGCAAGGACCTGGTCATGGACCTGCAGCAGCTGACGACGCAGTCGCACAGCGGCCAGATCAAGGAATGGGTGCCCGTGCTGGGCAAGGCGAACGAAGAGTCCGCTTCGTAGTCAGATCGATCGCATAGAGGACGGGCCGCTTGTTCGCACGACTTCCGCTGCCATCCCAGTTCGACCGGATCATCATGACCGGCGGCCTCGTGTCGCTGCTGGTGATGGGCCCGATCTTCGTCGCGCTGATCGCGCTCTACATGATGTCGCGCATCACCGGCGGCGAGGTCATCTTCTACCTCGCCTCCACGGTGATCCTCGGCGGCGCGCTGGGCGCCGTGCTCCTGCCGAACCTCGTGCATTCGTCGCTCAGCCTGATCGCCACGCTGATGGGCGTGGCGGCGATCTACCTGATGCTGCTGTCGGAGTTCCTGGCGCTGGTCCAGATCCTCGTCTACGGCGGCGGCGTCATCATCCTGGTCATCTTCGGTCTGATGCTCACGAACGCTCAGGACGACCCGGTCGTCATGGACGGCTCCCAGAAGCCCTTCGCCTTCGGCGTCGGCGCCCTCATCTCCGGCCTCTTCGTCGCCGCCGCCGTCATGGCGCACTGGGGTGACGCCGAGGCGACCCTGATCCCCTTCACCACCTTCGGCGAGCGCCTCTTCCGCGACTTCAGCCTCCCGATCATCATCGTCGCGTTCCTGCTGGACATCGCCTTCACCGGCGCGCTGGTCAACGCGCGCCGTGCCGAGTCCGCCGCGTCCGAGGAGGCAGCCAAGTGATCCCGCTCACGAACTTCCTCGTGCTGTCCGCGCTGCTCTTCGGCATCGGCTTCTACGGCGTGCTGGCGCGCCGCAGCGCGATTCTCATCCTCATCTCGGTCGAGATCATGCTCGCGGCGGTGGCGATCAACTTCATCGCCTTCGCCGCGTTCCGTGACCCCAAGGGTTTCAGCGGCCTCGTGTTCGCGCTCTTCGTGATCGCGGTCGCGGCGGCCGAGGTGGGACTCGCGCTCGGTATCGTGCTGCGTCTCTTCCGTGAGCGCCGCACCGCCAACGTGGACGCGGCGAACACGCTCAAGTGGTAATGACTCCTGCGCGGCGGAACGCTGCCGCGCGGCTGTTGGTGTCGAGTGAAGGGCAGGCCCGTTAGTGGCCATGGACCACGTCTGGATCCTCCCGGCCATCCCGGCCGCGATCTTCATCCTTGTTGCGCTGTTCGGGCGACTGATGCCGCGACAGGGCGACTTCCTCGTCATCATCGGCGGGCTGACCCTCGTCGGCCTCGTGTTCTCGATGTTCCCGGGCTTCCAGCACGCCTACCACGACGGTCATTTCGCGCCGAACGGCACGAACGTGTTCGCCTTCGATTGGGTGAACATCGGCCAGGGCTTCTTCATCATCCCGTTCAGCACCTATGTCGACGCCATCACCATGGTCATGCTGCCGGTCGTGACGATCGTCGCGCTGATGGTGATGATCTACTCGGTCAGCTACATGCACGGCGAGCCGCGCTACTTCTGGTACTACGCCGTCCTCTCCCTCTTCGTCGCCGCCATGCTCACGCTGGTGCTCTCGGGCAACCTCATTCAGCTCTACCTGGCGTGGGAGGGCGTGGGCCTCGCGTCGTTCCTGCTCATCGGCTTCTACTGGGAGCGCCAGTCCGCCGCCGAGGCGGCCAAGAAGGCGTTCATCACCACCCGCATCGGCGACGTCGGCCTGCTCATCGGCATCATCCTGCTGTGGCGCGCCACCGGGACGTTCGACATCCAGAGCATCATCGCGGCCGCCAAGTCCGGCGCGATCGACCACACCTACCTCACCGTCGCGATGCTCTTCCTCTTCGGTGGCGCGATCGGCAAGTCCGCGCAGTTCCCGCTACATGTCTGGCTCCCCGACGCGATGGAGGGCCCGACCCCCGTCTCCGCCCTCATTCACGCGGCCACCATGGTCGTCGCCGGCGTCTACCTCGTCGCGCGCTTCTCGCCGGTCTACGCCGAGGTGCTCATCGCCCGCGACTTCATCTTCTACACGGGCCTGCTGACCGCCGTGATGGCCGGCACCATGGGCCTCGTCGCGAACGACATCAAGCGCGTGCTCGCTTACTCCACGGTGTCGCAGCTCGGCTTCATGTTCGTCGCGCTGGGTACGGGCGCCGTGGGCGCGGCGATGTTCCACCTGTTCACGCACGCCTTCTTCAAGGCGCTGCTCTTCCTCGGCTCCGGCTCCGTGATCCACGCGACGCACGCGCAGGAGGTCGAACAGCTCGGCGGCCTGCGCAAGAAGATGCCGTGGACGGCTGCGACCTTCATCATCGGCTCGCTCGCCCTGGCGGGGATTCCGATCTTCGCCGGCTTCTGGTCGAAGGATGAGATTGTCGCGGCCACGCTTGAGGGTGCGCCGGTGTGGACGTTTGTCACGCTCCTCGCCACTGCGTTCCTCACCGCGGTCTACAGCACGCGCCTGGTCCTGCTGACCTTCTTCGGCGAGCCGAAGGACCACCACGCCTATGACCACGCGCACGAGTCGCCGCTGATCATCATCGCCCCGCTCGCGCTCCTCGCGACGCTCGCGACGGTGGCCGGCTTCTTCGCGCTGGACCAGGTCGGGCAGGCGCTCGGCTTCGTCGGCGGCATCGGCCAGCTCGTGTACCTCGAGCACGCGCACGCGTTCACCGAGCCGGACTGGCCGCTCGCGAGCCTGGCGACGGTGGTCGCGCTCGCGGGCATCGGCGTCGGGGTGGCGTTCTGGCACGGCGACGCGCGTCGCGCGGTGACCGCCCGCCAGTGGGCGCCGGACCTGCACGCGCTGCTGGTCAACCGCTACTACATGGACAAGCTGTACCAGGGCATCATCGACCACGCGATCCTCGGGCTCGCTGGTCTGGTCGCCTGGTTCGACAAGCGCATCGTGAACGAGACGGGCGTCGATGGTGGCGCGCAGACGATCGGGTACTTCGGCTACCGCCTGAAGTTCCTCCAGACCGGGCGCATCCCCAACTACGCACTCGGCATGGCTGTCGGCATGGTCGCGATCGCGATCATCGCCTTCAGCTCTCAGGGCTAACGAGGGACGAACACCACCTATGACCGCAGCTGACGGCTACGTCCTGATCGCACTCTGCCTGATCCCGCTCGGGGTCTCGATGCTGCTGTTCCTCGTCCCGACGAGCCAGCGCTCCTCGGTCATTGCTCTGACCGGCATCTCCAGCCTCGCCATGCTCGCGCTCTCGCTCTACGTCTTCTTCAAGTACGCCTTCAACGGCGAGCAGTTCCAGGGCGTCCTTGCCTGGACGTGGATGCAGAACGTCGGACTGCTTGGCGAGAAGGGCATCCAGTTCAAGGTCGGCGTGGACGGCATCGGCGCATCGCTTGTGCTGCTCACGGGCGTCGTGATCGTGCCCGCCACGTGGGTCACCTGGAAGATCCAGGACCGGATGAAGGACTACTTCATCCTCCTGTACCTCGTCACCGCCGGCGTCTACGGCGCCTTCGTCATCCTCGACCTGTTCTTCTGGTTCCTCTTCTACGAGATGGCGCTGATGCCGATGTACCTCCTGATCGGCGTGTGGGGCTCCACGCGCAAGGAGTACGGCGCGATGAAGCTGATGATGATGCTGCTCGCGGGCTCCATCTTCATCTTCACCGTCATCTTCGCGCTGTTCACGCACGTCGGCGCCGGCACGTTCGACATGGTGACGCTGCTCAACGCGCCGAAGGACGCCGGGTTCCAGAAGATCTTCTTCCCGCTGCTCGTCATCGGCTGTGGCACCCTCGGCGCGATGTTCCCGTTCCACTCCTGGTCGCCGGACGGCCACGCCGCCGCCCCGACCTCCGTGTCGATGCTCCACGCCGGCGTGCTGATGAAGGTCGGCGCCTTCGGTGTCGTTCGCCTCGGCTTCCAGATGATGCCCGAGGGTGGCGCGTTCTGGGCCCCGGCGCTCATCGTCCTTGGCGCCGGTGCCGGTCTGTACGGCGCGATCTCCGCGCTGCGCCAGACGGACATGAAGCTGCTCATGGGCTTCTCATCCGTCTCGCACATGGGCTACGTGTTCCTCGGCCTCGGCACGTTCAACGCGATCGGTTGGTCCGGCGCGGTGCTGCAGATGACGGCCCACGGCTGGATGACCGCCCTCTTCTTCCTCCTCATCGGCGGCATGTACGACCAGTCGCATAACCGCGACATCCCGAACTTCTCCGGCATGGCGAAGCAGATGCCGATCTGGAGCATCTTCTTCATCTTCGCGTCCATGGCGTCGCTCGGCCTGCCGGGCCTGTCCGGGTTCATCGCGGAACTGCACATCTTCATCGGCACGTTCCGCTCGTACCCGATCGTCGGTGGGCTCGCGGTGCTGACCGCGGCGATCACGACGACCTACCTGATCCGCATCCTCGCGCAGGCGTTCTTCGGTGAGATGAACCCGCGTTGGGCGCACCTCCAGGAGATCACCTGGATGGAGCGCGCGGGCGCCCTCGTCCTCGCGATCGCGATGCTCGCGCTCGGCCTCTGGCCGTCGCCGTGGATCCAGCGCATCGCCCCGTCCATCATCAACATCCCCGGGATCACGCTGTAGCCGTATCACCCTGTAGGCTGACTCCGGCGCGAGGGCGCCCCGGCGACAATTTGGAGCGAGCGAGTGCACGACATCCTCGGTAACGCGTTGAACTTCAACATGACGTTGCTGCTGCCGGAGATCATCTTGGCGGCGTTCGCCGTGCTGGTCGTGCTCGTCGACATGTTCCAGAAGGAGCTCGGCCTCAAGCCGCCCACGCTCCCGATCCTCACCGTGCTCGGCCTCGTCGTCGCGGGTGGCGCCAGCCTTGCTGGCATTGATGTGCACAACAACTTCGGGCTGCTCGTCACGATCGACAATTTCACGGCCTTCTTCCGCATCACCTTCATCGCGATCGCCATCGTGCTCGTCCTGGGCTCGCACGAGTACATCGAGAAGCACGTCAACCACGTCGCGGAGTTCTACGCGCTGCTGTTGCTCTCCACCGTCGGCGCGATCTTCATGGCGAGCGCGCGGGACCTGCTGGTCGCGTACCTCGGCATCGAGGTGCTCTCGTTCTCGCTGTACATCGCGGTGTCGCTCGCGAAGAATGACGCGCGCTCCGGCGAGGCTGGCCTGAAGTACGTGCTCCTCGGCGGTGTCGCCTCCGCGATGCTGCTGTACGGCCTCAGCCTCCTCTACGGCGTCGCCGGCTCTACCCAGTACGGCGAGATCGCGAACGCGCTGGGCAAGTCGACCGAGGACCTGCGCATGCCGTTGCTCCTCGGCCTGACGCTCATCGTCGCCGGCCTCGGTTTCAAGATGTCCGCCGTCCCGTTCCACATGTGGGCGCCGGACGCCTACGAGGGCGCACCGATGCCGGTGACCTCCTACCTGTCCGTTACCTCGAAGGGCGCGACGCTCGCCCTGTTCCTGCGCTGGTTCGGTGGCCCGCTGCTCCCGGCGATCGCCGACTGGCAGTGGATGATCGCGATCGTCGCCATGCTGACCATGGTCGTCGGCAACCTGGTCGCGCTGCAGCAGACGAACATCAAGCGCCTGCTCGCCTACTCTTCGATCGCACAGGCCGGCTTCATGCTGATGGCGATCACGACGATGTCGGACATCTCCACCTCGGCGGTGCTCGTGCACCTCGGTGGGTACATCGTCACGAACCTCGCGCTATTCACCGCGATCACGCACTTCTACAACCGCACCGGGAAGGAAGAGATCACGGACTTCCGTGGCCTCTCGCGCACGAATCCCTACCTCGCGACGGTGATCACCGCGGGCCTGTTCTCGCTCGCCGGGATGCCGCTGCTCGCCGGGTTCTTCACGAAGTTCATCCTGTTCCAGGCGGTCGTGCAGGGCGGCTTCCTCTGGCTCGTCGTCGTCGCCGTCGTCGGCAGCACGGTCTCCCTCTTCTACTACCTGCAGGTGATCCGCCAGATGTACATCTTCGAGCCCGAGGGCGACACGACCCGATGGGGCATCTCGGGCACCGGCTACCTGACGACAGGCGTGCTGCTCGCGCTGATCGTGTTCATCGGCATCCAGGGCGCGCCGCTCTACACCGTCGCTGACCGCGCCGCGTACGACCTGTTCCCGCAGGGCGTCGTCCGCCCCGCCGCCTCGACCGGCGCAGCCCCCGCTGCCGCGCCGGCTGCTCCGAAGCACTAATCGAAGCACCTCGCCCGTCGAGCGAGCACGAAGAAGCCCGGCCAATGGCCGGGCTTCTTGTTCGTCGCGTCCGTGCGGCTCGAGGCCCGCAGGTCTGGAACGGCCCGGGCCGGGTATCCCCGGCATGAGGGCCAAGATGAAACCATCCCCTACCCGCGGCGCGGTAGCTCCACCGTTGCGGTGCCCGGCGTCGTCTCCGACGTGCCGTCCTGCTGCTTCACGCCGACGTCGAGGTCGACCAGCGCGCGGCCGCCGTCCTCGTACTTCTTCGTGACCCGTCCCCACACCGTGAGCGGCATGCGCGCGCGGTCCATGCCGCGGTACGACACGCCCCACTTCACGATGCGCCCGTCGTCGCCGATCCACTCGTCGAGCAAGCGGCCGACGATCATGCCCTTGAGCGCGCCGTGCACGATGATGCCCGTCAGGTTGTTCTCGGTGGCGATGCTGTCGTCGTAGTGGATCTGGTAGAAGTCACCCGATGCGGACGCCCAGATCACGAGGCGCTGCGAGGACATCTCCTCGACGATCGAGATCTCCTGGCCGTCGGTGACGTCGTCCCACGTGAGCTGTGCCATCGAACGCCTCCCTCTGTCGACTAGTACCGCAGCCCGGTGTTGCGCATCCGCCCGACGACCGCACCGTCCGAGGTGCGCGTGTAGACGGTCTCCGCCTCGCGCACCAGCATCTGCCCCATCCTCGAGGTGCGCAGCGCGAGGTTGGTGACGCGCGTGCGAGCCTCCAGCACGTCGCCCGCGTAGACGTCCTCGACAGGCTCGACCTCGGTACCGCCGTTGAGGCGTCGCGGGTAGAGCTGCTCCCACGCGGCGCCGCTGGTGTTGTTCTCCATCGACACGCCGGCTGCCGGGTTGTAGATCGGCATGCCGTAGAACCCGGGCGGGGCGAGGAGGTCACGGTGCCCCTTCGCGCGCGCGGCATCCGCGTCGTAGTAGACGGGGTTGGTGTAGCCCACGGCGCGCGCAAACGTCCGGATGCCCTGTGTCGTCACCTCGTAGATGACGGGGTCACCGACCTCGGCGCCGATCGCGGCCTTCATCTCCGGCGTCAGGTCTTCGAGATCAGCCATGCGCGCTCCTCCTGCTCGGAGCGAAGTATAGGGGCAGGCGAGGCGGGAACGTCGAGCGGCTAGAGCAGACCGAGGTAGCGGTTGAGCTCGTACGGCGAGACCTGCTGCTGGTACGCGTCCCACTCGAGCCGCTTGTTCGCAACGAGCGAGTCGACGATGTGGTCGCCCAGCTTCGCGCGCATCAGCGCCGACTGGTCGAAGCGCTCGATCGCCTCGCCCAGCGAGGCCGGCAACGACTCGATGCCGCGTGCCGCGCGCTCCGCGTCTGAGAGCTTGTGCGCCGATTGGGTCGGCATCGGCAGTTCGTACTTGCCATCGATCCCGGCGAAGCCCGCGGCAAGCACGGCGGCGAACGCGAGGTACGGATTCGTCGCCGGGTCGGGCGCGCGGTACTCGATGCGGGTTGCCTCGTCCATGCCCGGCTTGCGCTCCGGCACCCGCACGAGGTCGGCGTTGCTGTGGTGCGACCACGTGGCGTACGTCGGTGCCTCGTAGCCCGGCACCAGCCGCTTGTACGAGTTCACCCACTGGTTCGTCACCAGCGCGATCTCCCCCGCGTGTCGCAGCAGCCCCGCCATGTAGTGCCGCGCGTCGCCCGACAGTTGCTCGGCATCCGCGGCGTCGAAGAACGCGTTCTGCTCGCCCCGGAACAGCGACAGCTGAAGGTGCATCGCGGAGCCGTTCTGCCCGGCCATCGGCTTGGGCATGAACGTGGCGTACACGTTGTGGCGCATCGCCACTTCCTTCACGACCAGGCGGAAGGTCATCACCGCGTCGGCCATCGTCAGCGCGTCGGTGTAGCGCAGGTCCATCTCGTGCTGGCTCGGCGCACCCTCGTGGTGGCTGAGCGCGACGCCGATGCC
>CANIRU010000035.1 GCA_947470025.1 Chloroflexota bacterium
CCCTTCGCGCGATGCCCTCGATGAAGGGCGCCGGGAACTTCCCGGCGCCCTCGTGCGTCTCAGCCCTAGAGGCCGCCCATTTCGGGCCGTGCCAGAGGGGGAGACGACCATGGTCCCTTGGACGGCGCGTGACACGCGCCCTGCGCATCCACAGGTGTCGCGTTCGCGGGCCTCGACCGTCGCGGTCGTGGCGATGTCCGTCCTGATGGGCTTCGCGCTCATCGGCTGCAGCGGCGTATCGACAGACTCCGTGAGCCCCTCGAAGCCGGGCTCCGCGAACGGGAGTGCGGCGGTCGCCCCGGCCGAGCGAAGCGCGCAGGGCGTCGCGCCTGCCGCACCCGCGTCGGACAGCGGTGGCAACGCGGGCAGCAAGAGCAGCCCAGCGTCCTCGACCGCCCCGGGCGGCGCGCCCGACGCGCCGTTGCCGACGGTGGGCGAGGCGCGCCAGATTATCCGCAACGGCAGCGCGGACCTCGAGGTGAAATCCGTCGCGGACGCCTTCGAGTCCGTCCGCCAGATCGCGACGGCCGCCGGCGGCATGGTCGCGGACTCGAACTACACGGGCTCTGGCGACAAGCAGAGCGGCTCGCTCACGCTGCGCGTCCCCGTCGACCGCTTCGGCGATGTCCTCGCGAAGCTGCGCGAGGTGGCGGTGGTCGTGCGCTCGATCTCGACCGGCTCGAACGACGTGACGGACGAGTACACGGACATCGAGGCGACGATCCGCAACCTGCGCGCCGTAGAGGCGCAGTACACGACGCTGCTCAGCCGGGCGACCACGATCAGCGACATCCTGACGGTTCAGGATCGCCTCAACGGCGTCCGTCTCCAGATCGACCGCACGGAGGCGCGCCGTCAGTCGCTCGCCTCTCGGTCAGAGATGTCGACGATCACCGTCTCGCTGCGGCCGGTCGCTGCGGGCGCCACAACGGCGGGCACCGGCGCAATGGCGCAGGCACGCGCGGCGTGGAACAACTCGCTGGAGACGCTCGCGCTCATCGGCACCACGCTGATGGTGGTCGCGATCACCCTGTGGTGGCTCATCCCATTCGCGGTCATCGGTGCGGTCGTGCTCTACCGGCTGATCGTCCGGGAGCAGCAGCGCCTTCGCCGCGAGCCGCCGCCGAGCGCGCCCGTCGCCTAGCGCACGTCCTCGACGTAGGGGACCAGCTCGAAGTCGCCGCGGGCGACGATCGCCAGCAGGCGGTCGGCGTCCGCGGCGGCCACTGCCTGCAGTAGCGCCTCGCGGCGCTCAGGGCTGAGCGCTGTGCTGTCGTCATCTGCTCGCCGCCACGCCCGCACCCGTACACCCTCGATCCGTTCGAGGTCGCCGACCAGTGTCGCAGCGTTGCCCGGCGCGACGAGGACGACCTGGCGCGCGCGACGCACGGGCGCGGCCGCGGCCTCGGGCAGTGCCGCCTGATCCTCGCGCAGCACGAGGAATTGGTAATACGCGACCGCCGCCGAGGCCAGAGACGTGCCGAGCGCCCAGTCCATGTCACGCAGCAGACTCCGCGACAACTCGAGGCCCAGCACGGCCTGAAAGACCTGGTACAGCACGACCGTCAGGCTGACGAGCAGCGCGAAGATCGCGACGCCCACGACGCCGAATACGTAGATCCGTCGCGAGGGCGCACTGCGCTCCTCGAGGCCCGCGGCAAGCGCGTGCTGTGTGTCGCGCCAGTAGCGCGCCCACACCGGCACCCCGACGACGAGGAGCGTGACGCCAAGCAGGACGCCATTGCGCCACCAGTCCGGCGGCTGCACGAAGTCCGGTGGCCCCGCGAGCATGTCGCAGGCGATCGCGATCAGCGAGGCGATGCCGATCGAGGCGGTGAGCAGGCCCGCCGCGGCGAGCACGTAGCGGTACACCCGTTCCGGGCCGCTGCGCTCGTGCGCGTCACCGGCCTCGGTCAGCACGGCTCGGTGATAACCCCACACCACGACTCCCACGAGGAACGTGCTCAACGCGCCGGGCACCTCGGCAAAGTGCGCGGCTGGCGTTTGCAAGCGCGGTACACCGAGGAACCACTCGAGCGTCGAGTACAGCACGGTCGCGGCGGAGACGATCGCGAATGACACGCCGAGGAGCGCGCCCAACAGGAACACGTAGACGCGCCAGAGCGTGGTCAGGCGATCCGCGCGCTGCAGTTGCAGCATCCAGTGCGTCGCCCAGACCACGATGCCCACACCGAGCATTGGGATCGCCTCGCGGAGATCGCGGTTCCACGCGCTGCTCGCGAGCAGGCTGCCGCCGAACGTGCGGTCGAAGACCTCCGACAGCGGCGCGGCCAGCAGACTGATCGCGCCGGACACGGTCACCAGGAGGCCGAGCACCGCGCCGAAGTAGACCGCGAGCCGGTCGATGAGCGTGGTCATGTAGGTGGGCGCGGGCTCCGCGCGGAGCAGCTGCTGGTGGATGAGCCAGACCGCGCCCCATGCCACGAGGGCGCCCCACGGGCCGCCCTCGACCGGGGTGACGCGCAGCAGCTGCCGCAGCGCCTCGACGCCGTTCCACACGAGCATCCCGAGCGCAACGGAGCGGGCGAGGTTGAAGTACAGCCGTCGTGCCTGCGACCGGCGCTCGACCTCGTGTGACTGCGTGGACCGTTGCGCGAGGAGCATGAACAGGATCCATGCCGGCGCGCCGACGACGGTGAAGGAGAGTGCGATCGCAAGCGCCTGACGCCGCTCGAGGAGCAACGTGTCGCCCACCACGGCGTCGATCGTGCCGCTGATCATCATCGCCACCCCCACGGCGGCGAAGATGATGCCGACCAGCGCGAGTATGTAGATGAACAGCCGCCGTACGCTGCCGATGCCCTCGTCGGCGGTCGGATGCTCGCGCTCGGCCTCGCGCTTCGCGGCGGTGAGTGCGGCGACGTACCCGCCGATCACGGCGACCGGCATGATGATAAAGATGAGGATCAGCGAGAACGTCTCGAACATGGGGCCTCGCGGTTCGCTATCGGCCCAGAGGGGCGTTGGGCGTCGGGGGCGGGCAGTAGAGTGGCCACGGCGATTCGCTGAAGCGCCAGCTGCCGCTCGCCTGCGTGAGCACGAAGACCTGCGTGTACGTGGAATTGCCGCCCATGAACGGACTCTCGTTGTACGTCTCCGTGAGCCGGACCTGCACCTCGGCCTGGCGATCGCTCCGATAGGTCGTGCGGTCCAGGGTGGCGCGCAGCGACGAGGCGGAGCGGTTCGTGATGCCATCGCGCGTGGTCTGCTCGCAGCGCGTCGTCAGCTCCGGCGAGAGGTAGGAGGTCGCCTTGCTTGCGTCGCGGTCGCTTACGGCGTGCAGGTAGTCCTGCACGGTGCGCTCCGGGGAGCCCTCGGGATACAGGCGCTCACCGCGCGCGAACGAGGTCACGACGATCCCCGCGACCACCGCCAGCGCGATCAGCGCTCCGACGATCGCGAGCCAGCGGTTGGATGCTGCCACGGAGTCCTCCGTAGCGCGCCCCCACCGGGTTTCGCGCTACGTCGCCCAGCATACGCGCTCGAACGAGCGCGCGATGCTGGCGTCACCTTGCAGAACGCTAACGCGCCTCGACCGCTGGCGATCCGGGGTAGCTGCGCACCACCGGGCGCGGCTCGAAGCGTCCGAGGTGCGACATGCGGGCTCGGGTGGGTGCGATGCGGTCGGTGCGCGGGCAGCTGGCGCTCGCGATCGGGGTGCCCGAGCAGCATGGACGGTGCTGCGGGGTCATCGAGACGACTCGGTCACCATGGCGAGCACGCCACCGGTCACATATCGTGACCCGGCAACCTCTCGTCCGCGTCGAATCCCACTGTCGAGGTGATCGGCCAGCGTCTCCAGATCCTCGATGGTCGCCCGCACCACGCGACGTCCGCGCTCCTCAAGCGCGATGCGATCGCCATCGGCCTGCGCCCGCACGAGGTGCGCGAAGTCATACTCCCGTCCTGGGACCGCAAGCAGCTCTGCGTCCTCGACGATCTGCACGAAGCCGCCCAGGCGGCGACCGCCCTTGTGGTATTGCCCCGTCGAGTGCAGCAGCGACGGTCCGTACTCCACCGTCGTCGGCAGGCGGAAGCGATCACGCAGTTGGGCGCGGACGCGGCGCAGCCGCTGGTCGGTCGCGTGGGTACGCACGAGGTAGGCGTGAATCGCGACGTACTCGATGTACCCCGGTGCATCGAGGTCTTCGACCAGATCACCGAGGATCATCGACGCGCCGGGGAGCGACGTGCCGCCGAGCAGCCGCGATGTCTGCCGCTTCGTCGCCTCGACATCGGGCTGGTCGAACGGATTGATCCCGAGGACGCGCCCGGCGATCGCGACGGCGATCTCCCAGCGCAGGAACTCGCCACCCAGCGCATAGGCATCGCCCGGCGCGCAGGAGGTGACTGGGAGCCGTCCGCGATCGGACAGGTCGAATTGCTGAACGTCGGACTCCCCGATCGTGACGAAGAATCGCGAATCGTCGTACGCCTCCGGGGTGCCGAGGGGCTCGTCGTGCACGGGCAGGATGCCCGTACCGTCCTTGCCGGTGGACTCAGCGATCAGCTGTTCCAGCCACGCGCCGAGGGCGCCCAGCGAGGGGGCGACGCGCAGGGTGAGCGCGTCATGATCGAGGAGCGCCGCCTCGGCGATGCGGATTCCGGTCGACACGCCCGGGTTGCGCAGCGGCGATGTCTCGCGCTCGCAGGTCTCGCGCATCGCGCGCGCACCGTCCAGGAACCTCGACAGGTCGATGCCCATCAGCGCGGCAGGGACCAGGCCCACGAACGACAGCGCGGAGAACCGCCCGCCGATGTCGGAGCGGTTGACGAACGTCCGTCGGAAGCCGCGCTCACGCGCGAGCGTCTGCAGCGACGTGCCCTCGTCGGTGATTGCGATGAACGAGCGGCCGTCCGGCTCGCGTGCCCAGAAGAAGTCGAGCAGCGCGCTGGTCTCCAGCGTGGTGCCGGACTTGCTCGACACGATGAACAGTGTGCGCTCGCGCGGTGCGCGTGCCTCGACTGCGCGGATCGCGTCAGGCACGGTCGAGTCGAGCACGAGGAGGTTGAGGCCTGCGGTGTGGCCGGCGAACGCGGTGCTAAGGACGCGGGGAGTCAGGCTGCTGCCGCCCATGCCGAGCACGACCGCCGTCGTGTAGCCCTCCTCGCGAATCTCCCGCGCGAACGATTCGAGGTCGCCGACCTGGGCGACCATCTCGCGATCGACGTCGAGCCAGCCGAGGCGGTCGGGACCTCGGTCGGATCGGGCTGCCAGATCGTGTGATCGCGTGCCCAGAGTCGCTCGATGACGTGCTCGCGCTCGAACTCGGCGGCGCGTGCGCGGACGCTGTCGGTGAGTGCGCGGGCGATCGGCAGCGCGCGTCTCGCACACGTGGAGCGGTGTCGTTGCATATGTGCGTCCTCCATGGTCCGGGCCGCGATCGTCGCGTGCCGCCGTCGTCCGCCGAGGCTACGAGGTACCGCGTGCCGTCCGCGTTCCAGCGCCATCCCGCTGCTGTTGCAGGCGTCTCACGTTCGCGTAACACCGCAGAGATGGGCGGAAGCGAACGTCCCTAGAATGCTTGCGAATCCTCATCGCGGCGGACAGGAGTCGACGCATGGCAGACGGGACGGACATCGAGGGGCTTCGAGTCCACGTGGATCAGTTGTTCGCTGCGGTGCAGGCCGATCTCGAATCGCTCGTGCGGTTGCCCTCCGTGAGCGCCGACGGTCCGAACGCCGATGGCATGGTCGCGTGCGCGCGGCAGGTCGAGGCGCTGTTTGCCGCCGAGGGGCTCGTCACACGTCGCCTCGAGGTGCCGGGCGGGCCGCCCGCGATCCTCGCGGAGCATCCCGCGCCTGCGGGCGCGCGGACGGTGCTGCTCTATGCGCACTACGACGTGCAGCCGGCCGGCGACCCCGCGCTGTGGAGCGTCGCTCCCTTCGAGCCGAGCGAGCGCGATGGCCGCCTGTACGGTCGGGGCGCCTCGGACGACAAGGCGGGCATCGCGATCCACCTCGGTGTGATCCGCGCACTGCTCGCGCACGGCGGTATCCCCGTCGGGTTGAAAGTGATCGTGGAGGGCGAGGAGGAGCTGGGCTCGCCGCACATCCTCGACCTGCTGGCGCTGCATGGCGATGCGCTGGCCGCCGACGTGATCGTGATCTGCGACTCGGAGCACTGGCGCGTCGGAACGCCCGCGCTGACGACGACGCTGCGCGGCCTCGTGGACTGTGTCGTCGAGGTGCAGACGCTGAAGGCCGGCGTCCACAGCGGGCAGTTCGGCGGTGCCGTGCCGGATGCGCTCAGCTGCCTCGTGCGGATGCTGGCGACGCTGCACGACGAGGGCGGTGCGCCCGCCATCGCCGGCCTCGTGCACGCCGCCGACCCGGACGTGGAGGTCGCGGAGGCCGAGCTGCGCCACGATGCGGGCGTCCTCGACGGCGTCGAGCTGGTTGGGGACGGATCGATTGCCGCGCGCATGTGGGCGCGCCCCGCGGTCTCGATCCTCGCGATCGATGCGCCGAGGGTGTCCGAGGCGATCAACCAGCTCGTCCCCAGCGCGCGCGCGAAGGTGTCGCTCCGCGTGCCTCCGGGACAGGACGCCACGGACGCGCTCGACGCACTGGTCGCGCACCTCGAGGCCGCGGCGCCATGGGGCGCGCGCGTCACTGTGACGCGGGGGTCGAGCGCGCCCGGCTTCGCCCTCGTCGAGCGGGGCGTCGAGTACTCCGCGTTCGCGCAGGGGATGGCGGACGCGTGGGGCGTGCCTGCCGCAGAGATCGGCATCGGCGGCACGATCCCGCTGATCTCGCTGCTCGCGGAGCGGTTCCCGCAGGCCGCCGTCCTCGTCACGGGCGTCGGCGAGGCGACGAGCCGCATCCATGGCCCGGACGAGAGCCAGGACCTCGGCGAGCTGCGCCGCTCCATCCTCGCCGAGGCGCTCGCGCTCCTGCGCCTTGCGTAATGTCAGGCGGCTCGATGCGCGGGATACCCGCGCCGCCGCCACAGACCTGCGGGCACCGACCTTGCGCTGCGCACACGCGAGCGGTCGCGTAAGGTGGTCACCCGAGCCACTGCCAGGCGACGCAGCGCAGCGAGGATCGACGCGTGACCTCCACTCCTCCGCCCGCGGATCGCTTTCCGGTCGTGGGGATCGTTGGGGCCGGCCAGCTCGCGCGCATGATGATCCAGGCCGCCATCCCGCTCGGAATCGAGGTGCGCGTGCTCGCCGAGCACGCCGATGACTCCGCCGCCCTCGTCAGCCCGCACGTCGACCTCGGCTCGCCGAATGATGCCGCTGCGCTCCGCGACTTCGCGTCGAGGTGTGACGTGGTGACGCTCGACCACGAGCTCGTGAACCTCGACGCGCTCGTGGCAATCGAGGCGGCAGGGGGCATCGTGCGGCCCGGAGCGACGACGCTGCGCTTCGCCAAGGACAAGCTGTACCAGCGCTCCACGTTCCAGCGCGCCGGGCTGCCCGTCCCCGACTTCGTCGACGCGCCCGACCTCGACGCCGTCGAGGCGTTTACCGCGCGGCACGGCTGGCCTGTCGTCGCGAAGGCGCAGACCGGAGGCTATGACGGGCGCGGCGTCTGGGTGCTCAAGGACCTCGACGAGGCACGCGCGCTCTTCGATTCGATCGCTGAGAGCGACGTGGCGCTGATGCTGGAGCAGTGGGTGCGCATCGACCGCGAGATCGCGGTGCTCGTCGCGCGCCGGCCGGGGGGTGAGTTCGTCACGTACCCCGTCGTCGAGACGGTCCAGCGCGACGGCATCTGCCACGAGGTGATCGCGCCCGCGCCGATCGCGCCCCAGGTGGCCGCGCGCGCGCGTGACCTCGGCGAGCAGATCGCGGCGCTGACGGGTGCTGTGGGGATCATCGCGACGGAGCTCTTTCTCGCCGGCAACGAACTGCTGATCAACGAAGTGGCGACGAGGCCGCACAACTCCGGACACTTCAGCATCGACGGCTGCGCGACCTCGCAGTTCGCGAACCACCTGCGCGCCGTCCTCGACTGGCCGCTGGGCAGCACGGACCTGCTCGCCCCTGCCGTCGTCATGGCGAACCTGCTCGGCGAGGATCGCGCGAGCATGGCGCCGAGGATGCGGCTCGCGCTCCTCGCCGCCGCGCCCGGCGTGCATCCGCACCTGTATGGCAAGGACGTGCGCCCGGGGCGCAAGATCGGCCACGTCAACGCGCTGGGCGAGGACATTGAGGAGACGCGGGCACGCGCGGGGCTGGCTGCCGCGCGGCTCACCGGGAGGACGATATGAGCGACACACCCCTCGTTGGCATCGCGATGGGCAGCGACTCCGACCTCGGCGTCATGCGCGCCGCTGCCGACACGCTCAAGGAGCTCGGCGTCCCGTTCGAGGTGCGCGTCGTCTCCGCACACCGCACGCCGGAGGCGATGATCGAGTACGGCAAGACCGCCGAGGCGCGCGGATTGCGCGTGATCATCGCGGGGGCCGGTGGCGCCGCGCACCTGCCGGGCATGCTCGCCTCCGTCACCACGCTTCCGGTGATCGGCGTCCCCGTGCCGCTCCAGTACCTCGATGGTCTCGACTCGCTGCTGTCGATCGTGCAGATGCCGGCGGGCATCCCCGTGGCCACGGTCGCCGTCGGCAACGCGCGCAACGCCGGCCTGCTGGCCGCGCGCATCCTCGGCACCTCGGACGACGCGCTGCGCGCACGCCTCGCCGAGGCGCAGCGCGCGCTGGTCGCGCTCGTCGAGGAGAAAGACGCGAACGTCCGCAAGGAGTTCGGCGGCTAGCCTCGGCGCATCGTGTCCGCAGCGTTGGCGAGCGATGGCAGATCAGGTCGCGTGAGGCGCCCGATCCGGATCCAGCTGGGGGAGCCTGAGGGGCGAAGCCCCTCGGATCTCATCCCCCTTCCCGCGCAGGGAAGGGGGCAGGGGGATGGGCCGCCCCGCGCTGCCACGTCGAGCGACCTTGCGTCACAGCGTTGCGCTCGGATGAGATACCTCGCGGCCACGCCCTCGCCGCCGATCGCTACGGCCAGGTGTGGTTGGCGAACGCCCAGTCGAGGAGCGCCTTCGCGTCGGCCTCGCGGTTGAGGTCGTTCAGCAGCACCACGAACACGCGGTGGCCGTTCTTCACCGCCGACACGGAGATCGTGCGCCCGGCGTCGTCCGTGAACCCGGTCTTCACGCCGTCCGTGTTGGGATACGAGGAAAGCAGCGAGTTCGTGTTGTACATCGTCAGCGCGCGCGCGCCCTTCGCGGTGTACGAACCGGTCTTCACCACGTCGCGGAAGCGCGGCAGTGACATCCCGTAACGCGACAGCATCGCGATGTCGTACGCGGAGGACTTGTGCAGGTCGCTGCCGAGGCCGTGCGGGTCGGTGAACATCGTATCCGTCAGGCCGAGGCGCTTCACCAGCGTATTCATTTCCTGTACGAACGACGCGTCCGAACCCGCCTGGTACCGCGCGAGGGCGAGCGCGACATCATTGCCGGAGGGCAGCATCAGGCCGTAGAGGAGGTCGCTCGTGGCGAAGCAGTCGCCGGGGATCAGCCCCATCACGCTGCTGTCGACCATCGTGCGGCTGTCCACGTCGGTCGTGATCACTGCGCTCGGCTCGATGCCCTCGATCGCGATGATCGCGGTCGCGATCTTCGTCAGGCTCGCGGGGGCGAGGCGGTCGTGCGCGCCCTTCTGGTAGATCAGCGCCCCCGATGCCTCGTCCACCACGGCGACGGCCTTCGAGGTGACGGAGGGGGCCTGTGCACGACCGGTGAAGACGGGCGCGGGGGCCTTCGGCGGGATGCCACCCGGGCCGGGGAGGGTGACGGCGGCGGCGGTCGTCTTGCCGGTCGCGTCCTCGCACACGATCAGGATCACTCGTCCGCCCGAAAGCCAGCCGTCCGGCAGCGCGGCGCGCCACGAGCTGTTCACGAAGTCAGGCGCGCCATACAGGTAGCCGACCAGCTCGCCGTCGGCCCGGCTGGTCCAGACAGCCTTCGGGGTGCAGCCGCGCGCCAGCGCCGCGTTCTCGACGCCGGACAGCGTGCCGCCGCCCCAGACGACCATGCCGACGCCACCGTTGGTCGGCACGAAGCCAGTGATCCCCGGCTTGTACGCTGCTGGCTTCGCGGTGCACGAGGCTCCCGCCGCGGGGGCACCCACGTACGCCTGGAGGTATTGATCCGCCACCCAGCCCGTGAGCTGGCCGGTGTTCACGAGCTGCCATCGCAGCGAGTCGATGGTGACGTTCGAGGGCAGGATGACGACGGTGGTGCCCTCGCGGAGGCAGGCGAGGGTGCGCCCGCCGAGGCCCGGCGACTCGCGCATATTCAGGCAGTCGCCCTCGGCACGCACAACGCCCGTGCTGCCGGGGACGAGCGGATCTCGGGCGGCGAAATTCTCGACCTCAGGGAGTTCCGGAGCGGCGGCATGCGCGGTGTCGGAGGTGACCGCGGAGCTGCAGAGGACGAGCGCCAGGAACAGCCCGGCAAACAGCCCGAATCGAGGCACTGACAAGGTGCGTCCCCGCTTCTCACCCGCCCGCATTCAGAATACCCAGCCTTCACGGCGATGCAACGCCCGCATCGGGCAGGTCTGCGCGTCTTTCGCAGATCCGTCGCGATTTCATTGCGCGACGTCTGGTATTGCAACGCGCGAGCGGCGCGGGCGTTCGGTGCGTGCGCCGCGCTACGATCGCGCCATGGACATCGATGCGCTGCGCGCGCTCCTCGACGACTACGACCGCGCTGCCGCCGAGGTGGTGCGACTGTCGCGGCCGGACGACCTCGGCTCAGGAGAGCGGACGGCGCGGATGTCCACGCTCGGCGCGTGGGAGATCCAGCAGGCGAAGTGCCTCGAACGAATCGCAGCGCTCACGGGCGACACAGACGTCGAGCACGCCCGCGCGCTGCTCGTCCCGCTCCCCGAGTAACGAGCGAGGGTGAGTCCGCCCCTACGGCTCCGATGGGAGCTGCCACGCCAGGGGCAGCGGGCCGTCGCCCCACCACTCCACCTCGGGGCGGAGCCGCACGCCGCTGGCGTCGAGGACACGGCGCTGTACCTCCGCCATCACGGCGGCGATGTCCGTGGCGGTGCCCTGTCCATCGTGGACGATGAAGTTCGCGTGCAGCGCGCTCACCTTCGCGTGCCCGACCTCGAGGCCCTTGCACCCGGCGGCGTCGACGAGTCGGCCTGCGCTGTCGCCGGGCGGGTTGCGGAAGATCGAACCGGCATTCGGCTCGGCGGTCGGCTGTGTGCGCTGGCGCGCCTCCAGCAGGCGGCGCATCTCCGCATCGACCTCGGCGCGCGGGCGCGCCAGGAGTTCCAGCGTCGCGCCCAGCACGAGGTCGTCCGAGTGGTCCAGCGACGTGTTGCGGTACTCGAACGTGATCGCCTCGGCGGGCAGGGTCGCGCGGCCGCCGTCGCGCCAGACCTCGACGCTGCGCACGAGGTCGCCGATGCAGCGCCCGTCGCCGATGCCCGCATTCGTCTGCAGCGCGCCGCCCACGCTGCCCGGAATGCCGATCGCGAACTCGAGGCCGCCGAGGTCATGCTCCGCGGCCGCGCGTGCGAGTGCGGGCAGCATCACGGCGGCGCCCGCAGTCACCTGCACGCCATCGAACGCGATCTGCCCGCAGGCGCGGCGCAGCGAGACGACCACGTCGCGCACTCCCTCGTCCGAGATGCACACGTTCGACCCGCCGCCGAGGACGCGCAGCCGCAGCCCGCGTTCGCGCGCCCACGTCGCGATGCGCTCGAACTGCGCGAGGTCTTCGGGTACGCCGAAGTAGGCCGCCGGCCCGCCGATGCGCATGTAGGTGTGGCGCGACAGCGCCACCTCGCGCTCGAGGCCGAGGTCGGCGGGGGGATCGGGGAGCGTGCTGGTCACGTTCCTATACTAGCCGCCCGTGGGTTCGAGATCGGAGGGCCCGATGCGGCTCGTGCAGTTCCTCTTGCGGCTCGAAGGCGTGGCGATCTTCGCCGCCGCGACGTGGGCGTACTTCGCGCTGATCGATGGCTCGTGGATCGCGTACGCGGTGCTGCTGCTCGCGCCCGACCTCGGCATGGTCGGCTACCTACGCGACACGCGCTGGGGCGCAGTGACATACAACCTGGTCCATAACGAGGCGCTGCCGATCGCCCTACTGGTCGGCGGGCTGGTCACCGGATCGCCGATGCTCATCGGCGGCGCGCTGATCCTCGGCGCGCACGTGGGGATGGACCGCGGCCTGGGCTTCGGATTGAAGTTCCCCGAGAGCTTCAAGCACACGCACCTCGGCACCTTCTAGTGCACGCGCATGGGCGGGGATACCCGCCCCGCGCTCCGGGAGGTCGCGGGGCGCCTCGGCCATCCGTGACAAGCGCTCGCGTTACAGCGGCGGGCGCTGCGTGTGGAAGTCGGTGGCCTGCTGGAAGGTGTGCCCGATGCGGAGTGCGAGCGCGTCGCGCCACTTCGCTGTCGAGATCATGAGCCCCACCGGCAGCCCCGCCCCGTCGAGGCCGCACGGGACGCTCAGCGACGGCTGGTGCGTGTGGTTGAAGATACGCGTCGTCAGGAACTTGTCGACGGGTGACCGCTCGTCCTCGGGGCTGTCGCCGATCAGCTCGGCGGTGTCGAGAGCCGTCGGCAGCAGGATCGCGTCGACTTCCCCGCCAGGGCCGAGGGCGGCCTCGAAGCGCTGTTCGATGACCTTGCGGAACTCGAGCGCGCGGAAGTAGTCGTGCACGTTCGCGTCGAGGCCGCGGAGGATGCGGCGGCGCACCGGCTCGCCCACCGTCTCCGGGTGCTCGCGCAGGATCGGCTCGTTCACCGTCGCGCCCTCGGTCACGATGATCGGTGCCGTCGGCGAGCTCCAATCGTCGAAGCCGGCCATCGGCTCGACCTCGATGATCGCGGCGCCCAGGCCGACGAACGTCGCCAGCGCGCGCTCGAACGCCGCGCGCGTGCCGTCGGCGCAGCCGACGAGCATCGAGGGCATCACGCCCAGCCGCAGCCCGTGCACGCCGCCCTCGAGGTTGCTCGTGAAGTCCTGCCACTCCGTCGGCACGGAGTCGAGGTCCGTCGGGTCGTACCCCTGGAGCGCGTTGAGCATCAGCGCGCAGTCCTCGACGGTGCGTGCCATCGGCCCGACGTGGTCGAGCGTCGGCGACAGCGGCAGCACGCCGCCCCGCCCGACGAGACCGTACGTCGGCTTGTAGCCGGTGATCCCGCAGAACGCCGCCGGGATGCGCACCGAGCCGCCCGTGTCCGTCCCCAGCGCGCCGAGCGCGGAGCCTGCCGCGAGCGCAGCCCCTGACCCGCCCGAGGATCCCCCCGGCACGTATGCGAGGTTCCACGGGTTGTGGGTCGCGCCGTAGTGCACGTTGTTCGTCGTCCCGCCCAGCGCCAGCTCGTGCGTGTTCGTCTTGCCGAGGATCACCGCGCCCGCCGCGTGCAGCAGCCGGACGGCGGTCGCGTCATTGGCGGGTACGCGTTCGATGTACGAGCCGGTGCCGCCGGTGGTGATCACGCCTGCGGTATCGAAGAGATCCTTCACCGCGATCGGGATGCCATCGAGCGGTCCGAGGCGCTGGCCGCTGGCCCCGCGGAGCGTGGCCGCCTGCGCCTCCGCGATCGCGGTGTCGCGCATCAGGCGCACGTAGGCGTTGAGACGCGGCTCGGTCTCATCGATGCGTGCGAACACCGCCTCGACGAGCTCAGTCGGTGTCAGCGTGCCCGCCTCGATGCGCGCGCTGGCCTCGGCGATGCTCAGGTACGAGAGGTCGAGGTCGGTCATGCGGGCTCCTGCGGCTCGAGGTTATGCGGGTGCGTCGGGGGGATCCTGCGGATCATACCCGGCACATTGACCGCCGATAGGCGCGTGTCTACGCTCCGCTGACTCCGACCGCACCCGGTCGCCCCTCACAGACAGGACGAGCGCGCATGATCGATTTCGGGCTCGTGGACGCCCTCGACGCCGAGGCGATCGGCCAGCCGGGCGCGCGCCGCTTCCGGCTCCGCGTGCGCGTGGGCAACCAGTACGCCTCGCTCTGGATGGAGAAGGAGTCGGTCGCCGCCCTCGGTCGGTCGTTCTCCGCGCTGCTCGCGGAGCGCTCGAAGTTCCGCGGCCGCCCCCCCGGGGAGGTCGAGGCGGTCGGCAACTTCCCGCAGAACGCACAGGTCGAACTGCAGGTCGCGCGTCTGGGCCTCGACTGGGACGGCGACGACGAGCACATCATCGTGCTCGCGGACGAGGCGGAGGCGGTCGAGAACAACGACACGCCGTCGTTCCGGATGGAGATCAACCGCTCGCTGGCCCTGCGCTGTCTGAAGCAGTTCCAGGACACCGTGTCAGCCGGTCGCCCGACGTGCCCGCTCTGCCACGAGGCCCTCGAGTACCCCGGTCAGCCGCATTTCTGCCCGCGCTCGAACGGTCACAACTTCGAGATCCCGCTCCCCCCGCGCGAAGTCGAGTAGCGCAGCACTGAAGGCGCTGCGCTCCGGCGTGTGGTCTTCGTCCCGTCGTCTCGACGTGACCGAGTGGGGCGGCCACCCCCTGCCCCTCCCGGCGCGGGAGGGGCTCAGAAGGAACCAGGTGTGAGGAACTGCGCCCCACACTCCCGGCGGAGCTCGATGTGACTGCGCCATGTCGGTGCGAGTGATTCGGATCGTCTCCGGAGTCGAGGTGCGAAGCACCCCCGGCCTAATCGGGAGCGCGAGGGCGGAGCCCTCGCCATTCATCCCCTTCCCGCGCAGGGAAGGGGGCAGGGGGATGGGACGCCCCGAACTGCAACTCGACACGACTCGCGCGTCGACCTTCGATTGGTTCCGCTGCTCGCGTCGCCCTTGAGGCGTGCGGAAAGCGAGATGGGGGCTTGCGCCCCCACCTTCGTCAATCAGCCAGCGGTTGGTTGCTAGGCGTCGTGGGCGCGGACGAGGAGCACCGACGCGTGTGCGGCGTGGCGCACGACGTGGTCCGCGACGGAGCCGAGGATGGCGCGGCCGATGCCGCTGCGGCCATGCGTCGCGATGACGACGACGTCCGCCTGGGTCTCGTCAGCCGCCTTCACGATCTCGTCGCCGGCGTAGCCCTCGCGGATCATCGTCGAGACATTCGCCACGCCCTGCGAGGCCATCATGCCCTTCACGATGTTGAGGTTGGCCTCGGCCTCCTCGCGCTCCGCGGCGACGGCGTCGTGGGCGATGTCCGCGTTGATCTGGCCCACGGCCATAGGCTCGATCGAGGAGCCGGCGGTCTGGATCATCACCTGGGCCTCGGAGTCGATGACCTGGACGAGGATCACCTCGGCGCCGGTCTGCTTGGCGAGGGTCACGGCGTGGGGGATCGCCTGGTGCGATACCTCGGAGCCGTCGAGCGTGAGAACGATCTTGCTGTACATCGGCCGAGGCCTCTCATTCGGTGTCGCGAACGTGAGCGCGGCTTGTCGCGCAATCATAGGCAGCGGCATGTGCGTGCGCCATCCGTGCCCGCGTCGCCCGCGATACGGCTCCCTGCTACGATTTCGCCCGCGCGGGCATCCCGCGCTGGCCGTGACGGACCTCGTCGCGCCGCGGAGTGTGAGGAACGCCCGATGACCACCGACCCCCGTCAGCACAGCCGCGTCCTCGTCGATGGCGCCGACCGCGCCGCAGCGCGCTCGTACTTCTACTCGGCCGGGTTCACGCCCGACGACCTGAAAAAGCCGCTGGTCATGGTCGCCCACGAGTGGATCGGCACCATGCCCTGCAACCTGAGCCAGCGCATGCTCGCCCAGCAGGTCATGGCCGGCATCCGCGAGGCGGGCGGGACGCCGATGGAGGTCAACACGATCTCCATCTCCGATGGCATCACCATGGGGACGCAGGGCATGAAGGCCTCCCTCATCTCCCGCGAGGTGATCGCCGACTCCATCGAGCTCACCGGTATGGCTTACGCCTTCGACGCGTGCGTGATCATCGTCGGCTGTGACAAAACGATCCCGGCGGGTGCGATGGCGCTCGCGCGGCTCAATCTCCCCGGCCTCGTGCTCTACTCCGGCTCGATCGACCCCGGCCGCTGGGAGGGCCACGACGTCACGATCCAGGACGTGTTCGAGGGCATCGGCCAGCACGCCGCGGGCAACATGAGCGACGAGCGCCTTGCCGCCCTCGAGCAGGCTGCGTGCCCCGGCGCCGGCGCGTGCGGCGCGCAGTACACCGCCAACACCATGGCGACCGTCATGGAGTTCATGGGCCTGTCCCCCATGCGCAGCGCCACCGTCGGCGCCACGGATCCCCGCAAGAACGAGGTCGGCCGCGAAACCGGCCGCATCGTCATGGACATGCTCAACCGAGGTGAGACGGGCCGCTCCCTGATCACGCGCGAGTCGTTGGAGAACGGCATTATGTGCGCGGCCTCGACCGGCGGCTCCACGAACGTCGTGCTGCACCTGCTCGCCCTCGCGTCCGAGGCGGGCATCGAGCTGAACATCGACGACTTCGACACGATCAGTGAACGCACGCCGCTGATCGGCGACCTCCGTCCCGGCGGTCGCTACGTCGCCCTCGACTGGGACCGCGCCGGCGGCACGCCGCTGCTCGCGAAGCGCCTGCTGGACGCGGAGCTGCTGCACGGCAACGTGCGCACCGTCACCGGCAAGACGATCGCCGAGGAGGCCCGCGACGCCGTGGAGACCCCCGGCCAGGACGTGATCCTGCCGATCGACCAGGCGATCAAGCCCACGGGCGGCCTCGTCATTCTGCGTGGCTCGCTGGCGCCCGAGGGCTGCGTGATCAAGGTGACGGGTCACGAACGCCCGACGCACACCGGCCCCGCGCGCGTCTTCGAGTCCGAGGAGGACGCGATGCACGCGGTGCTGGAGCGCCGCATCGTCGCCGGAGACGTGGTGATCATCCGCAACGAGGGCCCGAAGGGCGGCCCCGGCATGCGCGAGATGCTCGGCGTCACCGCCGCGATCGTCGGCGCGGGCCTCGGCGAGACGGTCGCGCTGCTGACGGACGGCCGGTTCTCCGGCGCGACTCGAGGCTTCATGATCGGCCACGTCGCCCCGGAGGCCGCCGTCGGCGGCCCGATCGGCCTCGTACAGGAGGGGGACACGATCATCCTCAGTGTCCCCGAGCGCCGCATCGACCTCGACGTCCCGGCGGCCGAGATCGAGCGCCGTCGTGCCGCCTACGTCCCGCGCCCCCCGCTCTACACCTCGGGCGTCTTCGCGAAGTACGCGAAGCTCGTGAGCGGCGCGGAGCGCGGCGCCGTGACGCACTAGGCCCCGCGGCGCGCGAGGGAACGACGTTGCGCGTGCAGCCCTCGAGGTCCTCGGATGGTCGTTGTGCGTGCGTGGGGCGACCCACCCGCCGAGGCGCAAGTGTGGTTGCGGGGGGCGGCCCACCCCCTGCCCCCTCCCGGCGCGGGAGGGGGATGAGATCTGATGGGGTTGCACCCCCTCAGCGCTTTGCCCCGCTTCAGACTGGTGACCCGCGAAACGGCGAAGCACCGCAACCTCATTCGTGCTCCGGTTGCTCGCGAGCCGAGTCCCAGCGAGGCGCGGAGCGTCCTCGTCTCGGGGGAGCACGAGGGCGAAGCCCTCGCATGTCATCCCCCTTCCCGCGCAGGGAAGGGGGCAGGGGGATGGGCCGCCCTACTCAAGCACGTCGACCCCTCTCGTCCGATCAAACCGCGTCGCAACGAACGGGTGCAGCGCGATGATCCTCGTCGCCGGGGCGAGCGGGTTCGTGGGGAGTGCGCTGCTCCCCGCGCTGCTCGAGGCGCGCGAGGGGCACGCACCGCGCGCCGTGCGTGCCCTCGTGCGGCGCGAGTTCGACGCCGTGCGGCTGCGCGCGCAGGGCGTCGAGGCGGTCACGGGCGACCTCGTCGACGGGCGCGGGTTGGACGGCGCGATGCGCGGCGTGAAGACGCTCGTCTACCTCGTCCACACGCTCGACCGCGGCGGCGACGTCGTCGCGAACGACCTGCTCGCCGTGCAGAACGCGCTGATCGCCGCGCGCGCCGCCGGGGTGCAGCGCGTCATCTACCTCGGCCACGTCGGCGCGGCCGAGGACGCGCCCGCGCAGCACCTCGTCGCGCGCTGGGCGACCGAGCTGGCCGTGCGCCAGTCG
>CANIRU010000036.1 GCA_947470025.1 Chloroflexota bacterium
CTCGACGGGCGAGTAGCGCGCAGCGGCTCGCGGAGTACGCTCGGGCACTGACGCCGCGCGCTCCCGCGCGGCCCGGCGAGGAGCCCGCCCATCGCCACGCCGCCCGCGCCCGACAGCCTCGAGGACGACGCGCGCACCTCGCGCGCCGTGTGGGTGATCGCGATCTGCTCCGGCATCGCGAGCCTGTCCATGAACTTCTGGATGCCCTTCGTCCCGCTGTATCTCAAGCAGCTCGGTGCGACGAGCGACGCGAACGCGCTCTACTGGGTAGGCGTGGCCGCTACCGTGCAGGGGGCAGGCCGCCTCATTGCGGGACCCCTGTGGGGTGTGCTCTCGGACCGCTACGGCCGTCGCGCGATGTTCCTGCGCGCATTGTTCTCCGCCTCGGCGACGATGGCCGTCGCAGCGCTGGCGACCGAGCCGTGGCACATTGCGGCGGCGCTCGGCCTGCAAGGCCTGTTCTCCGGGTTCAACCCCGCCGCCGTCGCGCTGATCAGCGTCACCGTGCCCGACCGGCGCTTGAACAGCAGCCTGAGCACCGCCACCGGTACGCAGTACCTTGGCAACATGCTCGGACCACTGGTCGGCGGGCTGCTTGCGCTCTCGTTCGGCTACCGCGGCGCGATCATCGGCGGTGCGATCTTGCCCGCGATCGCTGCGGTCGTCGCGATGTTCGCCGTCCCGCGCGATGCCGTCGGCCGCGCCTCCGTACCGGTCGCCAAAGACGCAGGTGTCGAGGCAGTCGTGCCGTCGGTGCCGGAATTGACGTCCATCCGGTCATTGCTCACGCTGCAGCTCTCGTTGGCGCTGGTCATCTGGTTCGTCTCGCTCGCGTTCAGTCAGTCGCTCCGGGTGGCCGCACCGATCGCCCTCGAGCAGATCGTGGGGCGCGCCGCCGCCGCCGCAGCTGTGACCGGCGCGTTCACCGCAGCCGGATTCGGCGGGGTCATCGGTGTGGTGGTCGCGCAGCGGATCGCGCGGCCGGGCAGCCTCAGGCGCTCGCTGATCGCGACCAGCGCCGCCGCGGGCCTGGTGCACTTCGCGCTGCCGTTCGCGGGCGGCTCGTGGCCGTTCATCTTCGCCTTCGGCGTCATCGCGATGCTCCAGGCAGCGATGGTGCCCGCCACCAACACGCTGATCGCCGCCAACGCCCCGCGCGACCGTCGAGGCACCGCGTTCGGCCTGGCGAGCGGGATGCAGGCGATCGCCTTCGCCGTCGGCCCGCTTGCCGCCGCGGGCTTTGCGGACGCGTTCCACCTCGGCTTCGTGATCCTCGGTGGCATCTTCGTCGCACTCGGCGCGATGATCTGGGTCGCCGTCCGCGAGCCGGAGCTGTAACTGCGAGCACTGTCGAGGTGCGACCGCGGGGCGGCCCACCCCTGCCCCTCCTGGCGCGGGAGGGGTTGAGAGCGAAGGGGCTTCGCCCCTTCGAGCATCCCTGGGGGCGATCCCGCCGAATATTCCGCCGAGGTGCGAAGCAACCTCGTCCCGGGGGAGCGCGAGGGCGAAGCCCTGGCCGTTCATCCCCGTTCCCGCGCAGGGAAGGGGGCAGGGGGATGGGGCGCCTCGCGGCGTCAGCTGCTCACCGGTACGGCGTGATCGGTCCGCGGTGCCCGCGTGTCGGCGCTACCTCGAGGCTTCGGCCTCGCGCAGGCGGAGCGGGACGGCGGGCGGGCGCACGAGGAAGAACATCACGCCGGACAGGGCGGCCAGCCCGGCGAGCACCATCAGGGAACCTCGGTAGTCGCCCTGCACGTCGGCCGCGTAGCCCGCGGCCACGGGGCCGATGATCCCGAGGGGAGTCGCGATCAGCTGCAGCGTGCCAAGGATCTTGCCGTAGGACCTGCGACCGAAGTAGTCGCCCGCCACGGAGTTGACCAGCGGCACGCGCAGCCCCCAGCACAGTCCGAACAGCACCGCGAACGCGAACACCGCCGTCGAGGAGGTCGCGAGCGCGAGCATCAGCATCGCAAGGCCTGTGCCGAGCGATCCCAGCGCCAGCGCGATGTTCTTGGGGTAGCGGTCGCCGATCCATCCGCCGATGAGACGGCCGGCGATGTTCACGACGTTCAGCACCTGCAGCGCCACCGCCGCGCTCGCGGGTGACATGCCCACGCCTTCCTCGAGGTGCGGGAACAGATGCACGAAGATCGCCGACTGCACCAGGATGTACAGCCCACTCCCGATGCCGATCAGCCAGAATGCCGAGGTGCGCAGCGCCTCGCGCGCGTTGAAGTCGAGCATCCCGGCGCCAGAGACGCGGGCCGTCGATGCGCTCGACACGGCGGAGGGAGGCGCGGGCGCCTCGCCGTCGGGGTGAAGGCCCATCGCCTCCGGGCTGGGACGCAGCAGCACGGTCGTGGGGACGCCGATGATCCAGATCGCCACACCCGAGGCGATCGCCGCCTCGCGCCAGCTCAGCGTCTGCTGCACCCACACGATGATCGGCACGGCGATGATGCCGGCGACCGAGAAGCCGACCGTGGCGATCGCCATCGCCATCGTCCGCTTGCGGCGGAACCACGTGTTCACCGCCGTTGAGACGACCAGGATGCCGCAGAGCGATGAGCCGATGCCGCCGAGCAGGTTCGCGGCGTAGTACTGCCACATGTTGTGGACGAGGCCGAAGCACACCATCCCCAGTCCGAGCAGGAACACGCCCATCCCCATCACGACGCGTGACCCTACGCGATCGACGAGGTACCCCTGCACCGGCCCCAGCAGCGCCGACTCCGCGCTGACCACCGAGCGCGGCCCGGAGAGTTGCGCCTTCGACCAGCCGAACTCGCGCCCCATCGGCACGAGGTAGGTCGTGAACGCCTGGCTCGCGATGCCGAGGATGAGTTGCGCGAGGAAGCCCGATCCGACGATCACCCAGCCGTAGAAGAAGCGGCGCTCCGCGGGCTTCGAGGTCATGGGTCGGCTCCTCGCCGGGCGGGAACGGTCGGGCGTTGCGCTTCTACATACACCACCGCGTGTGGCCTGTCGCAGGCGGGGGCCGAGCGACTCTGCGGGCGCACGCCCCCTGGGTGGGCCCGCTGGGTCGCAACAATCGCGCAATCAGGAGGATTTCGGGCGTTCACGAGCGGCGTGCATGTTAAGAACCAGAGGCATATCGTGCGCCGACACGCTGCCCGCCCGGCGACGGAGAGTCCGCGTCGAGGCATCCGAGGAGCACGCCCTTGTCGATGAACGTGGCGACGAAGAAGCCGCCGATCCCCACTCCGTTCTTCTACGGGTGGGTGATCGTCGCGGTCTCGTTCATGGGCAACTGGATCACTGCTCCGCTGAACCCCGTCGTCTTCTCCATCTTCATCGTCTCGCTGCGTGACGATCTGGGCGTGTCGCTGTTCATGCTGTCGCTCTGCATCTCGTTGCGGCAGATCAGTGCTGGCGTGTCGGCGCCGGTCATTGGCCACCTCGTCGACCGCTTCGGTTCGAGGTGGCTCGGCGTCGCGTGCAGCCTGTGGGCGGGCGTCTGTCTGTGCATGTTGTCGTACATCAGCAACCCGAACTGGATGTACGTGATCTTCTTCATCTCAGGGTTCTCCGGGTTCGGCGTCTTCGGCGGTGGCCAGATCGTTACGGGTGTCCCGCCCGCCAACTGGTTCGTGCGGAAGCGAGGCCGCGCGGTCTCGATCGCAACGATGGGCGGCGGTCTCGGTACCGCGTCGTGGTCGTTCATCTCGCAGTTCCTGATCATGTCGATCGGCTGGCGCGAGACGTGGTTCCTCTACGGCATCATGATCCCCGGCCTGCTCGTGCCGCTGTACGCGCTGCTCATGCGCCGCAACCCCGAGGATGCCGGGCTCTTCCCGGATGGCGCCTCGACACCGCCCGCGGAGGTGAAGGCGGGGATGGCCGGAGCGCCGAGGTTCGGTGCGTCCGAGACCAACTTCACGTTGAAGCAGGCGATGCGCACCTCGACGTTGTGGCTGATGACGATCGCGTTCATGCTGCACACCTTCGCGACGAACCCGATCCTGTTCCTGCGCGTGCCGTTCTGGACGGACGCTGGCGTCTCGCCGTACTGGATCTCGCTGGCGGTGGCCGCGGATCCCTTCGTCGTCATGCTGTTCACGCTGATCTACGGGTTCATCGCGGAGCGGTACCCGTTGAAGTTCATTACCCTGAACGGCGGGATCTTCCGCGCGCTGTCGATGCTGCCGTTGATGGTCGTGTCGCCGTTCGCCGGGTGGGCGTTCGCGCACAACATCGCGTGGGGTGTCGGCTCCGCCGGGATGGGCACCGGGCAGAACCTCGCGATCCCGGCCTACTTCGGGCGGCGCGCTCAGGGCGCCATCCGAGGCTTCACGGCCCCGATCATGATCGGCGCGGGCGCGGCGAGCACGCCGCTGATCACCATGCTGATCGGCTGGGGCGTGCTGACGGACCGGATGGTCTTCATCGTCGCGGCCGGCCTGATGTTCACTGCCGGCTCGCTGTTCCTCGTGATGCGCACGCCCGTGCTGCCCGCCGCGCCGGTCGCTTCCGAGCCGCGCGAGGCGGCGACGCAGCGCGCGTAGTCCACCCTGCGTCCAGTTCGCGCGGGCGGTGGACATCGTCGGCCCGACTGGATATACCGTCCGTAATGGAAGGGCGGTGTCCCGTGGCGACCGGCACGATCGAGCTCTACTACCAGCCTGGCTGAAGCAGCTGCCTCCGCGCGAAAGAGTTTCTTTCCGCAAACAACATCGACTTCGAGGCGGTGAACATTGCCCACAACCCGGAGGGGCAGGCGCGGCTGAACGCGCACGGCTTCACCGGCGTGCCAATCGTGTGCAACGGCGAGGTGTGCGTGCCGGGGGCCGACCTCCAGGCCATCGCCGACCTCGTGGGCTTCGAGTACACCGCGCCCGAGATGATGACGCCGGAGCAGCTGTACCGGCGGTGGGACACCATCCTGCGGAAGGCGATTGGCTTCGTCAGCCAACTGCGGGACCACCAGCTTCCGACCACGCCGCCGGATCGTCCGAGGACGCTCCTCGACCTCTGCTACCACGTCTTCACGATCGGTCGCATCTACAAGCGGGCGTACGACGAGGACTCGCGTGAGAGCTGGCAGGGGATGATGGACCCCGCGCCGGAGGGACGCCGCACCACGGCGGGACTCATCGAGTACGGCGAGGGCACGCGCGCGATCCTCAAGGAGTGGTGGGAGACCGCCGGCCAGTACGACCCGCTCGACCGCGTGCTGGAAGCCTACTGGGGCGCGAAGACGCTCCACGAGGTGATGGAACGCGAGACGTGGCACACCACGCAGCACACGAGGCAGGTCGAGATGTTCCTCGGGATCCTCGGTATCACGCCGGACGTGCCGCTGCTCCCGGAGGACCTCGCCGGGTTGCCGCTGCCGGAGCGCATCTGGGACTAGCATCCCCCACAGGCCAACGAGAGTCAGGGCACAGAAGGGCCCCGCGTACGCGGGGCCCTTCTGTGTGTCCTCGTGTGTCGCGGAGGATTGGCGAGCGCTACCTCGTGCCGCGCAGGCGCGGATCCAGCGTGTCGCGGAGCGCGTCACCGAGCATGTTGAATGCGAAGACGATCGAGCCGATGGCGATGCCGGGCACGATCGCGAGCCACGGAGCGCGCTCCATGAACGCGCGGCCGTCCACGCTCAACATCGAGCCCCACGAGGGCGTGGGGGGCGGGACGCCGAAGCCGAGGAACGACAGCCCGGACTCGGCGAGCACGAGGCCGCCCATGCTCACCGTGGCGCTGATGATCACGACGGGCGTCACGTTCGGGAGGATGTGCTTCAGCATGATCCGCGTCGGGTGCGCGCCCAGCACGCGGGCCGCCTCGATGTACGGGTTCGCCATCGTCATGATCACGGCGGACCGCACAATCCTCGAGGTGCCGAAGCAACTGACGATGCCGAGCGCGAACACGATCTGGTACAGGCCGGCGCCCAGCACCGCGACCAGCGTGATCAGGACGATCAGGTTGGGGAACGCGATCGCCGCATCGACGAAGCGCTGCAGGAGCGAGTCCACCCAGCCGCCGAAGTAGCCCGAGACGGTGCCGATCAGCGTCGCGAGGAACACGCTGATCGTGATCGCCCCGAACGACACGGACACCGAGGTGCGCGCGCCGTAGACGAGGCGGCTCAATTGGTCACGCCCGAACTGGTCGGTGCCCAGCGGGTGAGCGTTGGACGGAGCCTTCAGTCGCTCGAGGCCGCTGAACGCCGTCGGATCCAGGTTGGTGAAGACCGACGGGAAGACCGCCGTGAACAGCAGGAACAGGATCACGAGGGCACCGAACGCGCCCAGCGGCTTCTGCCGCACCCATTTCGCGATTGAGCCCACCATGCCGCGCGGCTTGGGAACGGCGGCGACGGCCCTGGTCTCGGCGATCGCGGGTTGGTCTGCCATTAGGCGCTCACCTTCGTGCGCGGGTCGAGATAGCCATACGTCAGGTCGACCGCGAGGTTGATGAAGACGACGGAGGCGGCGACCAGCAGGTTCACCGTCTGGATCGTCGGGTAGTCACGCGTCTGGATCGCCTCGATCATCACGCGGCCGATACCGGGCAGACCGAAAATGATCTCGATGGTCAGCGTGCCGCTGAGCAGGTTTGCGAGTTGCAGGCCGATGACGGTGACCACCGGCATCAGCGCGTTGCGCAGCGCGTGCCGAACGACGACGGTGCGCTGCCGCAGCCCTTTCGCGTACGCCGTGCGGATGTAGTCCTGGCGCAGCACCTCCAGCAGCATCCCGCGCGTCAGGCGCAGCATGCTCGCCGACGTCGCGATGCCGAGGATGAACGCAGGGAGCAGGAACTGCATGAGGTTGGCGAAGGGGGCTTTGAGGATGCTGTGGTACTCGAAGTCCGGGGACCAGCCAAAGTATCGTCCGGCTACCACCAGCACCACCGTGGCGATCCAGAACGCCGGAAGCGATGCGCCCAGGACCGCGCCACCTCGGACGACGTAATCGGGCCACTCGTCCTGCTTGACCGCGACCAGCGTGCCGATGGGGATGGCGGTGAGCATGGTGAACGTCAGGGCGAAGAGCGTCAGCTCCATCGTCACCGGAAGCGCCTGCTGCACCTTGCGGATGATCGGGTCCTGGTTCACGAGCGAGTGGCCCAGGTCGCCAGTCAGGATGCCCCCCATCCAGTCCCCGTACTGCACGAGGATCGGACGGTCGATGCCGAGGCGCTCGCGGAGCTTGTCTGCGTCCTGCTTGGAGTAGCGCACGTCCTGCAGCAGCAGGTTCGTGACGTCCCCCGGCATGACGCGGACGATGAGGAACACCATCGCACTCACGATGAAGAGCGTCGGGAGCGTGAGGATGATGCGCCGGATCACGTATCTGGACACTGGGACACCGGACCTTACTGGAGCGCTGTCTGTCGGGAGCGAACATCGAGGCCGCCGGGAATCCGACGACCTCGATGCACTCTACTCAATCGCGAGAGCTGGGTGACGCGGTTAGGCGTCCAGCCAGAGCTGGTCCCAGCGCCATGTCTGCGGGTACTCGCCCGTCGGGATGTAGTTCTTCACCGACGGCTGCGAGACGGCGACACCCTCGCCGCAGCCCAGCCACACGTGGCTGACTTCGTTGATGGTGATCTTCTGCGCCTGCTGCATGAGCTCGCCGCGCTTCTTCGGGTCGAACTCGGCATCGGCCTTGTCCACCAGCGCGTCGTAATCCTTGTTGGAGTAGCCGCCATAGTTGCGGCTGCCCTTCGTGTACGCGTACTGGCGCAGGTGCTCGTCCGGGTTGAAGCCGGAGGAGAACCCGTCCGTCGTGGTCGTCCAATTGCCGTCGTCGACCCGCTTCTTGTACGAGGTGAACTCGATCAGGTCGAGCTTCGTCGTGACGCCGATCTTCTTCAGGTTGTCCTGGACCAACTGCGCGGCCGCCATGTGCGGCGTCGGGTTGGTCGAGGACGAGAGGATGTCGAACGACAACTTCTCCTGGCCGGCGGCCTGGAGGAGCTTGGTCGCTTCCGCGCGCTCGGCGTTCTTGTCCTTCTTGTAGCCCATCAGCGTGCCCAGCTGATCCTGCGGAATCGCGAAGCCCTCGAACACCCACGGGATCGTGGCGACCGGCTTGCCGCGGCCGGAGTAGACGACCTCGATCGCCTCCTGGCGGTCAACGGCGAGGCTCAGCGCCTGGCGGACGCGGACGTCCGTGCCCCACGGCACCTTGCCGTCCATGCGCAGCGTGAACGAGCCGCGCGAGATGCCGCCGCGGGTCTCGAAGTTGTGGTTCTTCAGGTCGCGCTTGAACTGGTCCAGCTGGTCGGGCGGCACGGTCATCGTGTGCACCTGGCCGGCGCGGTAGGCGGCGACGCCCGCGGCGGTGTCCAGGATGTTGATGTACTTCACCTTGTCGACCCACGGGCGGTCGCCCATCCACGAGTCGGGGCGCCGAGCGAGCGTGAGTTGCACGTTCGGCTCGAACGACTCCACGGAGAACGGGCCGAAGCCGATGGCCGAGGCCGGGCTCTTCAGGTCCTTGAATTTCGTCACGACTTCCGGCGCCACGATGACGTTCAGACCGAACGCCAGGCCGTACATGAACGACACGGACGGCTTCTTCAGCGTCAGCGTCAGGTGCGTGTCATCGACCACATCGATCTTGTCGAGCGCGGCGATCGTCGAAGCGCGCGTGAAACCCGGCTGGGCCGAGCGGATGCGGTCGAGCGAGAACTTCACGTCCGCGGCGGTGACCTTGCGGCCGTTCACCGGGTCCTTGTTCTCCCACTTGGCGTCCGGGATCGTGATGTTGATCTTCAGCGGGTCGGGCTGCTCCACCGCCTTGGCGAAGTCAGGGGCGGGCACGTTGGTCTTCGCGTCGATCTGCATCAGGCCGCGCGAGATGCTCTGCCAGATCTGCATGACCGCCGTCGCCGGTGCCGTGTGCGGATCGAGATCCGTCGAGCCGAGCAGGTTCGAGTTGCTCGGGAAGACGAACGTGCCGCCACGCTTGGGCTTGCCGGGGTCGGCCGCTGCCGCCGGGCTGCTGCCCGACTTCGCGGGCGTGCCGGTCGTGGTCGACCCGCCCGAGCTGCAGCCGATCAGGGCTGCGCCCACGGTGCCGAGGCCCAGCATCGTGCCGCCGCGCAGCACCTGGCGGCGTGATGGCCTGCTCCAGTATCCGTTCTGTTCCATGGGTCCCCTCCGGTACTCAGCCGTCCCCCTGGACGGCAGATGCGAGATAACGAGACGCTGTGGCTACTTCAGCAGCAGGCTCGTGAGCTCCGACATGGACTTCACAGCGGTGAAGTCGTGAACCACCTGCAGGCTCGCCTCGATCTTGTCGGCCGCGAGGCCGGACAGCGGGACGAGTCGGCGGTACTTGGCGTCCACGTCCGCCCACTCCACGCCGCGCGGACCCGATCCCCGGGGCGCCTCGCAGGTGTTGGCGAACTTCTGGCCGTTCTTCATGGTGATGATCACGGTGCCGCCGTGGCGGTGCGTGAAGCGGTCCGGCAGGGCCGGCGGCTTCGGGTCCATGACGACCTTGTCCGCCAGTGCGTTGATCACCGGGTCGTTCATCTTCTCCTCGGTCGCGTGCGCCCACCCGAACCCGCGGTCCGCGACCGCCGAGGCGACGAAGTAGATGACGCTGTGCGCCGCGCCGATGAGGTCGCGAGGGTGTGCCGGGCCGTGCCAGTTCTTGAACTGGTCGCCGGAGATCATGATCGACGCGACCTCGCTCGGGTCTACGTTGCCCTCGGTCGCCGCGTTCGCCGCGGCCTCCGCGATCGCGTGGAACGGGTGGCCGCCCGGCACGAGTTTGATCGCCATGTCAGTGACGATGTCCCACGACTGGCCCAGGTCCTTCGTGATCTCGGCGCGCTCGATGCCGCCGAGCGCGTCGAGGAATCCCTTCGGCGCCTCGAGCACGCTCGCCTCAGCGATGAAGCCGCGCTGCGCGGCGAGTGCGGCCTGCACGCCCGCCTGCGCCGACATGTTCGCGTGGTACTCGCGCGCCCACGACGTGTTTGCTGCGATCGCGATGCCGCCGATGGAGGTCGCGGCGATCGCGATCGCCTGCTCCATCTGCGCCGCGTTCAGACCGAGCAGCTTGCCCGTCGCGACCGTGCCGCCAAAGACCGTGGATACCGACCCGTGGAAGCCTTCTTGCATCCGGCCCGGCGTCAGCGACTCGTCGATGCGGCCAGCCGCCTCGTAGCCGAGCACCATCGCGCCGAGCACGTCGCGTCCCGACTTCCCGAGGCGCTCCCCCACGGCGATCGAGGTGGCGCTGATGATGGTGCCGATGTGCGCGATCTGGCGCAGGTCGCTGTCGTCGGAGGCGGCGGCGTCGCTGGCGATCGCGTTCACGCGTCCCGCCTCGACGGCCGGGAGCTTCGCGCCGTCGAACCAAACGGTCGCCTCGGGCGTGCCGCCCTGCTCCTTCGCGATGTCGCGGATGATCCTCGACGACTCGATGTCGACGCCCATCGCGGCGCTGGCGATCGTGCTCGCGATGCTCATCTGCGCGCGTTCCAGCGCCAGGGGCGGCAGGTCCGAAACTTCGGTCTTCGTCAGGAACGCAGCCAGATCGCCCGCAATCGTCATGCACTCGCCTCTCAGGCCTGTTCGCGGGGTGGCAGCGGGCGCCGAGGGGCCTCGACGGGGCAATCCTCCCCCCTAGGATTACGCTTCTTATAACACGCTGGGCGCACGAATGACATGAGAATCGTGGGGCGCCGGGGGCGCTTTACCGGCGTCCGCGACGCGGCGATGCTGGTGCCGCGAACCGAGGAGGCGTGTGGTGGACTACAGCGATTTCGAGGATCTGCACGTCGAGGTCAAGGACGGCATCGGTCATTTCCAGGTCACGCGCCCGGAGCGTCTGAACGCCCTCCGCACGACGACCTTCTGGGAGATCGTGGAGCTCGGCCGCCGCTTCCAGGTGGACGCCGACGTCAGGGTTGTCGTCTGCACTCACACCGGTCGCGGCTTCTCATCGGGCGCCGACATCGTCGACCGCGACCCGACCAGCCCGGAGCAGCGGCCAGAGGCCACGACGACCGACTCGATGGGCATCTCCGCACTCGGCCTCGCGATGTCGAGGATCGACAAGCCCACCATCGCATCGATCAACGGCGTGGCGGCGGGCGCGGGGTTCGCGTTCGCCAGCTCGTTCGACATGCGTTTCCTCGGCCCGAACGCGCGCTTCATCACTGTCTTCGCGCGGCGCGCGCTCAGCCCCGACTGCGGGCTGACCTACTGGCTGCCGCGGCTCGTCGGCCCGGCGAAGGCCCTCGAACTGCTGTACACGAGCCGTGACGTGCTGGCTGAGGAGGCCGTTGCTATTGGGCTCGGCAACGCCCTCGTTGACGACCCCGACGCACGAGCGTTCGAGGTCGCCCGCCAGCTCGTCGAGGGCCCGCCGCTGTCATACATGTGGATGAAGCGCGAAGTGCAGCACTCCTACCTCGCCACGCAACAGACCCAGATCGAGTTCGAGTGGGCCGCCCAGAACCAGATCCGCATCTCCGAGGACGCCGCCGAAGGCCGCGCATCCTTCCGTGAGAAGCGCCCCGCCCGGTTCGTCGGCCGCTAGCGGCTCGGGGGTCCCCGTCAGGCCCGCCTCATCGCGCTCCATCAGCGCTGTCGAGGTTCCCGACCGATCCGCGCCTGCTCTAGACCTCGGCGATGACGGTGAGGCCGCCGGTCACGCGGTCGCCCGCGGCGACCAGCACGCGCATTGAGGTGGGCAAACGCAGGGTCACCTGTGACCCGAACTTGATCATCCCCATGCGGTCGCCCTGCTCCACGTGGTCGCCGACCTGCGACCACGTCACGATGCGGCGCGCCACCAGCCCGCTGATCTGCGTCACCGTGCACGGGCCGAGGTCCGTCTGGATATACGTCGCGAGCTGGTTGTTGCCGTGTGTCGCCGCCTCGGTCATCGCGGGCTTGTAGCCGCCGGCCTTGCGGACCTGCGCGACCACCTTGCCCGTCAGCGGGATGCGCTGCACGTGCACGTCCTGGAGCGCGAGGAAGATCGCGACCTCGGTCATCTCGATCTGCCAGTGCTCGTCGAACTCCACGCTCACGCGCAGCACGCGACCGTCGGCGGGCGACAGCACTGCGCTCGCGCGCTGCTGGATGTCGCGCTCCGGGTCGCGGAATGCCAGTGCAATGAGGCCGCCGAGGATCGCCGGGACGGGGGCGAGCAGCGGCATCGTGCGAGCCGCGACGAGCGTCGCGGCGGCGAGCGGCGCGAGGAAGCCGTAGCCCTCCGTCAGCGGGCGCCAACGGCCCGTGTTCCAGCGGCTCGGATTCAGGTTCAGTTGGTGTGTCGCGATCCGCGGCCGCTCAGGAGCAGCGTCGGCGGGAGGTTCCACGGGTACCAGCCACCGGTCACGCTCTCGAAGTGCTCGCGCATGATCGGCTTCAGGTACGTCGGGTGGTACTGCAGTGCGACGAACACCCCGCCCGGCCGCAGCGCCGCGGCGCCAGCGGCGAGGATGCCGCTGGTCACGGGCGGTGGCAGCAGGCTGAACGGGATCGAGCAGATGATCGCGTCGAAGCCCTCGGGTGCCTCGCGTGCGCGCAGCTCACGGATGTGTTCGGCAGACTCGGCCAGCACCGTGAACCGTGGGTCGGTGATGTTCGCACGCAGGTGCTCGACGAACGGCTCGTGGATCTCGAACGCCCACATGCGGGCGTCGGCAGGGAGCGCCTCGAGGATCTGCGCGGTGATCGGGCCGGTGCCGGGGCCGAACTCGACGACGTTCCGAGCGTGCGCGATGTCGCCGAGCTGCGCCATACGACGCCCGACGCCCGTGCTCGTCGGCGCGATCGCGCCGATCCGCTGACGATCGCTCAGGAACGCCTTGAAGAACGACCACCAGGACTGTTGGGCCACGGAGTTCCTACGTGTGCGCGGGGGCATCCTCGCGCACGTCTTCCGGAACGGCCTCCGTCATACGGTCGGAGATCGCGTTCGCCACGCCGATCACGACGTAGATGCCGAGCCCGATCATAGCGGCGAACGCGAGCCACTGCACCGAGTTGGCGATCGCGATCGGAATCACGGCCGCGATCAACGCGGGGAGAATGAGGCTCCAGCCGAACTTCAGCATCGGGAACGGGACGCGGCTGACCATCAGCGCGGCCAGGACGATCGCAACGATCACCGCCTGCACGTAGCTCAGCTCGATCGGACCGGCGACCGCCGCCGCGAGCAGCAGGCCCGAGAGTGTGATCGGCATGCCACAGAAGGCGTCGCCGCGGGAGGTCTGGCCGTTGTAGCGCGCCAGGCGGTACGCGCCCGCCGCGACGAAGAGCACCATCGCGCCGAAGACCACCTCGGTCGGCCCGTCGGAGTAGCGCGACGCGAGGATGAACGCGGGCGCCGCGCCGAACGTCACCAGGTCGGAGAGAGAGTCAAGCTCCTTGCCCATGTTGCTGCTTGCGTGGAGTAGTCGGGCGATCGTGCCGTCCATCGCGTCCGCGACCGCCGCCAGCATGATGAAGCGGAGCGCCATGCCCCACTCGCCGGCGTGCGCGGCCTCGATGGCCGCGAGGCCACAGGCGAGAGCGATGAGCGTGACCAGTGCGGGAGCGGCCATGCGGAGGGTCATCAAGATTTCCCTGGATGCCGGCTCGCATCCTGCGAGCTGGCGTCTGCGTGCCCGGCGAGCCGGGGCGAGGCAACGGTTTCGTAACGTTCGCCTCATACTCTGTAAGCCTCCTAAACAGTACCTGATCGCGTATCCCGCGACGATGGGTTGCTGCGCGGTTTCAGGCACTTTCTCGGTAAATACTGACATAAGACAGGCCCGGCGATGTCGCCGGGCCTGTCCGTGATCGAACCGCCGATGCGACCGAGGCGCTAGATCACGCCCTCGCTCCGCAGCGCCGCCATCTCGCTCTCTGAGAGGCCGAGCAGGTAGCCGTAGACGTACTGCTCGTTCTCCCGGACGGCGGTCGCCCGCAGCGAGTTGTCCGGCGGGGTGCGCGAGAGCTTCGGCACGAACGCCTCGATCTCGTACTCGCCGACCTCCGGGTTCTGGATCACCGGGTAGACCTCCCGGTGGCGCAGTTGCGGGTCGTAGTCCACGCGGTCCTCGGGCCCCTGTACGGCGACGGCGATGACGCCGACGGCCTGGAGCCTGTCCTGGATCTCGTAACGGCGTCGAGGCGCGGTCCATGTCGAGATGATCTCGTCGAGCTCCGCCTCGTTCTGCTTCCGCGCCGCCATCGTCCCGAACTTCGGGTCGGACAGCAGCTCGGGCTTCCCGATCTCGTTCGCGAAGGCCTCGAACTGCTCCTGCGTCTCGCAGGCGATGAAGACCCACCAGTCCTGCCCCTGCCGGTCGATGCCCGCGCAGCGGTAGGTGTTGTGGGGCGCCACCGGCGGCCACTCCGAGTGGTTGCCCGGCGGGAAGCCGGGGCGGCGCGTCGGGCGTCCGTTGGCGTGGTAGTCGAGGAAGTACGGGCCGAGGAGCGTCATCGCGCCCTCGGTCACCGCGTAGTCCACGTGCGTGCCCACGCCGGTCTTGCGCGCCTGCATCAGCGCCATGATCAGGCCCAGGCCGCCGATCCAGCCGCCGGCGATGTCCATGTGGGAATAGCCCCACCCGGCGGGCTCACGCTCCGGCAGGCCGGAGGTGAACGTCAGGCCGCTTTCCGCCTGCACGATCGGGCCATACGTCCGGTAGTGGCTCAGCGAACCCTCGTGGCCGAAGCCGGAGGTGCTGAGGTAGACGAGCTTCGGGTTCAGCTCGTGCAGCCGCTCCCAGCTCAGGCCCCAGTTGCCCAGGACGCGGGCGCTGAAGTTCTCCACGACCGCGTCGCTCTTCTTGATCAGCTCCTCGAGCAGCTCCTTGCCCTTCGGGTTGCGGGCGTTGAGGCTCGCCGACAGCTTCCCGTTGTGCAGCTGCGAGTAGTACGGCGCGGAGTAGTAGTCCGCGCCGTTCCCGAACAGGTGGTCGTTGTGCTTCGCCTGGATGTCGAAGTTGCGGCCGACCGCAGGGCGGATGTCCCAGCGGTGGTCGTCCGGCTCGTGCGGCGGTTCGATGTGGATCACCTCGGCGCCGTACGGCGTGAGCATGCGCGAGCTCCACGGGCCCACGGCCTTCCACGTGAAGTCGATGATCCGGATGCCGTTGAGCGGGCCCTTCGGGATGTTTGGAGTCGAAGTCATCGCACCACCCCCGTCTGCGCGAGCAGGTCCACCTGCGCCGCGTCGATGCCGAGCTTCTCTGAGAGGATCGCCTTCGTGTGCTCGCCGAGGTGCGGCGCGCGTCCGTCCGGCGATACGTCCAGTCCCTCGCTGAAGTAGAACCCGCGCGGGTACGGCAATGTCTTGCCGATGTCCTCGTGCTCGATGTCACGCCAGAAGTTGCGCTCCTTGAAGTGACTGATGTCGAGGTTCTCCTCGGGCGAGCGGATGACGCCCCACGTGAGGCCCATGGCCTGCGCCCGCTCGAATGCCTCCTGCGCCGGCACCTTCGCCAGCAGCGCCTTCAGGGCCACCTCGATCTCGCCGCCTACCTTGGCGGCGGCGGCGCGCGTGGGGGCGTCCAGCCACTTCTCGGACGCCAGGTCACCGACGACGTCGAGCTCCGTGAGCCACTCGACCATCTTCGGCCAGACGTTGTTCGGGAAGTTGAAGCGCGCGTTCATGTGACGACCGTCCGCGGCCTGCACCTGGATCGGCAGGGCGTACACGGGGCCGGCGTGCTGGCCGGTCTGGCGGACGGACGGCTGGTTGTACCACATCCAGTACGACACGGGCCGCTCGGTGCAAATCGCGCAGCAGTCGTGGATCGCGACATCGACGTACTGGCCGAGGTCGGTCGTCATGCGGTCCCAGAGCGCGATGCTGATGCTGTGCGTCGTGATCACCGAGGCGGCGTTGTACGCCTGGCGGCCCTGCCCGCCGATCGGCGTCTCCTTCGGGTCCGAGTACCCGCCGACGCCCATCTGCCCGCCGAGGGCGAGGTGCGCCGGGTCGTTCATCTCCAGCTGCGCCCACGGGCCGTCCTGGCCGAAGTCTGTGAGCGACGCGTAGATGAGCTTGGAGTTCGACGGCGCGACGGACGCGTAGTCGAGGCCGTACTTCGCCAGCGTGCCGGGCTTCGTGCTCTCCACGAAGACATCGGCCTGCTCGATCAGGCGGCGCAGCATCTGCTGCCCCGGCAGGCGCGTGATGTCGATCGCCACGCTCTCCTTGCCGGTGTTGAACCACCAGTAGTCGAGGCTTTTCTCGGGGTCTTCCACGTCGTTCAGGAACGGGCCCACCCACCGGCCAGGGCTTCCCTTGGTCGGTTCGATCTGGATCACTCGCGCACCGGCGTCAGACATGATCTTGCCGACCATCTGATTTCGCCGGTCGGCAAGTTCGATGACGGTCAAACCATCGAAAACCTTGGTCAACAGCACTACCTCCCCGGGTATGGCGGCTGGGATGACTCGCCCCTTGCGCGCTCGCGGCCCCCTCGGATCGCGGCGCCTCGGCGAATCGCGGAGAGCATAACGTTCGATGCTCCCTGCGTGGCCCGCCGCGGGCCGCCTGCATGTAGCACGCGACAAACGCGCGCGTAAAGGGGCAGCGCAGCCTCGTACCGTTCGAGGCAAGGAAGGCAGATGCTGTGACGGAGTCCGGGAGGCCTCCATGACCGCACCCTCACCGCCCGCCAGCGGCCCGCCCGCCCGGCCCGGCCGCGATCGCCTGGCGGATGTCCACATCCCCTTCGTGTACGCCGCGCTGGCGTTCGGCGTCCTCGGCGGCTTCTCGCTGGCCGTCTCGCTCTCGGTCGAGGCGCTACTCCGCGGCATCTCCGTGTCGTGGGCGACCCACGCGCAGTTGCACGGGCACCTCCAGGTCCTCGGCTTCGCGGGCCTGTTCGTAATCGGCGTGGCCACCAAGTTGGTGCCGAGGTTCGGCAACGGACGCCCGTTGAACTCGAAGGTGGTCGAGGGCGCGTTCTGGTGTCTCGTCGCCGGGCTGCTGGCGCGGACGATCGGGCAGCCGATCGCGGCGTATGGCCCGCTCGGCGGGCAGGTGATGGTGCTCGGCGCGCTGTTCGAAGCGCTCGGCGCGTTGCTGTTCGCAGCGGCGCTCTGGGCCGTACTGGGCGGCGCGGTTCGCGGTGGCGCGCCGCACGCGGTGCAGATCGGCGCGGGGGCGCTGTGGCTCCTCGTGCAGGCGGTGCTCGGCGTGGTGTGGCTCGCGGGACTCGCCGGCGAGGGCGGCACGATCCTCCGCGGTGACCGTGACGGCCTGCTGCTAGCGATGCAACTCTACGGCTTCGTCCTCGGTGTGTTCACGGGCGTGGGTCTGCGCTCGTTCCCGACCTTGTTCGGTATGCCCGCCCCGTCGAGGGTGCTCGGCCTCGCCGGGGCGGGGCTGGTGCAGGCCGGGCTGTTCGTGTGGGTCGGGGCCAGTCTCCTCGATGGGACGCGCATCGCGACTGTTGGGCAGGCCGCCGTCGGAGCGGGCGTGTTGACGCTGGTCAGCTCCTTCGGCTTCTGGAAGCGCGAGACGCGGTTCGCCGCCGCCTCCCAGCCGCTGTCGTGGGCGCTGCGCGGCGCGCTGCTGTCGCTCACGCTCACGGGCGTGCTGCTGTTCACCACGGGCCTCGGTGCGTTTGTCTTCGACCGTGCCGTGCCCGCGCGCGAGGTCGATGCCGCCCGCCACGTGTTCGCGCTGGGCGTGGTCACGCTCGGCATCGTCGGGATGGCGCAGCTCATCCTTCCGGAGTTCGCGAGCGAGCGGCTGGTGCGGACGCCCAGCCGCCGGCGTGGCCCCGTGTTCGCCGCTGCGCTGCTCGTGGCGATGCTGCTGCGCGGCGTGGTGCCGATGACCGCCGTGCCCGACGTCGTGCGGTTCGCCTCGATGTCGCTCGGCGGCACGATCGCGTGGATCGCGGTGGGCGCGTTCGCGGCGCTGTTCATCCGCGCGCGGCGTGCCCACCTCGAGTACCTGCGCCGCATGGCGACGTGGCGCGCGGCGCAGGTGCTGCCGGTGATCGACCAGCCCGAGTAGCGCACGGAACCCGGGGACGGCGAGGGGGCCCCGGCGAA
>CANIRU010000037.1 GCA_947470025.1 Chloroflexota bacterium
GAGCTTCGTCGCGCCGATGGTGGCGTACCTGATGACTGACCAGGCGTGGAACGTGAACGGCAAGATCTTCCACGTCGCCGGCGGCCAGGTGTCGCTCGCGCACGAGGAGACTGCAGCCGCCTCGATCCACAAGGCCGGCATGTGGACCGTCGATGAGCTCCGCGCGCTCGTGCCCTCGCGCCTGATGAGCGGCGTCATCAACCCCGCACCGCCCCCGCCGACCCTCGACCTCCCGGGCCGCCCGGTGGCCGCCTCGGCGTAGCCCTCGAGGTCTCGCGAACAAGCAAACGGGCCGCCTGTAAGCGCGGCCCGTTTGCTTGTATGGAACGCGGAGGGTCCGGGGCTACTCGTCGGTCGGGTCGCCCTCGACGTCCTCGGGGTACGCCTCCATGTACACGAAGTCGTAGCCGGCGCGGCGCGTCTCGCGCACGCGGTGGAAGCCCGCGGCCGTGAACGACGCCTGCGCGCGCGCGTTCCACGTTAGCGTGTGGAGGTACACGCGGCGCAGCTTCAACTCATCGAACAGGTAGCGGAGCATCGTGCGGACGGTGTCGCGGCCGAAGCCGTGTGACCAGTACTCGCGGTCGCCGATCGTGATGCCCAGTTCCGCCTCGCGCAGGAACGAGTCGTAGCCGTAGTACATGACGTTGCCGATGTGCTTGCCCGTCGCGCGGTCCTCGATGCCGAAGGTGCGGCGATGCTGCGTCGGGTACTGGAGCTCCTCCGACAGCGTCGCGAGGAACGACTGGAGTCGCATGGTCATGGGGCGCGCGGCGTCGTAGGCGGCGAGCTCGGGGTCGCAGCGCCACGCATAGTCGCGCTCGCCGTCGTCCATCGTCTTCTCGCGAAGCCGGACGATCTCGCCCTCGGCCACGACCCTCGGTTGTGTAGCGGTCATGCGGTCATCCCGCCAATGAGCTCCCACGCGCGCTGGAGCATCGGCAACTGGTTGCGGTGCGTGAGCAGCCGCTCGGCCTCGGTGAGGTGCCGCCACTCGACCACGTCGAACTCGTCGTCGTGGTCGGCGGTGTCGCCCCCCGTCGGCTCCATCAGGTAGTAGTGCACCGTCTTCTGGATGCGCGTCCCATTCGATGCCGAATACCAGTACTCCACCTGGCCGACCGTGTCCAGAATCCGCACCTCGAGGCCGGTCTCCTCGCGCACCTCGCGCAGGGCCGTCTCTTCCAGCGTCTCGCCGCGATGCGGTGTGCCCTTCGGCAGCGCCCAAAGGCGCTCCGGCGTGCGGCCGACGAGGACGATCTCGATGCCTTCCTCGGCGCGGCGGAACACGATGCCGCCCGCCGACACCGCCGTATGGCTCACAGGACGTCGTCCTCGTCTTCGAACCGGGGACGCTGCTGCCGGCCGTCGACCATGTCGGCGGTGACCACCTGCACCTCGGCGAGCGCCTCGCGGATGGCGTCCTGGATGTGCGGGTCGCGGCGTTCAGTCAGCCAGCGGTTGAGGATGCGCTCGACCTCTTCGTTCCCGATCTCGCCGAGCGCCTTGATCGCGGCGACCTGGACGTCGTCGTCCTTGTCCTCGGTCGCGAGCATGACGAGGGGGTCAACCGCCTCGTCCATCAACAGCTGCCCGGCGGCCTCCGCGGCGGCGGCTCGCATATCCGCGTCCTCGTCGTCGAAGTGGTAGATGAGCAGGTCGAGCCAACCCTCCGAGGCGTTCCGGCCCATGGCGCGGATCGCGGCGAGGCGGAGCTGCGGGCTGCCGACCTCGTACAGGTCGCTGATCATCTCGCCCGTGGACTCGTCCGACCACGCGCCGAGGGCCTCAAGCGCGGTGCCGCGCACCTCGTCGGTCTCCTCGACGTCCTCGACGGCGTCGCGGAGTGCGGCGGTCAGCGTTTCGGCGTCGTCGTCCGCCAGCAGGCCGAACTCGAGGCCGATCACGTAGTTCGCCAGGGCCTTCGCCACCTCGACGCGCACCATCGGGATGGGGTCATCGCGCAGCTGGCCCGCGAGCAGGCGCATGTACTCGGCGCGGTCCTGCTCGCGCAGGCCACGGACGGCGAGCATCCGCGTGGCCGGATCGGGGTCGCGGAGCGCCGTCAGCGAGACGCGGTGGAAGTCGAGGGCGGCCGAGTCCTCCTCGAGCTGCTGCATCGCCGCGAGCACCTCGCGGCGGCGGACGGGCTCGATCGTCGGCCACAGGCGCAGCAGCGCGGTCAGGGTGTCCCGGTTCGGCTCGGTCAGGGCCCGCAGCCGGACGAGGTCGAGCGGTGCGCCGCTCGCGATTTCCGCGATCACCTCGTTCGGGTCGATGTGGGCGAGCGGAGTCGCCTCCTCGTCGTCGTCGAGGGGTTCTTCAGGGCGCAGTTCATCGGTCATCGGCGTGCTCCAGAGCCCATCTTACCAGTGTCAGGCGGTCGGTTCGGACGATCGATCGGGGGGCGAGGTGGGGTCAGTGCTCGGATCGCGGCTCGCGCTCCATGAGCGCGCGCACTTCCTCGAGCGGCGCGGCACCCTCGTACAGGATGCGTTGCAGGCCCTCGGTGATCGGCATCTCGACGCCGAGCCGGGCCGCAAGCCGAAGCGCAGCCGGGATCGTCGTGGCACCCTCGGCCGTCTCGCCCAGCTGCGCGAGCGCGTCCTCGAGCGTCGTACCGCCCGCAATCAGCTCGCCAAGCAGCCGATTGCGCGACAGCGGGCTGTACGAGGTGGCTATGAGGTCGCCGATCCCGGCAAGCCCCTGGAAGGTCATCGCCTCCGCACCCCCGGCGACGCCGAGGCGGGTGATCTCGGCGAGCCCGCGGGTGAGCAGCGCGGCTTTCGCGTTGTTGCCGAACTGGAAGCCGTCCACCATGCCGCCGGCGATTGCGATCACGTTCTTCAGCGCCCCGCCGAACTCGACGCCCGCGACGTCCTCGCTGGTGTACACGCGCAGCGCGCGCGAGTGGAACGCGCCGCGGAGCGCGGTGATCGAGGCGTCACGCGTCGCGATCACGGTGGAGCCGGGCAGGCCCTCGACGACCTCGCGCGAGAGGTTGGGGCCGGAGATGACGGCGAGCGGGTGGTCCGGCAGCGCGTCGCCCAGGAGCTCAGACATGCGTCGGCCGGTATCGCGGTCGATGCCCTTCGTCGCGCTCAGGACCGTCGCGTTACCGCGGAGGGCGCTCGCGACGAGCGATGCGTTCGCGACGAGCGTGTGCGACGGCACGGCGAAGCAGACGAGGTCGGCGGTGCGCAGATCCTCGATCGTGCCGGCGGTAAGGTGCTCGGGGAACACGACGCCGGGGAGTCGAGGACTGCGGCGCTCCCGCTGCAACGTCGCCGCCTCGGCCTCGGAGCGGGCGATGAGCAGCGTTGGGAGCCCTCGGCGCGCAAGGTGCACCGCGAGCGTCGTGCCCCACGCCGTGACGCCGATGACGGCAGCCTGTTGGAACGCGTCGGGCATCAGGCGGCGCTAGTGCGCGCCGGTGGGCCGCTGGCCGCCGCCCTGCCCCAGCTTGGGCTCGGTGCCGGCGATCAGGCGACGGATATTGCCGACGTGGCTGATCTCGACCGCGAGCATCGTGAGCAGCGCGAACACGAGGTACGGCGCGTCGAGGCGCTCGGCGACAACGAGCCCGACGACCGTGACGAACCCGACGAACACACCGACGACCGACATCAGCGAGGCGTACCGGAACACCACGAGGATCACGATCGACAGCGCTACGACGACCAGCGCAGCGGGCGGCGAGACCGCAAGGAATGCGCCGAACGCGGTGGCGACGCCGCGCCCCCCGCGGAAGCCCGCGTACACCGGGAAGATGTGGCCGATCACCGCCGCGACGCCCGCGAGCGCCGCCGCCCACGGGTCGTGCAGCACCATGCTGCCGATGAGCACCGCACCGGCCCCCTTGGCGATGTCACCGATGACGACGATGACCGCCCACTTCCAACCCATGGTCCGAAGCGAGTTCGTGAAGCCGGTCTTGCCGGAGCCTCGTTCGCGCAGGTCGCCGACACCTGAGAGGCGTCCGACGATCAGGCCGAACGGGATGCCCCCGAAGAGGTACCCGGCCAGGACGCCGAGGACGATCGCCGACCATCCGGTCACGCGGGTACTCCCAGCTCGTGCGCCTGGCGTCCTCGGAAGACCAGGCGCACGGTCGTGCCCTCGAAGCCGAAGGCTGCGCGGATTCTATTCTCCAGGAACCGTTCGTAGGAGAAGTGGACGATCGCCGGGTTGTTCACGAAGAACACGAAGGTCGGCGGCGACACCGCCGCCTGCGTCACGTAAAGCACCTTCAGCTTCTGGTTCTTCACCGTCGGCGGGCCGTGCTCGGTCATCGCGCGGTGGACGATACGGTTCAATTCGGACGTCGGCACGCGCGTCGAGCGCACCGAGGCGACGTGCACGACCAGCTCCATCAGGTCTCGGACGCCCTCGTTCGTGAGCGCGGACGTGAATTGGATCGGCGCCCACGCCATGAACTGGTAGTGCGAATCGATCTGCTCGGCGAACTGCTGGCGTCCGCTGCGGTCCTCAGCGAGGTCCCACTTGTTGACGACGAGGATGATGCCCTTGCCGTGCTCGAGCGCGTACCCCGCGATGTGCGTGTCCTGCGCGGTCAGCGGCTCGGTCTGGTCGATCACCAGGAGCACGACATCCGCGCGGTCAACGGCCTGCTCGGCGCGCTGTACGGAATGGCGCTCCACGCCGCGCTCGATCTTGCCCTTGCGCCGGATGCCCGCCGTGTCCACGAGGACCATCGAGTGGCCCTCGAACTCGAACGGCGAGTCGATCGGGTCGCGCGTCGTGCCCGGCACGTCCGACACGACCACACGGTCTTCGCCAAGGATCACGTTCGTCAGTGACGACTTGCCAACGTTGGGACGTCCGACGATCGCGACGCGGATGCGCGGATCCTCAGCCTCCGGGATGGGCGTCCCAGCGACCATGTCGAGGATCGCGTCCATCAGGTCGCCGATGCCCTTGCCGTGGATCGCCGACACTGCGAACGGCTCCCCGAGGCCCAGCGCGTACAACTCGACGAGGTTGCGCTGCCCGGCGCTCGTATCGGTCTTGTTCGCGACCAACAGCACCGGCTGGTTCGCGCGGCGCAGGCGCTCCGCGATGTCGTAGTCAGCGGAGGTCGGCCCCGCTGCCGCGTCGACCACGAACAGCACGGCGGCCGCCTCGGTCAGCGCCTGCTCGACGCCCTTGCGGATTGCCGGGCCGAACGGGTCGTCCTCGTCGTCGCCGAGGCCGCCCGTATCGACGACGCGCACCTGCTTGCCGTTCCAGTCGAACGCGCCGTAGATGCGGTCGCGCGTGGTGCCGGGGAGGTCCTCCACCAGGGCACGGTTCGCCGAGGTCAGGCGGTTGAAGAGCGCAGATTTGCCCACGTTAGGGCGGCCCACGATGGCGAGGAGCGGCGCGTTGGCGATGTCCGCCGCGGGGGCGTCAGGGGAGGGGTCGGGTGATGTCATTGTGACCCGATCGTAACCTCGGCGGTCGTCGCCTGCACGAAACCGATTGTGATGCCGTCCGGCACCTGCACCCGGATGGGTAGCGTGTACGTCCCGCTGGTGCGTCCGGCCACGTCCACGGTGACCTTCACATCCTCCGGCAGCAGAGCGCTGAGCGCCGGAATCGGGCCGTTCAGCACCACCTCGACGGTCGGCGAGGTGAACCGGGCCCGCAGTCCCGGGGGCACGTTCAGCGCCTGAATGCCGAAGGTCGTCCGCTGGGCGCCGCCGATCTGGGCGATCGTGATCGATACCGTCGCTCTCGACGAGCCGATCGCGGTCACCCCCTGCGGCAGCGGCACCGCCAGCGACCGCGCGATGTCCGCCCGCGCGCCGGCGACATCGACGGCGGGCAGCGCGATGCGGTCGATCACCTGCAGCACTTGCACCGCCCCCTGGATCTGGATCGTCGAGGGCGACGTGCTGACCGAGGCCACCCGGTAGCCCGTGTCAGGCACGCCCGTGACGTCCACGGTGAGCGGCACCGTGCGCACAATGGTGCTCTGGATCACCTGCACGCCGACCTTCACCGTCTTCGGCTCGATGCGCACCCCGCGGATCTCCCCGCCGCCCGCACCGACGGGCTTGAGGTTCACGCCGGGCTCGACGCCTGCGGTCAGCCCCGTCACGTTGATCTCGGCAACCGCCTCGGACACCAGCGCGACCAGCGATTCCGCGCCACGCACCGTGACGGTGCTCGCCGCGGGGGTCATCGGGCCGAGTTCGTAGCCGATCGGCAGCTGCCCGACGGCACGCGTCGTGACGGGCACCTTGTTCGTGAGCTGGTTCTCTAGGTTCACCGTGATCACGCGCGGGTTCGTGTCCAGCACGCGCACGCCACTGACGTCCACGACCTCGACCTGCACCGGGACATCTTGCGACCGCGCGCCGAAGCCGTTGAGGTCCACGATCGCGCGGAAGTTCGAGGCGTTCAGCCGCTCCCAGCGATCCGAGGCGGCCGCGACGCGCAGCGTGATCGTCGGGAGCTGGTTCGCGACGGCGAGCGAGTCGCCGACGTTGACCGCCTCCACGGTGATCGGTGCGGGGAACGTGTCGACGAGCGACGGGTTCTCCGTGTCAGCCACGAAGACCCAGAGCGAGATGCCAAGGACGAACGACACGGCGAGGAGGCCCGGCGTGCGACGCACGGCCGCGCGCGCGCGGCGGTAGACCTCGCTCGCGAGCTCCATCGCCTCCGCGCGTCCTCGGTCGCCCCGTGGCCCGGACATCGTCACGAGGCGCGCCGTTCGCCGGCGGTGGCCGCCTCGGACTCAACCCAGTCGATGTCGAACAGCCGGTGCAGCTGGCGCAGCAGCCGCCGCTCGTCGAGGTCGGGCACCATGCGCCCGTTCGAGCACAGCGATACGTCCCCGCGCTCCTCGGAGCAGACGATCACCACGGCGTCCGTGCGCTCGGTGAGCCCGACCGCGGAGCGATGGCGCATGCCGTACTCGGCAGGCAGTGGCGCCTCGGACAGCGGCAGCGTGCAACCAGCGGCGATCACGCGGTCAAGCCGCACGATCACCGCGCCGTCATGCATCAACGAGCGCTCGAAGAACAGGCTCTGCAGCAACTGCACGGAGAGCGTGGCGTCGAGGCGGATGCCGGTCTCGATCACGTCCTGCAGCCCGGTCTCACGCTCGAGGACGATCAGCGCCCCCGTGCTCTCACGCGCCATCTGCATCGCGGCGCGCACCACGATGTTGATCGAGCCCTCGTGCTCTCGCCGGTGCAGCACGGAGCGCAAGCCGGTGCGTCCGAGGCGCTCGAGCGCGCGGCGCAGCTCGGGCTGGAAGATGATCACCATGCCAATGAGCAGACCGGTGACGGAGTTGCGGAGGATCCAGTTGATCATCCGCAGGTCGAATACCTGACTGAGCACCAGCGCGCCGAGGAGCACGAGCCCGACGCCCCGAAGCACCGTCATTGCGGCCGTGCCGCGCACCAGCAGCAGCAGCCAGTAGATCGACCCGGACACGATCAGGATGTCGACGGCCGCGGAGGCATCGAACCGCACGAGGACGTCGCGGAGGACCGCCGGGATCTCTGGCACCGTAGATCCTCTCTGTGCGTTCGCCTCCGCCTCGGCGGTCTAGCGAGCGACACCCCCGAGGATACTGGCGAGCACGGCCTGCTGCGCGTGCATGCGGTTCTCCGCCTGCTCGAAGACCACGGAGTTCGGCGACTCGATCGCCTCGTCGCTGATCTCCTCGCCTCGGTGGGCGGGGAGGTCGTGCATCACGAGCGCATCCGGGGGCGCCGCGGACAGCAGAGCGGTGTCGATCTGGTAGCCCACGAAGTCCTCGGCGCGCTGGGCCGCCTCGGCCTCCTGGCCCATCGAGGCCCACACGTCCGCGTACACCGCTGTGGCGTTACGGACCGCCTCGTACGGGTCGCGCACCTGCGTGACGCCGCCGCCGCCGGCGAGGGCGCGCGCAATCTCGATCGTAGTGTCCGGGAGCTCGTACCCCTCGGGCGTGGCAATCACCAGCTCGACACCCGTGAGCACCGAGGCGTACGCGAGCGACCGCGCGACGTTGTTCCCGTCGCCAATGTAGGCGAGCCGAAGCCCGCGGAGGGCCCCGAAGCGCTCGCGCAGGGTGAGCAGGTCGGCCAACGCCTGGCAGGGGTGCTCGTCGTCAGAGAGCGCATTGACCACCGGCACATCGGAGTACGCGGCGAGCTCGGTCACGGTCGAGTGGAGGTAGGTGCGGGCAGCGATGCCCTGCACCATCCGCGCGAGGACGCGCGCCACGTCCTTCACCGGCTCGCGCTCGCCCATCTGCACCTCGCGCGGCGAGAGGTACAGCGCGCGCCCGCCGAGGCGGTGCATCGCCATATCGAACGATGTGCGCGTGCGGAGCGAAGGCTTCTCGAACACCATCGCGAGCGTCTGCCCCGCGAGCACGGGGCTGCACCCATCGCGCTTCATCCCCAGCGCGAGCTCAAGCAGCATCGATAGCTCATCGGCGGACAGGTCGAGGATCGAAGTGAAGTCACGGCCCAACAAGATGCGGCTCCGGGTCTGGGGGTACCGGTGGCGCGAGCCTCGGTGCTGACGCACCTCGAACCGCGAGGTCGCAGTATAGCCGGAGCGTTATGTAGCGGTACACCCGACCGAGGGCACCGGACGCGGGGGCTAACTCGCCGGGGGCGCCATGCGCTCACTCAATGGCCGTTCGAGCAGCCCGCGGAACCGACCGGCGAAACGAGTCGCCAGCTCCTCGTACAGACGCACGCCCAGGCGTGGGCTCTGCTCAGCGAGCATCCGGACCTCCCGCGCATAGATGCGCAGCACCCGGCAGGGCGTGGCCGTCACCGCGAGACCGGGACTCCGGAACGGCGGCACCAGCGTGGACGCACCCCAGACCTCGGGCGCGTAGATCGTCGTGTGTCCATCCTCGACCGTTGGGAACGTGGCGTCCGCGCGCCCTTCGAGCAGAATCCAGAGCACGGGCGGCTGGTCCGCCGGAGTCTCCAGCGAGTAGCCGGCGGGCAGGCCGAGCTCCTGCCCCATCGCCCACACGAGGTTCAACTCCCCCTCGCCCAGCTGGCGAAACAGCGGGATTTGCTTCATCAACTGCAGCGCATCGTTCGGCATCTCGCCTCGGCAGTCCGCACGGAGCCTCTAGCACCATTGTCATGTGCGCCGAAAGGCGATTGGGTAGAGGAAGCATCGCAATCCCGACCGGAACCCGCCTGCGAGACGTGACGAGGGCGATAGGATGCGGCCCATGCCACCGCTCCCCCCATCCCGCCGGTTGGTCACCCCGCTCCGGCTTCTCCAGGCCACCCTCGTCCTCGCCTCGATCGTCGCCGCGGGCGTGCTGCTGTCCCGCGAGCCTGCTTCGCGGGGCGTCGAGGTAGAGCGGCGCGCCCCCGCGCCCGGCATCGACGAGATCCGCGTGCAGGTGGCCGGTGCGGTGCGCTCACCGGGCGTCGTGGTCGTGCAACCCGGCGAGCGGGTATCGGACGCGATCGCCCGCGCCGGAGGCCTCACGCCCGAAGCGGACACGGCCGCGATCAATCTCGCCCGCCGCGTGCAGGATCAGGATCAGATCATCGTCCCGAAGATCGGCGCTGGCACATCGAGACTCCTCGACCTCAATCGCGCGACGCAGGCGCAGCTGGAGGCGCTGCCCGGCATCGGCGCGACGCGAGCGACCGCGATCCTGGGGGCGCGGGCTCTGTCGCCGTTCCGCTCCACCGATGACCTGCTCGACCGGGGACTGGTATCGGCAAGCGTCTACGCCCAGGTGCGCGACCTCGTCACGGTGTCGGCGGGGGAGCGGTGATCCCCGCCGCCATCCTCGCGACGGGGGCGTATGCCGCCGGCACGATCCTCGGGGCGCTGCTCGGCGGGCCGTGGTGGACGACGGCGCTGCTCGCCTCGCTGCTCGCGCTCGCTGCGGCGCTGCACACCCCGACCGTGCGAGGCGCCACGACCGTCCTCGCCGCTGTTGCGCTGGCGGCAGCGGGCCACGCGCGATACGAGGCGGTCGCTGCGACGCCCGCGCCTCCGATCGCCACGATGACCGGCACGCACACCGTGACCGGCGTCGTGCGCGAGGATGCCCAGCTACGCGGATCACTTCAGCAGGTCGACCTCGACGTGGAAAGCATCGACACCGCAGCATCGAGCGGCGGCGTGCGGCTGCAGGTACGCGCTGTCGATGAGCCCGTCCGCGCGGGCGAGCGCGTTCGCTTCACCGGCCGCCTCGACCGGCCCTCGAACGATCCCGCGAACGATCCCGCGAACGTGGGAGCGTTCGATTACGCGTCGTACCTCCGCAGCCGGGACGTGTACGCGGTCAGCCGCTACCCCACCGAGGTCGCGCGTCTCGGCCAGACCGATGCGGCATGGCGCGCCGCGCTGCGATCGCTGCATCGCGGAGCGGTCGACGCGATCGGGCGCACGCTGCCGGAGCCGGAGGCGTCGCTGGCCGCGGGCGTCCTCGTCGGCGAGCGCGGCACGCTCCCCGCCGGCGATGCCGACGCACTCCGCGTGACCGGCACGACGCATCTCGTGGTCGTATCAGGCCAGAACATCGCGCTGCTCCTCGGGGTGGCGATCGCCGCACTCACGCTGGTCATGTCGAGGCGGCGTGCGGCGTTCGCGACGCTCGCGCTGCTGGGACCCTACGTGATCCTCGTGGGCGGCGACCCGCCTGTCGTGCGTGCCGCGATCATGTCCGTCGGCATCGCGCTCGCCTCGGTCACGGGTCGGCGCACGCCGGGCTGGGTGTACCTGCTGTATGCCGCCGCCGCGATGCTCGCGATCGATCCGAGGCTCGCGCGTGACGTCGCGTTCCAGTTGAGTACGACCGCGACCGCCGGTGTCATCGTGCTCGCCCCGCCGCTGCGCGACGCGATCCTCGCGCGCTTCCCCCGCACCGCCGACGGATGGCGCGCCGCACTCGTCGAGGCCGCCGCAACGGCGACGGGCGCGTCGCTCGCCGTGCTGCCGGTGCAGGTTGCCGCGTTCGGGCGGCTGTCGCCGTGGTCGGTGCCCGCGAACATCCTCGTCGCCCCCCTGTACGAGGTGACGTTCGCCGTGTCGGCGGTCGCCGCCGCGATCGGATGGTTCGAGCCCGCGGCCACCGTCTTCGGCATCGTCGCCCGCTTTGCACCGGCAGCGTTCCTCGCGCTGGTACGGCTGCTCGCGCGGTTGCCGGGTGCGGACGTACCGATCACGGCGCCGTTGCTCGTCGGCGTGGCGTTCTACGCGCTGCTCGCGCTCGCCGCGTGGTTACTCGCACGGCACGCCCACGTTGCCGACGCGCCCGCGCTCGCACCGAGCCGCAGCAGCCACCTCGGCGTCACAGTCGCGCTCGCGGTGACGGCAGCGGGGCTGTGGATCGCGGTGCTGACGCCGCAACCGGCGCTCGCGAGCGTCACCGTGCTCGACGTTGGACAGGGGCTGGCGATCCTCGTCGAGGACAGCGGACGGCGCGTGCTCATCGACGCGGGGCCACCGGACGGCGCCGTGCTGCGAGCGTTGCCGAGGGCCGGCGCCACCGGCACGCTCGATGTCGTCGTCGTGACGCACGCGGACGCCGACCACGCTGGCGGCGTGCGCGAGGTGACACGACGCCTCGGCGCGTCCGACGTCCGTGCCGCGCGCGGTGTGACGATCCCCGGCGACGTGCCGCACGAGGAGATCGACATCGGCGACCGCATCCGCGTCTCTGACCGCATGACGATTGAGGTCCTCGCGCCGCCGGTCGCGACGCTCCCCGCCACCATCTCGTCGAGGAACGACGCGGCGCTGGTGCTGCTCGTGCGGATCGGTGACCGGCGCATTCTGCTGCCAGCGGACATCGAACGGCCCGCGGAGCAATGGCTCGTGGCGAGCGGCCTCGACCTGCGTGCGGACGCGCTCGTCGTGCCGCACCATGGGTCGAGCACCTCCTCAACGCGCGAGTTCCTCGACGCCGTGCAGCCGCGCGTCGCCGTCGTCTCGGTCGGCGCACGCAACGCATACGGCCACCCGGCACCCGAGGTGCTCGCGCGCTACAACGGCGTGCAGCTGCTCCGCACGGACGAGTCCGGCGATGTCACGCTGTCCTCGGACGGTTCGAGACTCTGGGTCGCGCGGCAGCACGAGGCCGTGTCGGTCACCACGCGCACGCCGCGCGCGACCTCCACGGCTACGCCTGCGAGGTAGCGTCCGGTTCTGCCATGGCGGAGGGCGCCTGCTTCGGCGGCATCTGCACCAGCGCGAGCAGCGCCATCGCGTCGCCACGGTTGCCGAGGCGCCAGCCGCCTCGGCCAGTCGTCTCCACCCGGATCGCGTCGCCAACCTCGAGCGTCACGCTCTGCCCGGCCGAGTCACTCACGACGATCGCGCCCGACACGACGACACCGAACGAGGGCACGGCACGATGAAAGCCCGGGCGCGCGCCAACCTCGAAGCGCATGAGCATGACGCGGCTCGCGTCGCCCATCACCGCCCCGCCGACGCCCTTGAAATCGCCCGGCCCGTTCTCGAACGGCCAATCGAACAGGTCGTACGGCTCGAGGTGCGTCTTGCCCTGCTCGTCGGCGGTCAATCGGTAGGCGGTCATGAGTGTCCCTGCGGCGCGAACGGTCGTCCGAGGGTAGCGTGTAGCATGCGCCCCGCGCAGCCACGCCCGTATGACGACTGCCTAAGGACTCTTCCATGCCCGCACCCCAGCGCTCCTTCGACCGCAGCACGCGCGAGGCGCGACCGATCGTCATCGAACCCGGCTACTCGAAGCAGGCCGAGGGCTCGGCGCTGATCTCCTTCGGCGACACGAAGGTGCTGTGCACCGCGAGCGTCGAGGCACGCGTGCCCGGGTGGATGCGCGGCACCGGACAGGGCTGGGTGACCGCCGAGTACGGGATGCTCCCCCGCGCCACGAACACCCGCAACGAGCGCGAGGCCGCTCGAGGCAAGCAGGGTGGCCGCACGATGGAGATCCAGCGCCTCATCGGCCGCTCGCTGCGCGCGTGCATCGACATGAAGATGCTCGGCGAGGTGACGATCACCCTCGACTGCGACGTGATCCAGGCCGACGGCGGCACGCGCACGGCCTCTGTCACCGGCGCGTGGGTGGCGCTCGCGCAGGCCATCGAGTGGGCGCAGAAGAACGGCAGCATCGTGACGTCGCCGCTGAAGCACCACGTCGCCGCCGTCTCCGTCGGCATGATCGACCACGTACCACTGCTCGACCTCGACTACGCCGAGGACTCCCACGCGGGCGTCGACTTCAACGTGGTGATGCTCTCCACCGGCCAGCTCGTCGAGGTGCAGGGCACCGCCGAGGCCGAGCCCTTCGACCGCACCGAGATGGCCCACCTCGTCGACTTGGCCTGTGAGGGCATCGAGCGCCTCTTCAGGGAGCAGGACGCCGCGCTCGCTGCGTGGCGCGCGGCGAAGTAGCGACCGCGTCGCACGGTCCTCCAGAAATATGATCGATCGAATGATCAAAAGCCTTGACGCAGGTATCCCGGCCCCGTAGGTTATGTCCCACGCGAGTGCCTTCGATGGGCCGCTGTTCTCCCCAGGGCAGCCGGTCGACGGGAGAGCGTGATGCTGTACGGACTCTTCTGCCGCCTCGGGCGGCCGGTGGCTGACTACCCCACGCTGTCGGGCGCGGTGCAGGCAGTCGGTGTGGCCTCGTGGCCGTTCCCCGAGGGAACGTGGCTGATCGAATCAGACCACAGTGCCGATGCCATCCGCGACTCGATCCAGACCGCGATCGAGCCCGAGGACCTCGCGCTCGTGTTCCCCATCCACGTGGGGGCCGGTCGCTGGACGCCGCTCAAGGACTTCAAGTACGGGCAGAAGTTCCTGCAGAGTGCCCTCCAGCGCGAGAGCGTCGCGAGGACTTAGCGAGGGACGCGATGAGGCAGCGTCCCTCCTCCGATCACCCGTACGACGACCTCGGCGTCAACGACATCCTGTCGGGCGATCGCACCGCGCTCGCGAACGAGCAGACATTGCTCGCCTACATTCGTACCGCGCTCACGTTCGCGGTCAGCGGGGGATCCGCGATCCAGTTCCTCGACGGCGCGGTCATCGACGCGATCGGCTACACGTTCGTGGCGGCGGGCGTGCTGACCGGCATCATCGGCGCGCTGCGCTTCCGCACCGTCCGCGCGCACGTCCAGGACATCGAGCGGAAGGTGCCACGATCGCCTCGAATGGACAGGGGCGGGGGTGAAGAAGAGGACTAGCCAGCGAACCCCACGCTAAGCGTCCTCGTCCCCACGCCGTCAGGCATACCCGCCGCTAGGCGTATTCGCCGAGGAACATGCCGCCCAGGATGTGGACGTGGGCGTGGTCCTGGGACTGCATCCCGTCGTAGCCGAAGTTCGAGATGAGGCGGAAGCCGCCGGGACACTGCTCGTTCCCCACCTGCACCGCCGCCGCCCCGACCGCGCCCATATTCGACCACAGCTCCGACTGCGCCATGTGCTGCTTCGGCATCGCGAGGAGCATGATCGGCACCCACTTCAGGCGGTTCCGGATGACGATCACCTCGTCCGACTCGAAGAGGACATCGGCGGGTTCGCGCCCGGCGACGATTTCGCAAAAGACGCAAAAGCGTTGCATCTGTAGCCTTGTCTGGTGCGATGACGCCGCCGCGCGCTCCTCGATGGTTCGGAGGGCGTGGGCGCCAGTCAGATTCGCAGTCTAGGAACGCGCGGCGAGGGGCGTCAAAAGCGCCGCCGAGGATGCCGACAACGCTCGCAGGAGAGGCCTACCCGTATGACCGAGATCCGCCCGTTCCGCGCGCTGCGCTACAACCCCGCGCGCGTCACGCCTGACGACGTAATCGCGCCGCCGTACGACGTGGTCGGCGCGGACGCCGTCGCGGCGCTGCACGCGCGCTCGCCGTACAACGCGGCGCACCTCGAGAACCCGGCGGGCAGCGGCGACGCTCGGTTCGCGGGCGCGAAGAAGACGCTCGACGCGTGGCTGAAGGACCAGGCGCTCGTGCGCGACGCCGCGCCCGCGCTCTACGTGTACGAGCAGCGCGCGAAGATCGAGGGCCGCTGGGTGAGCCGCCGCTGCGTGTTCGCGCGGACGCGTCTGCACCGCCCCGAGGAGGGCATCGTCCGCCCGCACGAGGCCACGCTCTCCGGCCCGCGCGAAGAGCGCCTGCGCCTGATCCGCGCCACGCGCACCAACATCTCCCCGATCTTCGCGACCTTCCTCGACCCGACGCACGCCGCGAGCGACCTGATCGCGAAGGTCGCCGGCACAGATCCGGACTTCCAGGCCCACGACCGCCTCGGCGACCGGCATCGGCTGTGGGTCGTCACGAACAAGGCGCAGATCGCGACGCTGGTCGGCGTCCTCGACGCGACGAACATCACGATCGCGGACGGCCACCACCGCACGCACACCGCGCTCGACTACCGCGACGAGTGCGCCGCGAAGGCGGGCAAGCGCTGGACCGGCAACGAACCGGAGAATTTCGCGCTGATGGGCCTGATCCCCGAGGACGATGCCGGCCTCGTGATCCTGCCGATCCACCGCCTCGTGAAGGACGAGGTGCTTCCGGAGCGCTTCCTCGAGCGCCTGTCGGCGCTCTACCGCGTCGAGACACTCTCCACCGATGGCGGTGCCGCCGCCGTCGAGTCCGCGTGGGAGCGCGTCCAAGCCAACGCGTACGGGCCAACCGCGTTCGCGATCCTCGGAGTGGATGGACCGCACTCCATCCACCTCGCGACCGCGCGGTCGCAGGAGGCAATCGACGCGGCGATGCCGCAGGGCCTCTCGACCGCCTCGAAGCGGCTCGACGCCCGCATCCTCACGGAGACGGTGCTGACCCCGATCTTCGGCATCGACCGCGCGGCCCTCGCCGCCGGCCGCGTGGAGTTCACCGAGAGCGCGGAGGAGGCCCGTGAGGCCGTCGAGAGCGGCGCGTGTCGCCTCGCCTTCCTCATCAACGCCACGCGCGTCCAGCAAGTCACCGAGGTCGCCGACGCGGGCGAGGTGATGCCGCAGAAGTCGACGTTCTTCTACCCGAAGCTGGCGACGGGGTTGGTCTTCAACAGCCTCGACGACTAGCGCGGAGGGCGGAGGCCCTCACTCTGCCCTCGCCGCCTCGAAGGGGTGAGGGCCCTTCTACGACGCGACACACAGCAACGCCCCGGCCGATGGCCGGGGCGTTGTCTTGGTACTCGAAGGGTTCGAGGTTAGAGCTGGACCTGGTTCAGCTTGTCGATGCCCTCGAGGGCCCCGACCTGCGCTAGCTCGGCGTCGGTCAGCTCGCGCGCGACGCCGATGAGCATCAGCGCGCCGCCGCTCTCGCCGGGGGACACGGACATCGACGAGATGTTCACGCCCCAGCCGCCGAGGAGCGTGCCGACGCGGCCGATCGTGCCCGGGCGGTCGACGTTCTCCACTGCAAGGAAGTGCTGCGAACCGTCCTCGCGGACATCGACGCCGTAGCCATTGATGTTCACCACGCGGACGCCCGCGGGGGTGTGCGTCGCAGAGACGCGCTGCTCGCCGCTGTCGGTACCGAGCGTGACCCGGACGAGGTTCGCGTACGGATCCTGCGCCTGGCCGTTCTCTTCCTCGATGCGGAGGCCCTGCGCCTCGGCGGTGGCGAGGGCGTTGACTGCGGAGACCTTCTCGGAGGTGACGCCGTCCAGCAGACCGACGATCACCGACAGCGTGAGCGGCTTGGTGTTGTGGTTGCCGATCTCGCCGAGGTACTCGATGCGCACCTTCTGGAGGTTGCCCGCGGCGATCTGCCGCGCGACACGGGCGGCGGCGGCAGCGGCATCGATGAACGGGCCGATGACAGCCATCGACTCCGCGGCGACCGTCGGGATGTTCACGGGGAAGCGCGGCGCGCCGCCCGCGAGAACCTCGATCACCTGCTCGGCGACATCAACGCCCGCACGGTCCTGCGCCTCGTTCGTCGAGGCGGCTAGGTGCGGCGTGACGACGATCCGCTCGTGCGTTGTGAGAATGTTGCCGACCGCCGGCTCTGCGGAGAATACGTCGATCGCGGCCCCCGCAACCTGGCCGGACTCCACCGCGTCGTACAGCGCCTGCTCGTCGATGAGCGCGCCGCGGGCGGCGTTGATGATGCGGATGCCCTTCTTGGACTTCGCCAGCAGCTCCGCGTTCACGAGGCTGCGAGTCTCCGCCTGGAGCGCCGTGTGCAACGTGACGAAGTCGGACTCCGCAAAGAGTTCCTCGAGCGTCCGGCGCTCGACGCCGAGGGCGCTGAAGCGCTCGTCGGAGACGTACGGGTCGAAGGCGAGGACGCGCATCTCGAAGGCGCGCGCGCGGCGGGCGACCTCGGTGCCGATGCGGCCGAGGCCGACGACCCCGAGCGTCTTGCCGTTGAGTTCAAGGCCCGTGAACTTCGAGCGGTCCCAGCGGCCCGCCTGCAGCGACGCGTGCCCCTGGGGGATGTGCCGAGCCATCGCCAGCATCAGGCCGAAGGCGTGCTCGGCGGTCGACATCGTGTTTGCGAACGGCGCGTTGACGACGATGACGCCGTGCTTGCTCGCCGCCTCGACGTCCACGTTGTCCACGCCGACGCCGGCGCGGGCGATGATCTGGAGCTTCGTCGCGGCGGCGAGGACCTTCGCGGTCACCTGCGTCTGGCTGCGGACGACGAGCGCGTCCGCATCCTTGATCGCCTCGCAGAGCTCGTCTTCCTTGAGGCCGGTCTTCACGACCACCTCGTGGTGCTTCGCGAGAAGGTCGATCCCCTCCTTGGCAATGCTGTCAGCTA
>CANIRU010000038.1 GCA_947470025.1 Chloroflexota bacterium
ACCGCGATCAAGTGATCGGTGAATCAGGCCTGTAATCCCGGGAACCGTCGCAACCACGGTAATGATTGGCGTTGCCGCATTATTTGCTTGGCTGATAGCCACGGCCGTTGCGCCGGCCGCGAATCGGTTAACTCCCGTCCACGTCCCGGCCGGCGCCGTGCCGTAGACCGTGAACAGTCCTGCACCAGTTGCGCTTTGAGCGTCTGGATTGGTGACCACGACGTTCTTCACGCCTGCAGCCATCGCTCCGGTAATTGCAGTAAGTGTTGTTGCATTCACGCGAGTGACGTTTGTCGCTGCAACTCCGCCGATCGCCACCGTCGGTGTAGCTGAGAATTCAGTTCCCGTGATCGTGATGATAGAAAGACCCGTGGCTGGTCCGCGGGTGGGCGCGATCGAGGTCACGCTAGGAGCAGCAGCTACCGCTTCCGCCGGTGTTGCGGGAGAGAAAAGCATGATCGCGATTGCGCTCGTTACCACTACAAGAAGTGATGAAGGAATGTTACGCAAGGGGGGGGGGCTCCTGAGAGTGAAGGTAACGCAGACGGAAGGTCACTTTATAATAATTCTTGGTGCTTGTGACCGGTTCCGTCAGAACTCAGGCATTGATCGCGGGCATCTGGTTCCCGGCGGTGATATTCCCGGCGGCCGCGCTGATCTCCGTTCTGATGCTCGGGGCGCTGGCGATGCACGTCAGAGTCCGCGATCTGTTGCGGAAATCGCTGCCATGCGATCATTCGATAGTTCATGCAAGATTCGACTCATCGACTGCGACGCGCGGCACCCGGAGGACACGATGGACTGGAGCGATACCGCCGAGCAGGCCGCCTTCCGCGAGCAGGTGCGCGAGGTCATCGTCGATCGGCTGCCGGATCGCTACCGCTCGAACGAGGACCCCGAGAGCGTCGACGAGGTGGGTGGCTGGCAGGCCGACCGCAAGTCCTCGAACCCCGACGCGCGCGCTGCCGCGCAGGCGTGGGCCGACGCGCTGGCGGAGCACGGCTGGGTCGCCCCCGCGTGGCCGAAGCAGTACGGCGGCGCGGGCCTCACCCACATCGAGCAGTTCATCTTCAACGCCGAGATGGCGGAGGCCAGCGCCCCGACCGTCGGCGGCATGGGCGTCTCCATGCTCGGCCCCACGCTGATCGTCCATGGCACCGAGGAGCAGCGGCAGGAGCACCTGCCTCGCATCCTCTCGGGCGAAGTCGCGTGGGCGCAGGGCTACTCCGAGCCGGGCTCGGGCTCCGACCTCGCCTCGCTCCAGACGCGCGCTGTGCGCGACGGGGACGAGTGGATCATCAACGGCCAGAAGACGTGGACCAGCGGCGCGCACTTCGCCGACTGGCTGTTCGCCCTCGTCCGCACCGATCCCGAGGCGCCGAAGCACCGCGGCATCTCGTTCGTGATCATGGACCTGAAGACGCCCGGTGTGTCGCTCCGCCCGCTGATCGACATGGCATGGAAACACCCGTTCAACGAGACGTTCTTCGAGGACGTGCGCATCCCGTCCAAGAACCTGGTCGGCGAGGAGAACCGCGGCTGGTACGTCGGCATGACGCTGCTCGACTTCGAGCGGTCGCTCGTCGCGCTGTCGATCACGTACCGCCGAGGCCTGCACAAGCAGCTCGATGCGATGAAGGGCGCCGCAGCACGCTTCGTGCGCTCCGACTTCAACGCGATGCGCCTGGAGTTCGTGGACCGTGCGATCGAGGCGGAGGTGCTCTACAACTTCTCGCTGCGCATCGTCAGCATGAACGCCCGCGGCCTGGTGCCGAACTACGAGGCGTCCGTGAACAAGATGTTCGGCTCGGAGCTGCACCAGCGCGTCGCCCGCACTGGCACGAAGGCGTGGGGTCTGTACGGCAACGTCTGGGATCCGAAGAGCCCGCACGCGCCGATGCGCGCGACGCACGTGCAGGACTACGTGGTCTCCGTCCCGCACACGATCTTCTCCGGCTCGAACGAGATCCAGCGCAACGTCATCGCCACCCGCGGCCTCGGCCTCCCGCGCGGCTAGCCCTCGGGCGACCGGCGCAGCACACGAAGGGGCGGCCTCGGCCGCCCCTTCTGCATGCAGAGGGTGCGGACCGAGGTTCGTGCAGATGGGGCGCGGGCCTCGATGTCATTCGATTGTTCGAGGTTCAACCGCGGGTCGTCCCATCCCCCTGCCCCCTTCCGTGTCTTCAAAGCAGAACAGCGCTTCGCGCGGGCCGCGGGAAGGGATGTCTGGCGAGGGCTTCGCCCCCGCGCTCCCACCCAGACCGAGGTCGCTGCGTACCTCGGACATCGGCGGAGGCGTCCGCGACCTTGTGGTCATGTCGCACGGGCCCAGAGCAGCTTCGTCCCACAAGGCGCGACGCCTGCGAACCTTGCGGACGTAGATGAACGCCACGGTGCGAACTCAGAACCGTCGCTTGTTCGATGGGAGAGGGCAGGGGTTCGTACCAGCGCCCGGGATCCGAGGTGCGAAGCACCCTCGGTCCCGGGGGAGGGCGAGGGCGAAGCCCTCGCCCTTCATTCCCCTTCCCGCGGAGGGAAGGGGGCAGGGGGATGGGCCGTCCCACTCAAGCACCTCGAACGCCCCGAAGAAGGTCGAGACCCCGGCTGTGCGCCTCTTCGTCTGCCCCTCGAACACCCGTTAGCAGTCCGATCACACGTTCCTCTGTAGGCCCGATAACATGTGGATACCGGTTCCACAGGAGCAAGAGAGACATGAACAACATCAAGACCGCAGTGCTGCTCGCAGCGATGAGCGGCCTGCTGATCGCCATCGGTGGCTCGCTGGGCGGCTCCAGCGGCGCGGTGACGGCGCTGATCTTCGCCGGGGTCATGAACTTCGGCTCGTACTGGTTCTCCGCCGACATCGTCCTCAAGACGGCGGGCGCGAAGGAGATCAAGCGCGAGCAGGATCCGGCGCTGTTCGGCCTGATCGAGGGCGTCGCACAGGACGCCGGGATGCCGATGCCGCGCGTCTATGTGATGGACGAGATGCAGCCGAACGCCTTCGCGACCGGTCGCAACCCGCAGCACGCCGCCGTCGCCGTGACCACGGGCATCCGCCAGCTGCTGACGGAGCGCGAACTTCGAGGCGTGCTCGGCCACGAGCTGGCGCACGTGAAGAACCGCGACATCCTGACCTCCTCCGTCGTCGCGACGATCGCCTCGGCGATCTCGATGCTGGCGTGGATGGGGATGTGGTTCGGCGGCAGCGACCGGCGCAACGGTGCGGGTGGCCTGATCGCCGTCATCGTCGCGCCGATCGCGGCCACGCTGATCCAGCTCGCCGTCAGCCGCTCGCGCGAGTTCGAGGCCGACCACGACGGTGCGGAGATCGTGCGCGACCCGGAGGCGCTTGCCTCGGCGCTGCAGAAGCTGGAGATGGGGGCGCAGCGCGTCACGATGGACGTGCCGCAGTCGACGGCGCACATGTACATCGTGAATCCGTTCGCCGGCATGCGCGGCGCGGCGCTGTTCGCGACGCACCCGCCGACTGCGGAGCGCGTCGCCCGCCTGCGCCGGATGTCCGCCTAACCCTCGGCCGATCGAGGACTCGCGAAGGGCGGGATGCGAACGCGTCCCGCCCTTCTTCTTGTCGCGAGGTCGGGGAGCCGCAGTTCTCGATTGTGGCGGGGTGTTCGAGGTGTTTGAGGACGACGACCCTCACCCTGCCCTCTCCCGCTCCGCAGGAGAGGGTTCTGACGTTCTGTTTCCCTCGCCCACGCAGTGGGAGAGGGTTGGGGTGAGGGTCTGCATTCGGGATGCTTGAAGGGCGAAGCCCTTCAATGTTCAACCTCTCCCGCGCCGGGAGGGTCAGGGGTGGGCCGATCCACTCGAGCACCTCGAACAGCGGTCAGGGCGACAGCCGCTCGAGTCGGCTACCCCAGCGGCAGCGAGAGACGCACCGTGGCACCGTCGCAGGCGGTGCGGTCGATCCAGGCGTCGCCGCCCTGCTCGCGCACGAGCCGCCGCACGGTCGCGAGGCCGAGGCCGTGGCCCTGCGCGACGGACGTGCCGTTGGCCGCGCGTGTCGAGGTGCCCCACACGCGCTCGCAGTCCTCCGACGGGATGCCGATGCCGTGGTCGGTGACGAGGATCTCGGCGTGGCCGTCCGTCATGCTGCCGGTGATCGTGATCACCGGCGTCTCTCCCGGCCGCGCGTACTTCACCGCGTTCTGCACGAGGTTCTCGAACACGCGGAAGAGCTGCGTTGCGTTGCCGCGCACGACGGGCAGCGGCTCCACGGTGACCTCCGCCTGGCTCGCCGCGATCTCGGCGTACAGCGCGTCCGTGACGTCGCGGATGAGCGCGCGCAGGTCCACGGTCGCGACGTCGGGGGGACGCGAAGCAGTCGCCTCGACGTGTTGCAGCAGCGCGGACTCCACGAGGGTGCGCGCACGGACCGAGGCCTGCGCGGCGCGTTGTGCGGCGACGCGCTTGTCGTCGCTCACCGGCCCCAGCGCGCCGTCCGCGATCAGGTCGAGGTAGGAGGTGACCGTGGACAGCGGCCCCTTGAGGTCGTGCGCCATGCTCGCCATCTCGTGCTGCGCGGTGTCCTGCACGGAGCGCAGCGCGGAGACCTCGCGCGCGAGGGCCGAGGACTGGGCGCTCGTCATCGCGGCGAACGCGAGCGGCACGCCCATGGCGATGACGAGGAGCACGGTCTGCCACGGCTCGGACGAAATGCTCCCACGCAGCAGTGCGACGCTAATCGCCACCACGACGAGCGCGGGGATCGCGAGGACGCGCGTGCGGAGCGCGGCTGACGGCCGCGCTGTTGTGGTGCGCATGGGTGTGCTGCCCTGCATCTCGACTCCCTGCACTGGGACTACTGTGTTGCAAGGGGCGGGATGTCACTATCGGGATTCACCCTGACATACTTGACGCACCGATGAGCGACGAACTCGACACCTCCAACCTCACGCCCGACCTCGTGCTGCGCGCGCGCATGGCGCTCGAGGTGCCGAAACGTATGCTGGCGCACATTGATCGCGTCGTCGTACTCGCGGACGAACTGGCGCGGCGGCACGGCCTCGATGTCGAGCGCGCGCGGCTGACGGCGCAGGGGCACGACCTCGTGCGCGCGGTCGATCCTGCGGAGCTGCTGCGCCGCGCCGAGGCACGAGGCATGGCGATCGACCCCGTTGAGCGCGACGAGCCCGTGATCTTGCACGGCCCGATCGGCGCCCTCGAGCTGGCGGAGCGCTTCGAGGTGACCGACGAGCGCGTGCGCTTCGCGATCTGGTGGCACACGCCTGGCCACCCGGACTACGACGGCGAAGCGTGGGCAATGTTCATCGCTGACAAGGTCGATCCGCACAAGGTGAAGCGCTGGCCCGCGCTGGCCGAGGTACGCGACCTCGCGCAGGACTCGCTGGAGGCAGCCGCGCTGCGCTACCTCGACCTCCGCGCGGAGGAGGCGACGGCCCGTCGCTGGACCGTGCATCCGATGGCGACGCTCACGCGCAACGCCCTCCTCCGCAAGCTCGGTCGAGGCGCGCGCGACTAGCTTCCGTGTCGTGTCGACGCCCCGGCGGGCGTCCCATCCCCCTGCCCCCTTCCCTGCGCGGGAAGGGGGATGAATCCGAGGGGCTTGCCCCTCGGGCTCCCGGTCCGGATCGTGCTGTTCTACCAATACCTATCCCGCGATCGCGCCGCCCCACTCCCGATCGGTCGAGGACTCAAGCGCCATCGCCGCCGCGATTGCCACGTGGTCGCACCATTTCCGTGCGATCACCTGCACGCCGATCGGCAGTCCGTCCTCGAGGCCGAACGGCAGCACCACGACGGGCTGCCCCGTCAGGCTGTACGGCAGCGTGTACAGGTACTCCTCCATCGTCCACGTGTCGTGCAGCGGCGCGGGCCTCGGAGCGACGGGCGCGAGGACGACGTCGTATCCGCGCATGAACGCGGCCATGTCGCGTGAGAACCGCTCCCACTCGAAGCGCCCGCGTTCAATCTGCTCGGCGGTGAGCACGCTCGGTCGAGGCGGTCGCCATTCATCGAACGACGTGGACTGCGATCCCTTCCAGTACGTCTGCGTGATCGGCAACGACTCATCGAGGCGCGGCGGTGCGACCGCCTCGACGGTGCATCCGAGCGCCTCGAGGCTGCGCGCGGCCCGCTCGACGGTCGCGATGGTGGCCGGGGTCGGCGTTGCGCCCGGCGTGTCGACGTACCACGCGACGCGCAGACCATCGAGGTGCACGGCGTGGGTGTCCTCGATCGGCGCGGGGACGCTGCCCGGATCGCCCGCGTCCGCGCCTGCGATCACGCGCAGCGCGAGGTCGAGGTCCTCGACGGCGCGCGCGATGAGCCCCGCTCCGCCTCCGCCGATGCCGCAGGCCGGTGCGCCGTGGACGCCGCCGACCCCACCGCCCGCATCGCCAAGCGGCCCAGTACCCCCGGTGCCGCCCGTACCGTAGACTGCGGTGCGATGACCACGCACGACCTCGACGCCCTGCTCGCGCGCGTACATGATGGTGCCGTCGCGTACTGGAAGACGCTCGGCATCGCCATCGACGCGGTGCACGAGGCGGGCAGCATCACGCTGTCCCTGCCGATGCGCCCTGAGCTCGGCACGCGCCGCGCGGATGTGATGCACGGCGGCGCGATCGCGTCGCTCATCGATGCTGCCGCTGGCGCCGCGATCATCACCCTGATCGAGGACGGCGACGAGACGTATCGAGGCCAGGCGACGCTCGACCTGAACGTCACCTACCTCAACGCCGCGACCACGGATGTCCATGCGGACGCCCAAGTACTGCGCAGCAGTCGCGCGCTCGCATTCACCTCGGTCGATGTGCGCGACGCGAGCGGTGCGCTGGTCGCCACGGGCCGCGCGACGTACTCGATCATCCGCGCGCGCTAGCGCGGCAGTCGCCACATCGTTCTCCCTGGTGGGTGGAGCCTCGTACGCCGAGGGCTGTCTCGCTATGCTCCTCGACAAGTACAGGGGGGCAGAGCGATGAAGTTCGGCACAGGACTGGCGGTCACGGCGACGCGAGATGCAGCGAGCCTGCGCGAGACAGCACGCACATTCGACGAGGGCGGGCTGGACTACCTCGGCATCGGCGGCCATGTTCTCAGCGTCGAGGATGGGCGATTTCCGGATCGGCCGAGCCAGAACTACATCGGCCCGTACCACGACCCGTTCGTGCTGTTCTCGCACCTCGCCGCCGTCACGACGCGGCTCCGCTTCCGCAGCGCGATCCTCATCCTGCCGCAGCTGCCCACCGGCCTCGTCGCGCAGCAGGCTGCCGAGTTGAGCGCACTGAGCTAGGGACGCTTCGAGCTGGGCGTGGGGTTGAGCTGGAATGAGCCGGAGTACACCGCGCTCGGCCAGGACATCTCGACCCGCGGCCGGCGCATGGACGAGCAGCTCGCGTTGCTGCGGCGGCTGTGGACGGAGCCGCACGTCGAGTTCCACGGGCGGTTCCACGACTTCGACCGCATCGGCCTGAACCGCACCGTCCCGCCGATCCCGATCTGGATCGGCTCCACCGCCGACCCGCGTGCGCTCCGTCGCGCCGCGAGGTTCGCGGACGGCTGGATCCCGATGGGCCGTCCCGCTGACGAGGCACTCGCGCAACTGCGTGCCGGGCTGGTCGAGGAGGGACGTGATCCCTCGACGTTCGGATTGACTCTCGGCCTGACGCTGGATGGCGGCGCTGCCGAGTGGATCGAGGGCGCGCGCCAGCACGAGCAGCTCGGCGCGACGCACATCGGACTCGCCGCGCCGGCAGGCCTCGACAGTGCCACGGCACAGCAGCGGATCATCGAGGCGGTCGGCGTGTTGCGCGAGGCGTTCGGCGAGTAGCGGCGTGACCTACTCCGGCACGTCTTCGAACGTTGCATCCTCGAACGCGCGTGCCTCGAACAGCGTCGCCTGCGCGCTGCGCGTCGTCGCGTCGAGGCCGAGGTGGTCGTACGCGGGGCGGCCGAGGACGCGGCCGCGCGGGGTGCGCTGGAGGAAGCCGATCTTCAGCAGGTACGGCTCGTACACGTCCATGATCGTGTCGGCCTCCTCGGAGATCGCGGCGGCGAGCGTTTCGAGGCCGACCGGGCCGCCGCCGAAGCGCTCCGCCATCACGCGCAGCAGGTCACGGTCCATCTGGTCGAGGCCCAGCTCGTCGATCTGCAACTGCTCGAGGGCGCGCGAGGCCACCTCGCTGGTGACGACGCCGTCCGCGCGCACCTCGGCGAAGTCGCGCACGCGGCGCAGCAGGCGGTTCGCGACGCGCGCCGTGCCGCGCGATCGGCGCGCGATCTCCGACACCCCGTCCGGCACGATGCGACAGTTCAGCACCTCGGCCGAGCGGGTGACGATGTGCTCCAGCGACGCCTGGTCGTAGAATTCCATGCGGTACGCGGCGCCGAAGCGGTCGCGCAGCGGCTGCGAGACGAGCGCGTACCGCGTCGTCGCGCCGACCAGCGTGAAGCGGTTCAGCTTGAGGCGCACGTCGCGTGCCTTCGGCCCCTTGCCGAGCATGATGTCGACCGAGAAGTCCTCCATCGCCGGGTACAGCACCTCCTCCACGGGAAGCGCGAGGCGATGGATCTCGTCGATGAACAGCACGTCGCCGGCCTGCAGGCTGGTGAGGAGGGACGCGAGGTCGCCCGCGCGCTCGATCGCCGGGCCGCTGGTGATGCGGATCGACACGCCCATCTCCGCCGCGACGATCATCGCGAGCGTCGTCTTGCCGAGGCCGGGCGGGCCGTGGAACAGCAGGTGGTCGAGGGGCTCCTCGCGCTGGCGGGCCGCCTCGATGGAGATGCGCAGACTCTCCTTGATCCGATCCTGCCCGAAGTACCCCTCGAGGCGGCGTGGGCGCAGCGACGAGTCCGTGCGGCCGTCCTCCGGCGTCGCGGTGGGAGTGAGCGGGCCGGGGCGCACGCCGGGATCGTCGACCATGCGCGCATTCTACAGAACGGACGTTCGATCGTCGAGGCACTTCCGCAGCGTCACCTCGCCGTAAGGCACGCGGCGTAGACTGCGCGCGGATACGGAAGGGAGCCTGCGATGTACGGGACTGTGGCACGACTGCAGGGGCTGCCGGGTGCGGGCGGTGGTGGGGGCAGACGGTCAGCTACTCCTCGCATTGATTGCGGTTGGAGGTTAGTCATGGCCCAGATGGACCAGAGTCAGGTGGGGCAGTGGGAGTACCGCGTCGCGTACGTGGACTCCCGGGGACGGATCAGTTGTGAGGGCGTGGAGTTCATCCGCCAGTCGGGTGAGCACCGCACCACGTTCGTCTCCCGGTATCTGACGGCGCTCGGGCGCGAGGGCTGGAGCCTCAGTGGCATCCAGCACCTCGGACGTGCCGAGACGGCGTACTACGTGCTGCAGCGCCCGGTCGTCGCCACAGCGAACGAGCCGAGCGCGGCAGCGGCGGGCACGCCCGCGTAGCGAACGAAGACGGTGCGCCGAAGCATCGCGTGATGTGATCACCGCGAGGTGACCGCGCGTAAGTCGGCCGCGCACGCGCCTCGACCGTGCCAGTGAGCACGGGCGAGATCGTCGCCGGCCACGTCTGACCCGACCCGACCGACGCGTCGACGGACGCAAGATCGCATCGCTCGTATCATTCCCTCGCATGTTCCGAGACGATCGGGGACGAGGCAGCGCGTGACCACATCGGACGTCTCGCAGGATCGCACCCCGGGCGGTGAGCCGACGCTGTTCGGGCAGACGCGCGTGGAGTGGGAGGCGCACCTGGGCCGCCTGCACGGCGTGGCGTGGGTGGAGTCGCAGCTCCAGTTCCTCGACACCGAGTGGGCGCACCTCCTCGAACGCTGGGGCGATCAGCGCGATCCCAACGCGCCGCTATCGCCTGACCCCAATCCGAACTTCCCGCCGCCGCTGCCCCCGCTCGACATATGACGTCGTCCTCGAACGGGCCGGTTGCCTCGAACGGCACGCGCATCGTGCTGCGGGACATGACGCGCGCCGACATCCGCGCCGTGCGCCGCATCGAGTCCGTCGCGTACGACGACGCCTGGCCCTCGCGCGCCTTCGATGCCGAGCTGGCGAACGCCTTCGCGCGCTACCGCGTGGCGATCGATGAGCCGGCGCCTGCCTCGGATCAGCCGGAGCGCGCTGCAACGTTGGGCGTGCAGGGCGTGCTGGGTGCCATCGCTACGCTGCGACGTCGCCTCACGCGCCGCACGAGGCCCGACCGCATCGTGGGGTTCATCGGCGTCTGGTACATGCAGGACCAGATGCACCTCGTCACGATCGCCGTCGATCCCGCGCAGCAGGGGCGAGGCATCGGTGCGCGCCTGCTCTTGGAGTGCATGGACCTCGCGCGCGAGGCCGAGCTGCCGGAGGTCGTGCTCGAGGTGCGCGTCACCAACGAGCGCGCGAAGGCGCTGTACGAGCGCTTCGGCTTCCGCCGCGCCGGCACGCTGCTCGCGTACTACCAGGACAACGGCGAGGACGCGCACGTCATGCTCAGTGGCTCGCTCGACACGCCGGAGTCGCAGCTGCGTCACGCCACGATCCGCGATGCCCTCCGCGAGCGCGGCGTCTTCGCCGACCTCGACACCCCGCGCCCGCCGATCGAGGAGATGGGGTAGGAGAAGAGCCCTCACCATGCCCTCTCCCGCTTCGCAGGAGAGGGTTCTGAGATCAGGCCCCCTCGCCCCCGTTGAGGGGGAGAGGGCGGGGGGTGAGGGCTCCGCCTCGAACCGCCCGCTCGAGGTTCCTCGAAGTGCTACGTGCGCGCGGGCTCGCGGACGACGCGCAGCAGGAACAGCGCGGCGCCCGCGATCGGCATCACGCTCATGATCGCGAACGTCGTTGCGGGCGAGGTCGCGTTCACGACGAAACCGAACACTGTGCCGCCCAGCACGAGGCCCACGTCCCACGCGACGGAGTACGTCGCCATCGCGGAGCCGAGGCCCGCAGGCGCCGTGCGCCCGACGACCAGCGCCACGATCGAGGTCTGCGTGGACGCCAGTCCAAGGCCGTACAGCAGGCCCGCGATCAGCAGCATCGTCTCGGTGTGCGTGATCGAGAGCAGCAGCAGCGCGACCGTTGCCGCCAGCAGCGCGGGGATCACCGTCATCGCCGGGTGCAGCCGATCCGCGAGCCAGCCCACGCTCGCCCTCGAACCGACCTGCGACACCGCGACCACCGTGTAGAAGAGCCCGACGTTCGACAGCGCGCGCTCGTCGGCGAACTCGATCAGGAACGTCGTCACGGCGCCCCACGGCGCGGTCACGGACAGGAACACGAGGGCAGGGAGGAACGCCGTCTTCGACACCCACGCGCGCTGTCGCCAGGGCACGGGCGTCGTCACCACGGCCGGCGCATGCGTGTCGTGCACCATCGAGGCGGCCACGAGCGACACGAAGACGACGCCCGCCGTGAGGAGGAACGTGATGTTCATCCCCGCGACGACGGCGATCGCGATGGCGATCGGTGCGGCGTACAGCTGGCCCACCGCGCCCGCCGTCTGGTACAGGCCGATGCCGGCGCCTCGACGTTCCGGGGGCACCGAGGCGCCGACGACCGCGAGCAGCGCGGTCGTGAACATCGCCATCGTCAGGCCGTGCAGCAGGCGGAACACGAGCATCGGCCACGGCCCGAGGTCGAGCCCGTAGCCGATGAACGCGATCGTCGTGCCGATCGCGCCGAGCTTGGCCATGCGCACGCGGTTGCCGCCATCGAGCCACACGCCGACGAGCGGCCGGAAGATCATCCCCGCGACGCCCATCGCGCCGACGACGATGCCGATGATCCACGGCGGCTGATGTGTCAGCGCGCGCGGCACCTCGACGATCGAGGCGTGGTACGTGAAGAAGTAGAGGTGCGACGCGATGACCGCGAGGACGTACGAGCGCGTCAGCAGTGACGGCTGCTTGCGGGTGGCGTCAGCGGGAGCGTTGGTCATCGGTCACCTGCGAACATCGAGGGCGACCGCTGGAGAACGGGCCGCGCATCGCGCGGCCCGTGCCTACTCGTCGTCGCCGGCCTCGTCGCCCTCGTCCTCGGCGGCGACCGCCGGGTCGAAGACGTAGCCCATCAGCCGCTCATTGCGGCGCACGAACATGACGAGGTGGCCCGCCGCCTCCTCCTCGCGCACCCAGCGCGGGAGCACGGCACCGTGGCCCTGCTCCAGGAAGGTCAGGCCGGTGAGCGCGAAGCGGCGGTCGTCGATGGTGATGTAGTACGGGGGCGGGTCGGTCGCCTCGGCCATGTCGTAGACGAAGGCGTCCACATCGCCGGTCGAGAGGACGAACAGGTCGTCGAAGGCCAGCGTGATCGAGGTCGGGTCGGCAGCGGCCTGCTCGGTCATCTCGGCGGTCTCGGTGGTGGTCTCGGTCGTCATCGCTCGTCTCCCTCGGAACCGCCTGATGATACGGTGCGCATCCCGCGAGGGGCCACCCGCCGCGCGCGCCCCACCTGCTGCCTCGCCGCTGTCCGGTCGAGGAGCCTCGACGCTACTTCTTCGCCGCCGTCTCGGCCGCGATGATCGCCTGCCGGAACGTGTCGATCGGCTGGACGCCGCTCAATGACGCGCCGTTGACGATGAACGACGGCGTGGACTGTACGCCCGCGTCGCGCGCCTGCTTCGTCTGGGCGTCGATGGCCCCGGCCTTCTCGCCGGAGTCGACGCACTCGTCGAACTTCGCGGTGTCGAAGTCGCCGTACTTGCCCTTCAGCTCTGCGCCGAATTTCTTGAGGTTGATCGCGGAGAAGACGCCCGAGTTCTCCTTGCCCTGCCGCGCGAACAGCAGGTCGTGGTACTCCCAGAAGCGCTTCTGGTCCGCGGCGCACTCGGCGGCCTGCGCGGCGCGCTTCGACTCCTCGCCGAGGAACGCGAACGAGACGTACTGGATCGAGGCGCGCCCCGTGTTCACGAACTCATCGAGGAGCTGCTTCTCCACGTTGTCGGTCCACTGCTTGCAGAACGGGCACTGGAAGTCCGCGAACTCGATGATCTTGACCGGCGCGTCGGCCTTGCCGGCCAGGCGACCGTTCACCTCGGCCCGCGTGAACGGCGCGAAGGCGGCTGTCCCGACGGAGGATCCGGCGCGGTTGGAGTAGATGAGCAGGGCGATGATGACGAGGCCGCCCGCCAGCGCGCCGAACACCGGCACGCCGCCCCAGGAGTCGAAGGTCTCGCGCCACTGCGGTTTCGGCTTCACGACGCGCGCCGGCGCGGGCTGGCCCGGCGGTGTGCTCGGTCGCTGCTGTCGCCTGCGGTTCGTTCCGCCCACGCTGTCCCCCTCGACTCGGCGCGCCGCCTGCTGGCCGCGCTGCCGGGTGCGTCGCCTGATGGTTCGATGATTCCTGTCAGTCAGCCCTCATGCAAGGTTACCGGACGCCGGGCTCCGGTGACTTGTTCACGTTCGCGACCACGAACGACTCCACCGCCATCATCGAAATGGGCGCCGTCAGGTTCAGCCGGCGTCCCCACGAGACGATCGAGGCCGGCCCGCTGTTCGCCGGGCGCGGCGAGAGCAGCACGTCCCCCGGGTGCGCCGCCGCCACCTGCCGCAGCACCTCGAGGTCGGCGGGGGCGATGAGGTCGGCGCGGTAGGTGATCCAGACGATGCCGTGCTCCAGCGAGTGGATCGCCCGGCCGTCCTCGACCGGTGCGGTGAAGATGCCGGGGCGCTCCGGCTGCGCGAAGTGTGGCCCGCCCGCAGGCGCCTGCCCCGCCACGATGTCGAGCTGCGCCGCCGTCTGCACGTGGTCGGCTTGCTTCAGCGTCACCACCTCGCCGAGGAGGTTGGGGACGGGCGTCGCCTGCGGCAGCGGCTGCTCCTTCGCGAAGAACAGCGCCCCGCCCGCCATCGATACCGCCACGATGGCGAACACCGCCACGGCGGCGATCAGCATCGTGCGGTTCGGGGATGGTGGCTTCTGGGATGGGGGCTTCGAGGCGCGACCGTTCGCGGACGCGCCGTCGGACGGGCGTCGTTGCTCTGCGGACATGGTGGCCTCCATCGGGGGCGTCAGGTGACGGTGGTGCGGGGCAGTCCGTCGATTATCCTGACTCGACACCCCGCGCGACAACTTGTCCCCCCTCGGCGGGTCGAGCGGAGCCGGAGCCCTCGATGACCCCCGCCGCCGCGCCTGCTTCGCGCCCGTTCGCCGTCAACCGCAACCTGCGGCTGCTGAACGCGCTCGGCGTCTTCACGCTCGCGCAGCCGGGGCTCGCGATCTGGGTCGTCTACCTCCTCGACTTTCGTCACCTGACGCTGGCGCAGGTCGGCGTGATGGAGGCGTTCTACTGGGGCGTGAAGCTGCTGATGGAGGTGCCGTCCGGGGCGGTCGCCGACCGCTTCGGCCGCCGCGCCACCTTCTGGCTGGGCCTGATCATCGAGGGTGCGGGCGTGACGATGTTCGCGTTCGCCTCGAACTTCCCGATCCTGCTCGCCTCGTACGTGCTGTGGTCCAGCGGCTTCTCGTTCCGCTCCGGCAACGACCAGGCGTACATCTACGATTCGCTGGCGACCGAGGGCCGCGAGACGGAGTTCTCCAAGCACGCGGGCCGCTACCAGGCGCTCACCACCGCCGCGTTCACGATCGCCGGCATCGGCGGTGCGTGGCTCGCCTCGGTCAGCACGTTGCAACTGCCGATGATGCTCGGCGTCGTGCCCTATCTTGCAGGCGCGGTCTGCCTCGCGCTGATGCAGGAGCCGCCGAGGAAGCTCGCGTCGCACCGATCGAGCTACGTCGAGACGTTGCGAACAGCGGTGCGCGCGCTACGTGACGTGCGCCTCGTGCGGTACGCGCTGCTCACGCAGATCGCGATCGAGACCGGGATGATCGCGAGCATCCTGCTGATGCAGCCGTTCCTGCAGCAGCATGGCGTGAGCCTCGCATGGTTCGGGCTGCTGCAGACGCCCGCGACGCTGGCTGGCGCGCTCGCCTCGATCGCCAGCGCGCGCGTCGCGTACTGGCTCGGGATCCGGCGGCTCGCGGTCTTCGCCGTCGCGGGCGTGGCGGGCGGCCTCGCCATGCTCGCCGCTGTCGATCACGCGGGCGCGTTCGTCGGCTTCGTCGCGTTGCAACTCGCGATCGGCTTCGCGACGCCCGCGATCAGCGGCTACGTGAACGACCGCACTGACTCGAGCATCCGCGCGACGATGATGTCGTTCGTCCCGCTGGGTACGTCGCTCACCTTCGCGTTCGTCGGCCCGTTCGCGGGGATCGTCGGCGACGCCTCGCTGCGCCTCGCGTTTGGCGGCATGGCGCTGGGCATCCTGCTCACCGCGTGCGTGTCGCTCACCCTCTGGCGCGCCACCGAGCGCGATACACTGGCGGCATGAACGCCGAGGCACTCGCCCGCCACATCTTCGACCTGCTCGAGGGCGTCGACACCGTCGAGGCGGACGGCGACACGTTCTTCTTCTTCAACCCTGGCGGCGAGGCTCACCCCATCGACCACCGCGCGCCGTTCGCCACGATCGTGACCAGCAACGCGCACGACCGCGCATCGAACCTCGACCGCCCGGGCGTCTACCGCCTGAATATTGGCGTCAGCCGCGACACGTACGAATCGATGTTCGGCGCGCCGCCCAAAGGTCCCGTCACCGCAGATCCCGTCGACACCGGCCACGACTACACGCGCCTCGACACGCTGATGCCGCATCCGATCTACGCGTCGCTCAACTGGATCAGCGTCGTGAACCCCGGCGTCGCCACGCTCGACCTCCTCGACGCCCTGATCGAGGAAGCGCAGGCGATCGCCGCCGGCCGACGCGCCCGCCGCGACGTGCGCGGCTAGCCCGCTTCCGGCCCCCTCCCCCCTTCGCGGGGGAGGGTTGGGGTGGGGGGCTCTGCCGCTCCCGCAGCCCAGCCGCTACATCGTCCGGTCGTTCTGCCTCGCCTGCCCCACGGTGCGCTCAATGCGGCGCATGCGCGTCTCCGGCTTTACCGCCGTCACCACCCAGCCGATGAACTGCTTGCGCACGCTGGGCGGAAACGCGTCCCAGTTCTTCTGCGCCGTCGCGTTCTTCGACAGCGCCCGTGCGAGGTCCTCGGGCAGTTCGGCAGGATCGATGCGCGGCGTCGCGTCCCACGTCCCGTTGCGCTTCGCCTCGTCGATCGCCGCGAAGCCCGCGGGCCGCATCTTGTGCTCGTCGATCAGCCGGCGCCCGCGCTCCTTGTTCGAGTCAGCCCACGGACTTCGAGGCTTGCGCGGCGTCACTAGCTGCGCCGACCGCTGATCGTCCAGCGAGATCTTGCGTGAATCGATCCACCCGACGCACAGCGCCTCCTCGACGATGTCGACGTAGGACGGCCCGGTGCGCCCGCTCTCCTTCTTCCACATCACCACCCACACGCCCGGCGAGTCCGCGGCGTTCGTCGCGAACCACTGCCGCAGCGCAGTGCGCGTGGGCGGATGCACCCGCTTGTAGTCGTCGGTCACATTCGGCATGACTAACCTCCGAGTCGAGCGTACACAGCGCGGCATGCAGGGATCGCGTGATGTCGAACGAAACGTTTGATGATCGTGGGGATTTCCCCAGCGTCCGACATAACTGCCTTGATCGGCCTTAATAACGATGGTGCAGGATGGAGGCACGTCCGACACCGCGATCGTGGTTTAGCTAAGCCATTGTCGGGTTGCGGATCGCTCCTTCGCTGAAGGGTCGACACTCAACAGTTCGGAGTGATTGAGGAAGACCACCTGGCGATCCTCTGGCGGACGAGAACAACGCGGAGGCGGCCCATTAGGCCGCCTCTCTGCGTGTCCCGGGGGAGCGCGAGGGTGTAACCCTCGCTATTCATCCCCCTTCCCCGCGCAGGGGCAGGGGGATGGGGCCGTCGCGCATCGCACGAAACCGCCCCACCTCGCCGAACCTATCGCGTCCCCACCTCGGCCGGTTCCGCGTCCACGATCTCTGGGACGACGCCCGGCTCGCGCGTGAACGTGAACTCGCCGCCTGCCGTGGCGTCGACGGTGACGCGGTCGCCGGCGGTGTAGCCGCCGGAGAGCATCTCCTTCGCCAGCGGGTTCTCCACCTTCCGCTCGATCAGGCGACGCAGCGGGCGCGCGCCGTAGTCGGGGTCGTACCCCTCCTTCGCCAGCGTTGCCCGTGCCGCGGTCGTGACGACGAGGTCGATGCGACGCTCCGCCAGCCGCTCGCGCACCTCGTCGATCTCGAGGTCCGTGATCTGCAGGATCTCCGGCTCCGTCAGCGGCTCGAAGACAATGATGTCGTCGAGGCGGTTCAGGAACTCTGGCCGGAACGCGCGCTTCAGCGACTCCTCGATGCTCTTGCGCTGCTTCTCCGCATCGTTGTCGCTCGCCACGCGTCGGAAGCCGAGGCTGTCCGGGCGGACGCCCGTGCCCAGGTTGCTGGTCATGACGATGACGGTGTTGCGGAAGTCCACGGTGCGCCCCTGCGCATCCGTCAGCCGACCGTCGTCCATCACCTGCAACAGCGTGTTGAAGATGTCCGGGTGCGCCTTCTCGATCTCGTCGAACAGGATCACGCGGTACGGACGGCGACGCACCGCCTCGGTCAGCTCGCCGGCGTTCTCGTAGCCGACGTAGCCGGGAGGCGCGCCGAGCAGCCGCGACACGGTGTGCCGCTCCTGGTACTCCGACATGTCGATGCGGATCAGCGCATCGGGGTCGTCGAACAGGTACTCCGCCAGCGACCGCG
>CANIRU010000039.1 GCA_947470025.1 Chloroflexota bacterium
CCATCCACCCCTCCAAGTCGTTCACCAGCGACGGCGAGCACCGCGCCTTGGTGCGAATCCAGCAGAGGGGGCACGCCTCGAGAGTTATCCACCCTCGGACGTGTCACTGGCATCGCCAGAATCCACGACGATCTGGACCGATCGCCGTGTCCGGCCCCCTGCGGGTTCGACCGGCGGATGATACGGGCGTTTGGAGACAGGTGCGAGTGGGCCGCCGGCGCGCGAGGCTGTCCCGGGCTGACTTGTCCGTCAGGCCAGCCGGCGGCGCACCAGGATAAACGCCAGCACGAGGAAACCGAACCCGATGGCGATCAGCGTCAGCGTCTGGAGCACGTCCGCATACCCCAGCACCGTCTCCCACCGCTCGCCGAGGAGATAGCCGGCGGTCACGAAGATGGCGTTCCAGACCAGGCTCCCCGCGGTCGTGTAGAGCGTGAACGACAGGATCGGCATCCGCGCGACCCCCGCCGGGATCGAGATCAACGACCGGACGAGGGGCACGCAGCGACCGATCAGCACCGCCGTCGTCGACCAGCGGTCGAACCAGCGATGGGCCCTCTCCAGGTCAGCCTCAGTAATGCGCACCCACCAGCCGTAGCGCCGGACAAGCGCCTGCAGCCGCTCCGGGCCGACGAGGGCCCCCACGCCGTACAGGATGTAAGCGCCCAGCAGCGACCCCACTGTCGACGCGACGATCATCCCGAGCAGCGAGGCGTCCCCCCGGCTCGCGACAAACCCCGCCAGCGCCAGCACAAGCTCCGAGGGAATCGGCGGGAAGACGTTCTCGAACATCACGAGGAATGCGACACCGCCGTAGCCGAGGGATTCCACCACACTGATGACCCACTCGGTGATCTGGCTCAGCACGGGCACCTCGTCTCGGGGCGGTCTTCGGCGCCCCTCGGCGGCGCCGGATTAGCGTAGGTGACGCCCCGCGCGAATCGCCACCCAAACGTTGTTAACGGGCGGTCGAGGCCGCGGCGGCGCGACGCTCGGCCTCCTCCGGCGCGGGATGCGCGCGGAACTGCCAGAGCAGCAGGCCGTCATAGACCAGCTTCACCGTGCTCCCGAGGATCAACGGCCACCCGAACGAGCTGACCGTGAGCAGTGCCCCCACGAGCAGCGGCGCCAGCGCCGCCGCCAGGCCCCGCGGGACGTGCGTGAAACTCGCCGCCGCGGCGCGCTCCTCGGGCGGGACGATCGCCATCGTGTAGGACTGGCGGGCGGGCTGGTCCATCTGGTTCAGGAACATGCGGACCATGATCAGCCCCACGGCAAGCGGGGCGGTGGGCATGAAAGCGGCGAGCAGCATCAGCAGGTTCGCGGGCACTTGCGTCAGGACGATCGTGTTGATCAGCCCCACCCGGCGCGCGACGTACGGCGAAAGGAACTGCGAGGCGGCCGCCATCACGTTGAACGCGAAGAAGATTGTGCCCGTGGTCTCGATGTCGAGGTCGAAGCGCCGGAACAGCCATAGTGCGATCAGCGCGTGTACGACGAACCCCCCGCCGAACGCGTCGATGCTGAACAGCGCGGCGAGCGTGACGACGGCCTTGCGCGCCTTCCTCAGGGGCGCAGTGCGCTGCGGCACGCCCGCGTTCTCCTCGACCTTCAGCGGCGCGTACAGGAAGAACAGCAGCGCGCCCGCGCTCGCGTAGACGAGGAACGACAGACGCTGGGCGTCGACGAGCGACCATCCGGCGGCCCGTGCGATCAGCACCGGCACGACGACGCCCAGCGACCCGAACGCCGCCGCCAGTACGCCCGCGACGTTGTAGCGCGCGAAGATCGAGGTGCGGTCGCCGGCGTCGGTGGCGTCGCTCAGGAGCGACTGCTCCGTCGGGAGGAAGATGCTGACGTCGTTGCTCGATGGGTTCAGCGTGCCGATCGTCGCGACGAACAGCAGCACCCAGAAGTTCGTGACGAACGCGAAGCCGAGGCCGGTCATCAGCATCAGCCCGGCGGAGACGAACAGCAGGTGCCGTCGGCTGAAGTGGTAGCCCATCATCCCGATGAGCAGCGTGAGCGCCGAGGAGCCAAGCAGGGTGCCCGCGACGATCGCGCTGATCTGGATCGGCGTGTACCCCGCGCTGTTGAGGTAGCCCGCGAGCATGACCGACACGAAGCCATCGACGGCGCCGCGGAGCGCGCGGGCGGCGAGCAGGCGCTTCGCGTCGGCGCCGGCGGAGCGGGGCAGCAGTCGGAAGCGCGGCATCCTCGTCCTCCCGCGGTCGGTGGACGGGACTCTACGCCCGGGCCTGAGGGCTGTAACGATGCTCGACGCGTCATGCCGAAGACGACATAACGGCCAGCCAGGGGCGCTACTCGGGCTTGCCACGCTTCGGGAGACGGACGGAAAGGACGGTCACGGCGAGCTTCGGGTGATCCTCGGCGGCATCCTCGATCAGGCGTCCGGTGCGGTTGTGGAGCAGGCTCTCCCACCAGTGGTCGGGCTTGAACTCCGGCACGACGACGGTGGCTCTGCCGCCGCTCCCGTCTGCAATGCGGTCCGCATAGGCCATGAACGGCCCGAGGAACGTGCGGTAGGGCGAGTCGATCATGACCAGCGGCACGTCGGTGATGAGGCGGTTCCAGCGCTCGATGAACGCCTCCTGCCGTGCATGGTCATCGCGCTGGACGTGCGTGGCGACCACGTTCTTCGACATCCGCCGGGCGTACTCGATCGCGTTCCACGTGACGATGTTCAGCTCCCGCACCGGGACGATGACCGCCTGTGCCGACAGGTCGGCCGGACGAGCGGCGAGGTGCGCGTCCTCGTCATCCAGCGCGAGGTCGGCCTCGACGCGCAGGTAGTGCGTGTGGATCGCGCGCAGCAGCAACACCAGTGCGGGCATGAGGATCATGACGACCCACGCGCCGTGGCTGAACTTCGTGTACGACACGACGATCAGCACTACGCCCGTGGCGACGGCGCCCGTCCCGTTCATCAGCATCGCGAAGCCGCCGCTGTGCGCGCGCTTCCAGTGCATCACCATGCCCGCCTGCGACAGGGTGAACGCGACGAACACGCCGATCGCGTACAGCGGGATCAGGCGGTGCGTGTCTGCCTGGAAGATCACCAGCACGAACGCGGCGATGCCGGTCAACATGAAGATGCCGACCGAGAACGTCAGCCGGTCGCCGCGCAGCGCAAACCGTCGAGGCATGTAGCGGTCCCGCGCGAGGATTGCGGCCAGACGCGGGAAGTCATTGAACGCGGTGTTCGCGGCGAGGATCAGGATCAGCGCCGTGGACGCCTGGAACAGGTAGTAGAGCGGCGTGGCACCCTCGAACACGGTGCGCGCCATCTGCGCGATGACGGAGACGCCTTCCTGCGGCAGGACGCCGAGCTGAGTCGCCAGCACCGTCGCGCCCATGAAGAACGTCGCGAGGATCACGGCCATCCACAGCATGGTCGTGGAGGCGTTGCGCCACTCGGGCGGGCGGAACGCGGTCACGCCGTCGGAGATCGCCTCGACACCGGTCAGCGCGGTCGCGCCTGACGCGAACGCGCGCAGCACCAGGAGGATGCCGAACGCCTCCAGCGTGTGCTCCCCCCCGCTGCCGGGCTCGTACACGATCGGCGAGATGTTGCCGAAGGCGAGCCGGCCGAGTCCGACCGCGATCAGTACCGCGAAGAGCACGATGAACAGGTAGGTCGGGATCGCGAAGACGGTCCCGGATTCCTTCGCGCCCCGCAGGTTCATGATCGTGACGATCCCCAGCGCGAGCAGCGCGATCTCGACCGAGAACGGTGCGAGGAACGGCAGCGCCGAGACGATGGCGAGCGTCCCGGCGGAAATGCTCACCGCCACCGTCAGGACGTAGTCCGAGAGGATCGCCGCAGCGGCGAGCAGCCCGGCAGACGGCCCGAGGTTCTCAGTGGCGACGATGTAGGAGCTGCCGCCGCCGGGATAGGCGCGCACCGTCTGGCGATACGACATCACGACGATGACCAGCAGCAGCGTGATCGCGGCCGCCACGGGGATCGCCATCTGCATGTACGCCGTGCCCGCGAGGACGAGGACGAGCAGGATCTCCTCGGTCGCATACGCGGTGGAGGAGAGCGCGTCGGAGGCGAAGACCGCCAGCGCGAGCTTCTTGCTCAGGCGCTCGTGCATCTCCAGCTCGGAGGAGAGCGCATGGCCGAAGAGCCAGCGGCGGAACGTCCACATCATGCGCTGGGTCGGCGTCAGCGGCGCGTCGGCCTCGGCCGTCGCACGGAAGCGCCCGCTGCCGGAGGAGCGTAGGTAGCGTCGCTCGTGCACGATGCGCGGCGATCCGATGAGGCTGCCCGCGCGCCGCTTCCCGATGCCGCCCAGGCCCAGCGGCTCCGTCGAGGAGCGCGGCTCCTCTGGGCGCTCGGGGAGGCGAGGCGCATCCTCGGTCGGGGGCCCCGATGGGTCGTCCACTCGGATTTCGCTTTCCCCGGGGACGCGCCCTCTTCGAGGCGTCGTCGACGGTACTGGGCTGCTCGGCGCGCCCACTCGTGGACGTGCACCGGAGTCTTCGATCGTAGGAGGTCGCGGCCTCTCGCGCGAGCGATGACACCAATACTTAACGCGCCGACTGCCACTGCCGGATAGCCTCGATTGGATACAGCAGCATCACGATGTTGAGCAGCAGGCTGTCGCGGATCGTCAGTGCGAGAATCACCTCGATCGCCACGATGCCAGCCACGCTGGCGCGCCAGGGCAGCCGCGCCGCCAGCGCGAAGCCGAGGACGCACGCAAGCACGTCGAAACTGGAGTTCAGGACGCTGTCCCCGAAATAATCCAGAGAGATCGTGGCCTCGCGGTAGCGGTTGATCACGAAGTCGGTGTTCTCCGCGATCTCCCATGACACCTCGATCAGGGTCGCGAGGACCAGGCGCGGTGGGAAGCCGATCCAGCGCGCCAGCGGGAGCAGCGCGAAGAAGAACAGCACGCCGTGGGTGATGTGGGTGAACGAGTAGGGGTCGGCCACCTGCTGCGAGTTCTGGTTGCTGTAGATGTCGCCCGACCAGAGCGCGATCACGCCGCAGCGGCAGAACACCGGCTGTCCCATCGCCCACAGCGTCGTGGCCCCGACGAGGATGATCGCCGCGACGAGGCACAGCCCCGTGCGCAGCGACATCCCTCGAGGTGACAGGTCGGGCACCGGCGCTACTTCACCGCGGACGGCTCGGCGGCCGTGCGGATGATCCCGCGCGCCTCCAGGTCGTCGATCGTGGCGGCGTCGTAGCCGGCGTTCGCCAGCACGTCGCGCGTCTCCTGACCCCAGATCGGGGCGAAGTTCTTGAACTGCGCCGGCGTGCGCGAGAAGCGGACGGGCGATCCCATCTGCCGCACGGTGCCCTCGGTCGGGTGGTCGAGGTTCCAGGCCATGCCGATCGCCTGGATCTGGGGGTCTTGGAACGCCTCTTCCATCGTCATGTGGATGGGCGCCACGCAGGTCTCGGCGGGGATCAGAATCTCCAGCCACTCGTCGCGCGTCTTCGTCAGGAAGTGCGCCATGACTTCCTCGACCATCGTGGACCACTCGTCGCCCTGCACGTCACGCTTGTCGGCGTACTGCGGGCGGTCGATGGCGTTCATGAAGTTCGCCCAGAAGATCTGGTCGGCGTTGCCGGTGCTGATGTACTGGCCGTCTTTGCACTTCAGCACGCCGAGGCCCGGACCGGTGCGCTGCAGCGCGTACCTCGGCGTCTTGAGCTGCGTCGAGGCGGTGAGGCCGTACGCCATCACGACGCCCGCCATCGGCACGTCGATGTACTGCCCCTCGCCGCTGACCTCGCGCTCGAGCAGCGCCGCGAGGATCGAGTTGGCGGCCCAGAGTGCGCTGCTGACGTCCGCCAGCGCGACGCCCATCTGGCGCGGTTCGGCGTCGCCGCGACCGCCCATCAGGCCCGTGATCGCGACGAACTGGCCGTCGTGGCCGGGGCGCTTCACGTATGGCCCCTCCTGCCCGTATCCGGAGATCGAGCAGCAGATGATGCGTGGGTTGATCTGCTTCAGCGTCTCATAGTCCACGCCCATCCACTTCGCGACGCCGGGCCGGTAGCCCTCGAGGACCACGTCCGCGTCCTTCACGAGGCGGTAGAACACCTCCTGCGACTCAGGGCGGAGCTTCGGGTCGAGCAGGTTGAGCGAGATGCTGCGCTTGTTGCGCGCCAGCGAGTTGTGGGCCGCGTAGCGCGCGTCCTCCTCGGGCGTCGGGTCGGGTGGGGTGATCGAGTCGCGCCCCATGCCGTAGCGGGGCAGCGTCTCCTCCACCTTCAGGATGTCCATCCCCCAGTCGGCGAGGATGTGCGAGGCGAACGGCCCCGGCAGGAATCGAGACAGGTCGAGCATTCGGTAGCGTTCGAGCATGGCGGCCCCCCTCAGAGCACGCCGGGCGGCACCTCGCCGTCGGCGCGCGCAGCGTACTCCTCGGAGCCTCGCGCGGGGTGGTGTGGCCGTTGCGATTCGATGCGCGGGTCGCGAGTCCTCGGCTAGAGGTTGCCGCGGACGTGGGCGGACTCGACATGCGCCATGAGCTGGGCGGGCGTGAGGAAGACCACGCCGCACTCGCTGCAGGTGAGCTGCGAGCGGTCGGGTGGCGGCGTGTCGCGGGTCGGGCGATCCTCGGGCCTCATGGGGCCATCCTACGCCGTCCCGCGCGAGCGGCCATCGCTACCACTCGGTTCGGCTGCTCATGAACTCACGTAGAAGGATGTTGAACTGCTCCGGGGCCTCGAGGTTCGACAGGTGCCCGGCGCCCTCGATGATGCGGAACTGCGCGTCCGGGATCGCGGTCGCCATCTCCTCGGTGGCGGCGGGCGGGATCAGCGTGTCGCCGGCGGCGGTGATCACCAGCACCGGGACATCGATATCCGCGAGCAGCGCGGTAGAGTCCGGCCGCTCCGCCATGCCGAGCGAGGCGGCGGCGATGGCCTCGGCGGGCTGGGCCGCAATGATCTGCTTGGCGCGGTCGAGGAGCGTCGCGGGCGCGTTCGCGGACAGCAGCGGCGGCGGGCTGGCGACGAGGAAGCCGGAGCCCTCCGCGCGCAGTCGCTTCGCCAGGTCGGCGCGGCGGCCCTTGCCGGCCTCGTCGTCCGCGCCGGCGCGCGTGTTCGCGAAGACGAGGCCCGCGATCAGGTCGCGGTGCCGTCGCCAGAGTGACAGGGCGACGTAGCCGCCCATCGACAGTCCGACCGCGATCACCCTGTCGACACCCGCCGCGCGTGCGGCTCGGGCGGCAGCGTCGCCCATCGCGTCCATCGAGGTCACCTCGTCGCCCGCGGCCGTGCCGCCGAAGCCGGGCAGGTTCGGCGCGATGATCGGCATCGAGGTGCCGAGGCCGTCGATCTGCGGCTGCCACATGGAGGCGTCCATGGGGAAGGCGTGGAGGAGCAGGAGGCCGGTCGTCATTGGTGAGGTGTCCCTTCGTGCGACATCGAGCATACCCAGCGGAGGAGGCCCGTCCCGCTGCGCCCGACCGGTACGGAGCAACTGCGATGCACGTGCAATAATCGCGCCGGTCTGCGCTCTCGCCGCCAGAGCGCGTCGTGCGAGGAGGACTCCGTGGCCGATGAGCTGTTCCGCGTGGGCTTCCGCGGCCGTCCGATGCACGAGGCGTTCAACACCGTCGTGAACCGCGCGCCGTCGCTCGATGTGCGCACGCTGAACGTACCGGACAACGACCTCGCGGAGGCGCTCGCCTCGACGCACGGGTACTACGTCTCGTCCGCGCGCAACGAGCTGCCGCTGCCGTTCCACGTCACGGACGACCTGATCGCGCGCATGCCCTCGCTGCTGATCGCGGTGATGTACGGCGCGGGCTACGACACCGTCGATGTGGACGCGTGCACACGCGCCGGGATCGCCGTGGTGAACCAGGCGGGCGGCAACGCCGAGGGCGTCGCGGAGCACGCGCTGGGGATGATGCTGTCGCTGCTGAAGCGCATGCCCGAGACGCACATCGCGATGCGGGCCGGTGGCATCCGCGAGCGCGAGGCGTTCATGGGCCGCGAGCTGGCCGGGCGCACCGTCGGTATCGTCGGCCTCGGCCACGTCGGGTCGAGGACCGCGACCTATCTCAAGGCGTTCGGCTGCCGCGTGCTGGCGTACGACCCGTACCTGGACGAGGACACCTGCGCCGAGCGCGGGGCGAAGAAGACCGACCTGCCGGACCTCCTCGGCCAGAGCGATATCGTCAGCATCCACTGCCCGCTCAGCAGCGAGACGGAGAATCTCCTCGGCGCGAAGGAGTACGCGCTGATGCCGGAGGGTGCGATCCTCGTGAACACCGCGCGCGGCGGCATCCCCAACGAGGCCGACCTGTTCGACGCGCTCGAGTCCGGCCACCTCGCCGGCGCGGGCCTCGACGCGTGGGAGCAGGAGCCGCCGCCCGAGGATCACCCGCTGCTCTCCCACCGCAACGTGATCGCGACCGTCCACCTCGGCGGCGTCACGCACGAGAGCCGCGAGCGCGTCGCGGAGATGGCCGGCGAGGCGTTCGTCGCCGCCGCCGCGGGCGAGCTCCCCCCGCGCATCGTGAACCCCGACGTCATCCCCGCCTATATCGAGCGGTGGACGAAGACCTTCGCCCGTCCGTTCCGAGGCACCCCGACGCGTTAGCCCTTGCTCCACTTCGCTGGATATGACGAAGCCCCGAGGCAGTGCCCCGGGGCTTCGTCGATCAATGCTCGGTCGCTACTTCGCGCCGACGTACACGCGGTTCTTCGCGATCTCGCGACCGACGACGCGGCCCATCGCGAAGCACTCACTGAGGTTGCCGCCCGCCGAGGGATACAGCATCCCGAACAGCGAGCCGAACTCGCCGCTCCCGTAGAGCCCCGGGATCGGCCGGTCGTACATGTCGAGGATCTGACCCTGGGCGTTGTGCCTCGCGCCGCCCTGCGTGTTCGGGCCGCCCGGCCACATGCGCACGGCGTAGTACGGCGCCTCGCCCAGCGGGAGGAGGTCCACCTGCGCGCGGTCGAACTCGGGATCCACGCCCTCCTCGCAGTAGCCGTTGTACGTCTGCACGGTCTGCACGAGGTTCTCGACCGGCATCTCGAGCTTCTCGGCCAGCTCCTCGAGCGTGTCGCCCTTGATGATCCAGCCGCGTGCCAGCTCGTCGACGTTGCCGCTGCTCCACGCGTAGCGGCCCATCGCGCCGGTCACGCCGCCGCCAGCCGCGGCGAGCTTCGCCGAGGTCATGCGCTTCGTGTCGAAGATCCAGTAGCAGGGCACCCGCGGGAAATCGAGCTTGTGGGAGTCGAAGACCGTCAGTTCGTAGTACAGCGTGTGGCCCTTGAACTTCTCGTTCGTGAACCGCTTCCCGTACTTGTCGACCAGGATGTACGGCGTCGGCCGTACGCCGGTCATCCAGAGGCTGAACGCGTTCGGGAATTCCGGGAACTTGGCCACGATGCGCGCGGACGCGCAGTTCATGTGCCACATCTGCGCGCCGACCTCGGTCGCCATGCGCACGCCGTCGCCGGTGGTCGCCTCGCTGCCCGTGAAGTACGTCGGGTAGACCTTGAGGTAGTTGAGCTTCATGTCCTCGTCGAACTCGAAGCCGCCCATCGCCATCAGCACACCGCGGTTGGCGCGGATCGTGATCGTCTGAGGGTTCGTCTCGCCTGCTGCCGCCTCGACGCCGAGGACCTCGCCGCTGGTGTTCGTGATCAGGCGGGTCGCCGGGGTGGTGTAGAGGACGGTGATGTTCGGCTCGGCGTCGATCAGCTCCTCGAAGCGGCGCATCATGCCGACGCCGGACCGCTCGAAGCGGTACGAGACGAAGGACTCCACGCCGGGGAGGTTGTGCTCGGCGCCCTCGCCGACCTTCTCCATGACGAACCCGTGCGCCTCGAGCCACTCGTGGTTATGGAGCGCCTCGTCGGTGTAGGCGTCGATCAGGTCGTCGCCGCTCCAACCGTGCTCGGTAGTCGTGGCATAGCCGCTCTCCATGCGCGACATCGCACGGAAGTACTTGATCGTCGCCTCGCGCTCGGTCGGTTGGAGGTACACGCCGCCGGACATGTGGCTTGTCGAGTAGTGGTTGCCCACCTCCGGCCCGGTGCCGCGGCGCTGCTTCTCGAGGATGGTGACCTTCGCGCCGGCCTCGGCGGCGGTCAGCGCGGCGACGGCGCCAGACGAGCCATAGCCGATGATCACGACGTCGGTTTCTAGGTCCCATTTCGGGTCAAGAACGAGCACAGGCACCCCTCCAGCGCTTGGCCTCCGCGCGCGAGCACGCACGGCATCATCACGTATCTAATGCGCGGGTCCGAGGATGGCAAGTAGCGGCGAGGCGCGCAACCGTGCGAGGGGCTGACGAGGCCCGGTCGAACGCCCCGGGGCGAATCTGAATCTCCCTCGTGATGTTTCGTCGATGTTAACCCTAACGTGAGGGGTACCGCATAACCATGAAGCGGGGGTAGATTCAGACAGCGCAGATCCACCGACTGCGACACCGGATCGGAAACCTGATGGGCATCGCACGACCGGGCTCTCCTCTCGCCTCCCCCGAGGGCGAGGAGCGCGCGCTGCCCCCCCTCGAACCCTACGAGGCGCCGACCGGCGGTGTCGTCAGCCGCGCCTTCAGCGCGATGGCCGACCAGAACTTCAGGCTCCTGTACCTCGGCAACATGCTCCAGTTCGGGTCGCAGCAGATGCAGCTGCTGGTCCGCGGCTATCTCGTCTTCCAGCTCACCGGCTCGTACGCCTGGCTGGGCACGATGGCGCTGGCGAACGCCGTGCCGGGACTGATCTTCTCCCCGATCGGCGGCATCCTCGCCGACCGGGCGTCCAAGAAGACCGTGATCCAGATCGCGCAGGGATTCAACGCGATCAACGCCGCGGTGCTCGCACTGCTCGCCGCCGGGGTGCTGGGAGTCCAACTCGAGGTCTGGCACCTGTTCCTGAGCTCCGCGCTGCAGGGCGGCGTGAACTCCGTGATGATGCCGTCGAGGCAGTCGATCATCTCCGACCTCGTCGGGCCGAAGCGCCTGATGAACGCCATCAGCGTGCAGTCCTCCGGCCAGACGCTGATGCAGTTGCTCGGTCCGGCTGCGGGCGGCTTCCTGATCAAGTTCCTCGCGCCGTCCGCGGTCTTCTGGACGATGGCTGCGATGTACGCCCTCGCGGTGACCTTCACCATGCGTCTGCCCGCCCACCCGGTGCACTCCTACGACCGCGAGGCCGAGGGGGCCCGCCCCGTCCGCCGTCGCCGTCATGGCAGCGTCAGCGACATCGTGGACGGCATGGCCTATGTGTGGCGCGATCCGGTGCTGCGCGGCTTGATCGGGGTGAACTTCCTGATCGTGATCGTCGCCATGCCCTACACGATGCTGCTCGCCGGCTTCGTGGAGTCGGTGCTCCACCGCGATGGGTTCGAGCTGGGCATGTTGTCCACGGCGCAGGGGATCGGTGCGCTCGTGGGGTCGTTCATCGTCGCGTCGTCTACCGCGTCGCGGCGTGGCCGGATGATGATTCTCTGGGGCGCCTACCTCGGCGTGACGATCGCGGCGTTCGCGATCTCGACGAACTACTGGCTGACGATGGCGATCATGATCTTCGTCGGCGCCGGCCAGACCGGCCGCATGGCGATCGGCCAGGTGCTGATCCAGACCTACGCCGCGCCCGAGTATCGAGGCCGCGTGACCTCGGTGTGGTTCATGCAGTTCAGCATGGTGCAGCTTGGGACCTTCTTTGTGGGGCTCCTGTCCGAGGCCCTCGGCCCGCAGCTCGCGATCGGCGGGCTCGCGGCACTGATGGTGGTGGCGATGGCCCTTGTCTGGGCCTTCGTCCCGCGCATCCGCAACCTCGAGTAACCGCCGCTGCTCTCGCGCCGCTGGCGCGCGGGCGATCCGATGAGACACTGGATATCCGCTTCGGAGAGTTGAGGCCCCCTCTGACCACGCAATCACCCGCAGCGCCGCAGGCGCCGTCGCGTCCCATCGGCGAGTCGATGACGAGCCGGCAGAAGTTCATCCTGCTGAACGCGCTCATGCTCTGCATGTTCGTGGCCGCCCTCGACCAGGCGATCATGGCCGTCGCCATGCCGAAGCTGCTGGCCGAGCTCGACGGCTTCCAGCTGCAGTCGTGGGTACTGACCGCCTACTTGCTCGCGTCGACGGTCGTGGTGTCAGTGGTGGGCAAGCTCTCAGACATGTTCGGCCGCAAGGAGTTCCTGCTCGCCGGGATCGCCATTTTCGTGGTCGGCTCGATCGGATGCGGGCTTGCGCCCTCGATGATCGTCCTGATCGTTGCGAGGACCGTGCAGGGCGTCGGCGGCGGCGTCATCTTCGCCTGCGTGTTCGCGACCCTGGGGGATCTGTTCACGCCGATCGAGCGTGTGCGCATCGTCGGCTACTTCACCAGCGCGTTCACGCTGTCCTCGCTGGTCGGGCCGACGCTCGGCGGCTTCCTGGCGGACGGGCCGGGCTGGCGCTGGTGCTTCTACGTGAACATCCCAGTCGGCATCGCCGCCGTCACGCTGATTGCGATCCTCATGCCCTCGGTCCGTCGAGGCGGCCGGCTGGCGAGCATCGACTTCCTCGGCGCGGCGCTGATGGCGATCGCGACGACGGCGTTCATCCTTAGCATCGACTGGGGGCAGAAGAACTTCGGTTTCGCCTCACCCGTGACGCTCGGCCTGCTCGCGGTCGCGTTGCTGGTGGGCGCCGCGTTCGTCTGGCAGGAGCGCCGCCATCCCGAGGCGATCCTCCCACTGTTCCTGTTCAAGAACCGGCAGTTCGTGCAGCCGACGCTCATCGTCATGGCGGTGGGCGGCGGCCTCTTTGCCTCGATCCAGTTCCTGCCTACCTTCCTGCAGATCTCCGTCGGCACATCGGCGAAGGTGTCCGGACTCGTGATCATGCCGCAGTCCGTCGGGGTACTGGTGTCGAGCATTCTCGGCGGGCAGCTCGTGGCCCGGACCGGTCACTACAAGCGGCTCGTAACGATCGGCGCGACCGTCGCGCTCATCGCGACGGCGATGCTGCTCACGATCGACGAGTCCACGAACATCCTGTTCATTGCGGTGCTGATGGGGGCGATTGGGCTGGGGTTGGGCCTCGTGATGCCGCTGATGTCCACGTTGATCCAGAACGCGGTCTCGCATGAGCTGATGGGCGTGGCGTCCAGCTCGCGCCAGTTCTTCATGTCGATCGCCTCGGTCTTCGGCGTCGCGGTTCTCGCGCTGGTCTTCACCAGCGGGTACGTCAGCGCGTTCAACACTGATGCGAGCCTTCGCGCCGACCTCCCGTCGGCGCTCCACCAGCAGTTCGAGAACCCCACGCTGCCCCTGAACGCCGAGGTCTATCCTGTGGCGCGCCAGGCGGTGCTGCGAGAGCCGGGCGGGCAGGCGCTCCTCGACCGGACGCTCGCGGCGCAGCGAACCGCGCTGTCCGTGGCGACGCACCACCTGTTGATCGGCACCACGACCATCGCGGCGATCATGTTCCTCTTCGCCGTAACCCTCCGCGAGGTACCCTTGCGCCGCAGTTTCGGCGCGGCCGAGCAGCCTCCGAGTCACTAGCAGGGAGCCCCGATGAGTCCGGAACCGTCTCTCGCCTCTGGGTCACTCGAGGGCCAGCGTGTCGTGGTGATCGGCGGGAGCAGTGGCATCGGTCTCGCAACGGCCCGCCTCGCGCGGGCCGCGGGTGCCGACGTCACGATCGCGGGGCGCTCCGAGGACCGGCTCCGCGAGGCGCAACGCGCGCTCGGCGAGTGCGACACTGCGGCCCTCGACATCAGTGACGAGGCGGCCGTCGGGGCGCTGTTCGCCGAGTTGCCGCGCGTCGATCACGTGGTGATCTCCGCGGGCACGCTGGGGCCGGGCGCGATCGTCGCCAACGACATGGAGACGCTGCGCCGCATCGTCGACCAGCGCCTGTGGGGTGCAGTGAACGTGGTACGGGCGGCCGCGCCGAAGATGCGCAGCGGCTCGATCACGTTCACCTCGGGCGGCATCGTCGCCCGCCCCCGCGTCGGCGGGGCGATGTTTACCGCCGCGCTCGCCGCCGTCGAGGCCCTCCCCCGCGCCCTCGCCCTCGAGCTCGCGCCCGTGCGCGTGAACACGGTGACGCCCGGCGTCGTCGACACTCCGCTCCAGCACACCGGCGATGACTGGCAGGCGCGCCTCGACGCCCGCGCCGGGGCACTCCCGGCCGGCCGGGTCGGTGCGGCTGAGGACATCGCCCAGGTGATGCTCATGCTGATGACGAACGGGTACCTCACCGGCGAGGTCATCCATGTCGACGGCGGCGGGCGCTTCGTCTAGCCGAAGGCTCTCGCCCGCTTTCCCCTCGCGGGGGCCCCTCGCGGGGGAGGGGCGGGGTGGGGGGCCCCGCCAACAGCAGACGCACACGACGCCGGACACGAAAAAGCCGAGGGCGCGAGCCCTCGGCTTCTCGAACTGGCGCTAGTGCGCTTAGTTGGAGCGGGTCGCGCGGCGCGCGGCCAGCGTGGCGACGCCAGCGATGGCGACGAAGCTGAGCACGAGCACGGTCGACGTCGACGTCGCGGACGAGAGGCCGGCGTTGCCGGTCTTGGCCGGGGCGGCAGTCGTCGCGGTCGCCTTCGGGGCGGCAGCGGTCGCGGTCGCGGTCGCCGTCGGCGTCTGCGCGGAAACGGTCGAGGTGAACGCGGTCATCGCGAAGAGCGTGACAGCGAGCACGGCAGCGGTGAACATCATCGGTCGGATCAAGCGAGTACCTCCACTTTTTTCCCGCGTCAGGTGGCGACGCGCGCGCGCCGACAGTACCACAACCGTGCGTGGGGCTGGCAACGCTGGACGACCGGCGGAGATTCACCGGCGCGCACCGGGGCGTCCCCTTCGGCTAGTGGTGGCTTCGGAAATAGTCGACGGCCTCGTACATGACGCGGCAATCCACCTCGTTGTAGGCGACGATCTGCTGCATCAGGTCGATGTCCTGAACTGTCTGGCCCGTCGAGGCGGCCGCTTCGTAGGCCCACCACGCTCCCACCATCGCGCCGAGGCCGTCCGCGGGGCCGTCGCCCCAGAGCGTCTGAATGCAGCGGTGCTGATGCAGCGCGCGCGCCACGGCCTTCAGCCCGAACGCCATCGCCCCGCGCACGACGACCGGCTCCGCTTTGATCACGTGGTTCAGGAAGTCGAACCAGCGCGGTGAGGGCCAGGACTCATCCGGATGGCGCTCGGTCGCGGAGTTGTAGGCCGTCTCGAAGTTGCTCACCTCGGCCGGCGACCAGTGAATGACCCGCGCGGGCGACGACCCACCGAGGCGTGCCTCCACGGCTCGCATATGCGCGAGCCAGTCGTTGATGACGCGGGCCTCCGCGTCCTCGGTCAGCGAGTCAGCGAGGAAGCAGGTGAAGCGCCACGCGCCGTCCTCGATGTGCCCGCAGCCGATCATGAAGATCAGCGGCTGCCCGCCGCGCATCGGGATCTGCGTGAAGTCATCGGCGAGGTCGCTCACCGTTTCGAAGTCGACATAGAAGTCGAGACCGCTGGTCTCGCGCCACGCGGGGTCGACCTGGGTGATGCGAGCCGGGAGGATCTCCGGCCCATCCGCCGTGCGATTGATGTCGAGGAGTGCCTGGAGCACGGGGACGCGCTTCTCCCCGGTGACACCCACGACGGCGGGGGTGACCCGCGGGTCGGTCCAGCGGGTGATGCCCTGCGCGTGGGCCGCCTCGCGCCCGGGCACGCCGACGTTCCAGAGCATCGTCAGGTCCTCGAGCTCCGTCGCGATGCGCCGCTTCGCGCCGTGCCACGGGCCGTCCTGCTGGTTGCTGAAGTTGGGGTAGAGCTCCACCCGCGTCGGCTGGGGGAGCAGCTCCCACGTCGCGCCCTCGCGACGCACCGCGCGCACCCACTCGCAGGCCGCGAGCACCGCCGAGGAGATCGGGCGCTGCCTGGCGAGGGCCCCGGACATCGTCACGGGTGCCAGCCGGTCCATGCAGCTGAACCCGCGTTCCTTCTGCTGCTCCCACGCTCGGCCGAGCAGGTACGCCTTCGGCGGCTCGTAGCCCTGCAGCAGCCCGAGCGCGCGGTTGTAGATGAACAGCTGGCACTTGTACGCCGGCGCCGACCCCGAGTTGCCGAGGTCGCCGCCCGCCAGCAGATGCAGCGTGGTGAACTTCACGTCGACGACCCGGTAGTGCCACGGCCGGCCGAGATCCGGCGCGGCGACGGCTGCCTCGTCGGGGGAGAGCGTGCCCGGGAAGAGGCGGTTGATTACGTCGGACCGCACCAGCAGGTCGGGTGCGCCGTACGTCTCGCGTTCGGAATCCCAGAGCACGCCCTGGTGGATCACCTCGACGCCCTCGCACATCGCACGGAAGGTCGAGGCGACCGCGTCGAGCGAGCGGATCTCGGTGTAGTCCTCCACGATGCGCCGCACGGTGGCGAGCGTGGCGAGGTGTCGGAGCACCGCCGTCTCGAAGCCGTTGCCCTGTCGGAAGATGAACTCGGTGAAGTCGGTGCGCGGGTCGAACGTGTCCGCTTCGGTGTCGCGCTCGTAGCCGCGCCCGGCCCCGTGGAGCTCGAGCCAGTCGAGCACCGGGTCGCCCAGCACGTGGTGACGCGTCGCCGACGCGCTCACCCACGTCGACCAGTCCGCCGGCTCCACGATCCGTTCGAGGCTCATGGTCGGATGGTAGCCGAAGCCCGATCGCGTCAGTTCCGCCGACCGTCGCATCGAGACATAAAATGTGATACCATGGCGGGGAAGCAAGGACCGTGACGCCATGACAGTGAAACCCCTGAACGATGCCCACCTGCAGCGCATGCTCGCCGAGTACCGGCGTCGCGTCGGCCGCACGACCGACGATCCGCTGACGCCTCGGCCTCCGGTGGCCGCGCCAGGTCCGTCGGATGAGGATCACGTCGAGTAGTTCGCCCTCGCCGCTGGCGCAGGGGCGGTCGACTGCAACACGCGTAGGGTTCACACCGAAGCGGTTCACCACGAGGAGCCACATGACGACCGATAACGAGTACGAGCGCGGCGCGATGGGCGCCAAGCACACCGCCAGCCAGCGGGCCGCCTTCGATGACATCGTGAAGGCGTGGGCCGACGGCAGCGTCCCGCTCGCGGAGTCGGCCGCCGCCCTGCGCGCGAAGATCGCCGCGCTGCCGGCGAAGCCCCCAGCCGCTCCTCGCCGCACGAGGGCGAAGGTCGTCGCCGCTGACGCCCCCGCGTCCTCGGACAGCGCGCCCGCCGCCGAGGCCACCGCCCCCGTCGAGTAGCCCGGATCAGCGAGACATCCGTCAAAGAACCTCCGACTTGTCGGAGGTTCTTGCTGTGGCGCGGTCACTGGCGGATGGCCTTCCGTGCGACGGACGTGCCCAGTCCGTTCGCGTATAGTCCAGACGTGCGACATCGGGCGCTGATGGAAGCGGGAGCATGGGGTACGCGCGCAACCGGGCGTCCAGCGCCGCTCCTCGGCAGGGGCGGGCATCCGCGCCGACGCCGGTCGGCCCGGCAGCCTCGGCGGGGCTGGGGAATCGCGCGCTCGGGCGTCTCGTGGCCAGCGCCCCCGAGGTCCTCGCCGCTCACCCGTCACTCGTCGGCGCCGCAGGCAACCGCGCGGTGCAGCGCCTCGTGAACCCCGTCCAACGCATCGATGACAAAGAGCTGGCGTCCACTGTGACGGACCAGCCCGCCGAGC
>CANIRU010000040.1 GCA_947470025.1 Chloroflexota bacterium
CGCCCCGGTCGCACGGTGCGTCCCCACGCTCGACGGCATCGCGTTCGCAAGCGTGCTGCGCCGGCTGACGGCGTTCATCGGCGACCGCCTGCTGAAGGCCGTGATCTTCGTCACGGTCCTCACCATCGCGGGCGTCGAGGTGCCGACGTCGCCGTGGCAGGCGCCGGAGATGATCGTGGCGTCGGCCTTGCTGAATGCGGGCTACGACTTCATCTTCGGCATCGCCGGCGTGACTCCAGCCGCCTACCTGCTCCGGATCCGCATCGCGGCCCTCGACGGCGATGTGCCGGGTGTGCGCCGGTCGCTAGTGCGCGCCGCCGCCGCCGCGCTCAACGAGGCATTCCTGTTCGCCGGTTCGATCTGGATCCTCTTCGATCCCCGCCGCCAGGCCCTGCACGACAAGGTGGCCGGCACGATCGTCGTGAACCGCACCCCGCCAGGGGCGCCTCGGCAGCCCTAGCCCCGATCTACCGCGCGGCCTCCCACGGGAGCGATCGAGGCTGCAACACCTGCCGCACGCCGGCGTCCGCGACGACCGCGATCAGGTCCACGTTGCCGTATGCCGTCGGGTTCATGCCGCGCAGTGCCGCCGTCGCCAGCTCGTCCTTGAGGTGCGCCAGCGCGCCGATGAGCACCAGCGCGACGAGGTCGATTTGCTGCCCAGCCGCGCGAGCCGCCTCGAGCTGCGCGACCGCGCGCTGCACGTGACGCCGCAGCATCCGCCGCACGATCGTCCCGTCGAGGGGATCGACCAGCGGCGGCGAGGTCATCACGGTGACACCCGGAGGTGCGCCCGCGGGGAGCCTCGACAGCGTCCAAGTGTCATTGATCTGGACGTCGGTAACCTCGCCGGGCTGGAGCAGCGCGGCCCGGTCGCGCACGCGTGAGATCAGCAGGTCGATCTCCGCACGCTCCTCGGGCAGCCGGTACAGCGCGCGGGAGTCGAGGTGGTACGACCCGCCGATGTTGTCGGACATCGTCGTCCACTCCGGCGCGAGACCGCCCGTGACAGACACGTACGCGCCCTCGTCCGACAGCTTGGCGAGGCCCAGCGTCAGCGGCAGGCGCACCTCGCGCTGCTCGCCTTCAGCCAGCCCGCCGAGGCTCCGCGCGAGCGTATCGCGCAGATTAGAGATCTGCGGCTCGGTGGTCGGCAGCGGCGCCTTCGGCGGCACCCACACCGCGTACGCGCCGTCCTCGATCGCGTCGTCCGCGTGCATGTCGGCGGTGAGCAGCTCGCCGAGGAGCGTCGCGCCCTCCACGGGGCCGGTCTCCTCCCACAGCGCGCCGATCGTCACACCTACGCGACGGTCACGCTGCTGGAGCAGGGCGTCGAAGGCGCCTGCCTCCTCGACCAGTCGGAACGTGCGGTAGTACTTCTCACTCATCCACTTTGCGGCCAGCTGCAGCGCGGCGGCGTGCGACGTGGGGAGTGGGGCGTTCGGCGTGTCGGTCATGCGGGGCGTGTGGCGAGCGAGGACGCGCGGGCGTCCTCGACGCTAGTTCCCGGCTGCCCGGCGCTCGTCGCGCCGCACGAGGTAGGGGTTCACGGCGACCGCGATCACATCGACGATCAGCACCACGTTGAGCGCGAGGAAGAGCAGCAACCCGAGCCACTTCAGCGCGAGCGCCAGCCCGCCGTCCATCTCCGCGCGTTGGAGGTACAGCACGCCGAGCACGCACAGCGCGAACGCGACCCCGATGCCGATGAACGCCCGCCGATGCACGAGGTAGCGCGTGCCGTACGCCGCGATCCCTCCGACGACCGCGAAGTTGCCCGCGATGATGCTCAGGAGGGGCGTGCCCTCGTGGTGGAGCAGCTGCCACCCGGCGAAGATCACGTACGAGAGGACGGCCGGGATGAACGCCGCGACGGCGATGCCGATGAGATCCGATCGCTTGAACCGCATGTCCTCGTCCTCACCTCGCGCGCCACGTCCGTGCGCGCCTCGCCATCTTCGAGGCTCCCGCCGGACCCGCGCAAGCTGGGCTGGTCTCGCCTGCACGGAGTTCTGTCGGCGCTGAGGCTCTGCCGTGGCAGAGGTTCCGCTGCTACCGGAGTTCGCCGGGGCAGCTCCGACCCGCGCCGGTCCCGCCCCAATTGCAGAGCGCCCTCGCGCGGGCTCACCCAGTTCCGCCGGGAGCGTGAGGGGCGCAGCTCCTCACACTTGGTTCTCCTCTTTCTGAACCCCTCCTGCGCCGGGAGGGGCAGGGGTGGGCCGCCCCCGATCAGTCCGAAACGCCCGATGCAGTCGATAACGCTCCGACTGCGTGTTCCCCGCGCATGGCGCCGGACACGCCTAGATGTTCGAGCGCGACTGCCCGCCATCGACGTTCAACGTCGCACCGACGATCCACGAGGCGCGTCGCGAGCAGAGGAACGCGACCACCTCGCCGATCTCCTCAGGCCGGCCGAAGCGCCCGCCGGGAATCTGCTGCGCGATGAACTGCGCCATCGCCTCCGGTTGCTCGATGAGCCGCCGGCCCCACGAACCGCCCTCGAAGGCGATCGAGCCGGGGGCGACGCTGTTCACGCGCACGCCCTCCTTGATCCAGTCGAGGGCGTAGGACTTCGTCATGCCGATCTGGGCGGCCTTGTTCGCGTTGTACTGTCCCGGTCCGCCGCTCTCTCGCCCGTAGATCGAGGAGATGTTGACCACGGCACCCTGTCCGGACGCGACGAGGTGCGGCTTCGCGAGCTCCATCAGCCGCAGCGCGGACAGCACGTTCAGCTCGTACGCCAGCCGGTAGCGCGCCTCGACGTCGTCCTCACCGGCGGCGGTGCCGCCCGCGTTGTTCACGAGGATGTCGATGCCGCCATGCGCCGCGACCGCCTCGCCGATGACCCGCGCACAGTCGTCCGCGCTCGTCACGTCAGCGCTGACGGTGTGCACCGTCGCGCCCGAGGCACGCAGGGCCGCCGCTGTCTCGGCCAGCGTGTCGCCGCCGCGCGCGACCAGCGTCACCTTCGCGCCCTCCGCGGCCAGCGCCTCCGCGATCGCCCGCCCGAGCCCGCGGCTCGCGCCCGTCACCACTGCCGACCGTCCCGTGAGCCCCAGGTCCATGCGTCTCCCCCTCGTGCGCAGCGTCTTCACGGCCATCCTGCCGTGCAGCGCCCGCGCCGTCGAGGATCGCGCGTTGACGCGCCGGATCACGCGCTCGTACGCTCGCGGCCCCGGAGGAACCTCGTGCCATCCGCCCCCGTCACCCTCGCCATCGACGGCCCGATCGCCTCGATCACGCTCGCCCTGCCGGGCGGTCTGCTCGACCGCGCGGGCTCTGAGGCGCTCGCCGACGCCGCCCGAGGTGCCTCGGACGCGCCGAGCGTGCGCGTGGTCGTGGTGTCGGGCATGTTCGGCACCGGCTGGAGCGCCTCCGCGCTCGCCGAGCCCGAAGGCATCCTCGCCGTCCCGTCGCTCGCCGTAGGGATCCAGGCGCTCGCCGCCATCGCCCAGCCCGTGATCGCCGCCCTCGACGGTCCGGCGTACTCGGCGGGCCTCGAGATCGCGCTGGCGTGCGACATTCGCCTGGCGTCCGAGGGCGCGACGTTCGCCATGCCCGACACCGCCGCCGGAAGCGTTCCGCGCGGCGGTGGCACGCAGCGACTGCCTCGTGCCGTCGGGCGGGCGCAGGCGCTCCGCCTGCTGCTGACCGGCGAGGTCATCGAGGCCGCCGAGGCGAAACGAATCGGCCTCGTTTCGCGCGTCGTACCGTCGAGCGAGCTTGCGGGGGCCTCGAGGGTGCTGGCGGAGGCGATCGCGGCCCGTGGGCCGGTCGCCACGCGCCTCGCGAAGGAGGCGGTGCATCGAGGCGCGGAGATGACGTTGGAGCAGGCGCTACGCTACGAGACGGACCTGACCGTCATCCTGCAATCGACCGCCGACCGCGCCGAGGGCGTCCGGGCATTTCAAGAGAAGCGGGCGCCGCACTTCACCGGGGAGTGAAGCACGAGGGCGCTGGACGCGCCCGCGCCGCTGGTGGAGCATACGCACCTGTACAGAGGGGGAGCCGATGAATGTGGTCTTGAACACGGAAGAAGCGAACACGGTGATGTCACTCGTCACCGCGCAGCTCATCGATCAGGGAGGCCTGACCGAGGCGGGCAAGAAGGCGATCCGCGACTGGCGGCGTGATCTCACCCCCGGCATGATCCCGCTCGACGCGTTCACGCTGCGTCTGAACGTCGCCATCGGCAACTTCATCGACGAGCGCACCTCACGCATGATGCGCACGCGCGGCCAGGTCAAAGAGCAGGTGCGCAAGTAATGAAGGTCGAATTCACCGCCGACGAGATCCACACGATGCTCGAGGCTGTCATCGAGGAAGTCGCCGCCCTCAAGCTGGACAAGGCCGACCGCGCCGCTGTCCGCCGCTGGCTGGCCGACGACATGACGCCGGGCTCGCTCGCCGTCACGCGCCTCACCGAGAAACTGAACGATGAGCTCCAGGTGAGCCACGCGCGCACCGAGGTCAGCTCGATCAAGAAGCCGGACTGGCTGTAGCCCGTCCATGAGCGAGTCCCCGATGGCCGAGTCGGGGCCCCTCATACGGCTCGACCGGGAGGGGCCGGACGGCTCGGTCGTCTGGCTCACGCTCGACCGCCCCGAACGCCTGAACGCGCTCAACCTGGCGATGCGCGACGAGCTGTGGGGCGCGCTATGCCTGCTGCGGGACGACCCGACCGTGCGCGTCGCGGTCATTCGAGGCGCGGGCGACCGCGCCTTCTCCGCGGGCGCCGACATCACCGAGTTCGGCACCGCGCCCTCGCTCATCGACGCGCGAGCGGCGCGGCGCCTCCGCGACGTGTGGGGCCTGATGGCCGCACTCCCCGTCCCGCTGATCGCCGCGATCCAGGGCTACGCTTTCGGCGCGGGCCTCGAGCTGTCGCTCTACTGCGACCTCCGCGTGGCGTCCGAGGATGCGCGCTTCGCGCTGCCGGAGGTAACGCTCGGCTACATCCCCTCGGCAGGCGGCACCCAGACCGTATCGAGGCACATCGCACGATCGGATGCGCTCGCGCTGGCGGTCAGCGGCGAGCCGGTCGATGCTGGAGAGGCGCTCGCGATGGACCTCGTCCACGCCGTCGTCCCACGACCGGCGCTGGAGGACACCGCGCGGGCGTGGGCGACCCACCTCGCCACGCTGCCCGCCGCCGCCCAGCGCGCCACCAAGCGCGCGGTCGTCGAGGGGCTGGATCTGTCGCTGGCGGACGGACTGGCGCTGGAGCGCCGCCTGGCCGCAGCCATCGATGGGCAGCGCTGAATCGGGGAAACTCGAAGCCCGCAGGTCTGGAGCGGGGCGGTCCGGGTATTCCCGGCATGAGCCCCAAGACAAAGAAGCCCGCAGGTCTGGAGCGGGGCGGGCCGGGTATTCCCGGCATGAGCCCCAAGAGGGAGCCGACGATGAGTCTCGCGCAGCGCCTGCGCTCCTGGAGCGCCCCGCCCATGCTCGGGCCGTTCATGGTTCTCGTCGTCACGGCGGTCGGGCTGTTTGCCGTCTTCTGGGGCTACTTCAACCCGCCGCCCATCGAGGTGGTGATGTTCGACGCCGGCGATCGGACGCAATTCGTGGCCCACAAGGTCGTCGTCTACCCCGACCAGCACCTGTACATGGTGGCGATGGAAGACGGCCGCGTCCGCGCCATCGATGGGCGCGTGGTCGGCACCAATTGCAGAGTCGAATACCTCCCGGACGATCCTCGAGGTGCCGAGCGCAACCCGAACGGCCTCCCCGGCATCTACCGCGACCCCTGCTCAGGTGCCCTCTGGTCGTTCGAGGGCAACGCGATCAGCGGCACGGACAAGCCTCTGCGCACGCCCTTCGTCACCCCCTCGCTCAGCGCGGACGGCAAGTCCCAGCGCGTCATGGTGGAGCTGGTGAATCCCAACAAGTAGCGGCTCCTGTGAGTTCCGCTCTTTCCTGCTCCGTCTAGATGGGCACGATTCCGCCGGGAGCGAGAGGGGCGCAGCCCCTCGCAGCTGGTTCGTCCCCTCAGAACCCTCCGCGAAGGGAGGGGCCGGAGGTGGACCGCCCCGCACTGCCTCGAGGCGCCTACGTGGACCTCGAGGGCCACGCCCCGTGCTCCTCCGCGCCTCCGTCCGGCACTTCGCACGCGCGAGAACTAGCGCGAAACGCCGCGCTCCCGCATTGTGGCCCGGAGCGCGCGGCGCTCATGTGGCGTCAGTCGTGGCCATTCCCTATCATGGCGCGGCTTCGAGGGGGAGCCTTACATGAACACAGCCGAGTTCCTGACCATCAGCGCAGCCATCGTCCCCGATCGCATCGCGATCGCCGGTCCCGACGAGCGAGTCACCTACGGTGACCTCCAGTCCCGGGCCAACCGCCTCGCACAGGCGTTCCAGGAGATGGGGATCGGGCGCGGGCAGGCGGTTGGCGTCATGGCCGTCAACTGCGTCGAGTTCGCCGAGATCTACTACGCGTCCGCCTCGGTCGGCGCGACGCTCGTGCCGCTCAACTTCCGGGCCAAGCCGGAAGAGCTCACCTACATGATCGACTCCACGGACGTGACGGCCCTCTTCATCTCCGAGCGCTACTTCTCCATCTACGAGGCCATCCAGGCTTCCACCCCCTCCGTGAAGCACGTCATCACGATGGACTTTGAGAAGGCTGGCCTCTCGTCCCTCAAGAGCCTCCGCGACTCGCACGAGGACATCCCCGTGTGGGCCGAGACGGACGACAAGGACGCGACGCTCATCATCTTCACCTCCGGCACCACCGCGCTACCGAAGGGCGTCGTGCTGTCGTACCAGGCGCTCACCTCCCTCGTGGTGAACACGCAGGCTCCGGCGGATCCGAGTGTCGACCAGCAGGTCGTGCTGGTCAGCGTGCCGTTCTTCCACATCGCGGGGGCGACCACCCTCATGAGCGCGGTCTTCTCCGGCCGGCGCCTCGTCGTGCTGCCCCAGTTCGACCCGGAGTCGTGGCTCTCCGCCGTCCAGACCGAGGGTGTCACGCACTCCTTCGTCGTCCCGACCATGCTCAAGCGCATCATCGAGGTCGATGACTTCGACAAGTACAACCTGAGCACGCTCCAGCTCATCACCTACGGCGCGGCGCCGATGCCGTTCGAGGTCGTCCGCCGCGCCGTCGACGTCTTCGCACCGTCCCGTGCGAACGTCGGCCTGATGAACTCGTACGGGCAGACCGAGGCTACGGGCTCCATGACCACGCTCGGCCCGGATGACCACCGCCTCGACGGCAACCCCGAGGAGAACGAGTTCAAGATCCAGCGCCTGCGCTCGGTCGGCCGCCCGATGACCGACATCGACGTCGCGATCCTCCTGCCAGACGGCCGCGTGGCCGCCACGAACGAGGAAGGCGAGATCTGCATCCGCGGCGACCGCGTCATGCGCGGCTACAACAAGCGCGACGACGACACCGAGTCGGCGCTGAAGGATGGATGGCTGCACACCGGCGACGTCGGCAAGATCGATGACGGCGGCTACCTGTTCATCACGGGCCGCATCAAGGACATGGTCATCCGCGGCGGTGAGAACATCGCCCCAGCCGAGATCGAGCAGGTCCTGGAGGACCACCCCGGCGTCGCGGAGGCCGCGATCATCGGCGTCCCGGACGTCGAGTGGGGCGAGGTCTGCAAGGCGATCATGGTGCCGGTCAGCGGATCGGCCCTGCCGTCCGAGCAGGAGCTCACCGACTACGTGAAGAGCCGCCTCGCCTCGTACAAGGCCCCGGCCCTTTACCAGTGGGTGGAGGAGCTGCCCCGCAACCCGATGGGCAAGGTCCTGAAGACGGAGCTCCGAGACAAGTACGGGGCGGTCCCCGCCTAGCTCGCTGCCTCCAGCACGCGGGCCTCGTTCGAACCGTTCGAGCCGACAGACAGGACGATTGATGCCCGACACCACCACCGCGCCCCCCACTCCGAAGCAGGGGCGAGTGGCCGCGTGGTGGGGCCCCGCCGTGGGTCTGTCGGGTCTCGGCTTCTACGCCGCAACGACGGTGCCCGAAGGCGCGGCTGGCCGCCAGATCTTCTTCAACGTCGCTCAGCCGTGGGCGGTCTACGTCTTCCTCGCCGCGTTGATCGGATTGATGGTGTACGGCTTCGTGCACCACGCCCGGCTCTGGGGCCTCGGCAGGCCGACGCCGGGCATCCTGTCCGAGATCCCGCACCGCTTCCGCAACGCGATGCGCCTCGGCCTCGTGCAGGAGAAGGTCCGGCGTGACCGCTACGCCGGGATCATGCACTGGTGCATCTTCTCCTCGATCGTCGTGCTGACCTTTGTCACCGCGCAGGTCGCGGTTGAGGGCGACACGCCGATCAAGTTCTTGCACGGCACGTACTACCTCATCTTCTCGTTCTACGGCGACCTGTTCGGCCTCATCGGCTTGGTCGGCGTGGCGATGGCGATCAACCGCCGCTACTTCCAGGACTTCCACCGCATCCGCTGGGACGAGAAGATCGAGGACTCGCTGATCATCGTGGGCCTCGGGCTCGTGCTGATCTCCGGGTTCTTCGTCGAGGCCGCGCGCATCCTCGTGACCGAGCTGACGCAGCACCCGGACTGGGCGCCGTGGTCGTTCGTCGCCTACGTGATCGCGCAGGGGCTCACCGGCTTCCACATGTCGGAGCCGACCGTCCTCTCGATCCACGTCTGGTCGTGGTGGTTCCACATCGCCTCGGCGTTCTCGTGGCTCGCGCTCATCGTCTTCACGCGCCTCGACCACCTCTTCTTCGCACCGATCAACGCGTTCTTCCTGCGCACGGACTCGCCGGGCCGCCTCACGAAGATCGAGGACATCGAGCAGCAGGAGATCTTCGGCGTCGGCTACGTGCAGGACTTCACGTGGAAGCAGCTCTTCGAGCTCGACGCGTGCGTCCGCTGCGGACGTTGCACCGAGGTGTGCCCCGCGAACATCGCCGGCCAGCCGCTCTCGCCGATGCACCTTATCCAGGACTTGAAGATGCACCTGGCCGACGTCGGTCCTGACCTCCAGACGCACCGCCACCAGTTCGGCGACGCGGGCCGCGAGGTCGCCGGCATGGCGATGGTCGGCGACGTGATCAAGGACGAGACGCTCTGGGCCTGCCGCACTTGCGGCGCCTGCATGCAGGAATGCCCCGTGATGATCGAGCACGTCCCGACGATCGTGGACATGCGCCGCTTCCTCGTCATGAACGAGGCGCGCATCCCCGCCACCGCGCAGGCCGCGCTCGAGAACCTCGAGGTGCGCGGGCACCCGTGGCGCGGCACCTCGCTGGAGCGCACCACGTGGATGGACGGCCTCGAGGAGGTTCCGATCTTCGACGGCTCGCAGGAGTACCTGTACTGGGTCGGCTGCTCCGGCTCGCTCGTGGAGCGCAACCTGCCGGTGACGAAGGCGGTGTTCCGTCTGCTCCGCGAGTCCGGCGCATCCTTCGGCGTCCTCGGGCAGGAGGAGACCTGCAACGGCGACCCGGCGCGCCGCCTGGGCAACGAGTACCTGTACCAGATCCTCGCGCAGCAGCTCGTCGAGACGTTCAAGGCGAAGAACGTGCAGCGCGTGATCACCAACTGCCCGCACTGCTTCAACACGTTCAAGAACGAGTACCCGCAGTTCGACGGCCACTTCGAGGTACTGCACCACACCGAGTTCCTCGACGGCGCGTTGAAGAAGGGGACGCTCAAGGCAACGTTCCCGATCGCCGCGGACGTCACGTACCACGACTCCTGCTACCTCGGCCGTTACAACGACCAGTACGACGCGCCGCGCCAGATCATCGAGATGGTGCCGGGCGCGAACCTGGTGGAGATGCAGCGCAACTTCAGCAAGGGCCTGTGCTGCGGCGCGGGTGGCGGCAACATGTGGCAGGAAGAGGTCGGCGAGCGCCGCGTAAACCATGTGCGCGCCGAGGAGGCCGTCCGCACGGGTGCCTCGCAGGTGATCTCGAACTGCCCGTTCTGCATCCAGATGTTCGAGGACGGTGTGCCCGCGGTGCACCCCGAAGAGGAGGGGCGCATGCGTCCCTTCGACGTCGCGGAATTACTGGAGGCGTCGGTCTTCGGGCCGAAGTAGGCGTACGCTGCTGGACATCACGCCCAGTACTCGTCGGCGCGAGTATTGTGCACGATTTCACAACGATAATTGCGTGAGGTCGCCTCGCGCGGTATTCACTGATCACGGCCCCTGCTGCGAACCTGAGCGCGGGCATCCCTGCATATGGAGGCAACGAACATGCACATCGTGGTCTGCGCGAAGCAGATCCCTGACCCCGAGACGCCCCCCTCGGCGTTCCGCATCGATGCGGCGTCGAACAAGGTGGTGCCGGCGCAGGGAATCGCCCCGGTCCTGAGCCAGTTCGACGGCATCGCCGCCGAGGCGGCGCTCCGCATCAAGGAGGCGAACGCCGGCAGCAAGGTGACCGTCATCTCGCTGGGCGCCGACTCCGCCGCCGCCGCGATCAAGCAGGTGCTCGCGATGGGCGCCGACGAGGGCGTGCTGCTGAACGACCCGGCCTTTGAGGACGGCGACTCGTACACCACCGCGAAGACCCTCGCCGCCGCGATCAAGAAGCTGGGCGACGTCGACGCGGTCTTCTGCGGCCGCCAGGCCGCCGACTGGGACATGGGCCAGGTTGGCCTCCTCATCGCCGAGGAGCTCGGCTGGCCCGTTTCGATCATCGCCAAGGGTGTGACCTCGGGTGGTGCGGGCCTCCAGGTCCAGCGCGTGCTCGAGGATGGCTACGAAAACGTCGAGACCCCGCTGCCGGCGGTCGTCACCGTCTCGAACGAGTTCGGTGAGCCGCGGTACCCGAAGCTCCCGCAGATCATGGCTGCCGCCAAGAAGACCGTGACCCAGTGGAAGACCGAGGACCTCGGCCTGTCCGCGGGCGAGGTCGGCAAGGCCGGCTCCCGCCTGAAGCTCGAGACGCTGTCGCTGCCGCCGAAGGGCGGGGCGGTGGAGCTGATGCCGGGCGACACGCCCGCCGAGCAGGCCGCGGCCCTCGTCGCGAAGCTGCGCGCCGACAAGATCCTGTAGCGGGACCGGAGAAAACCAACATGCCTCGCAACATCCTCGTCGTCGGTGAGCTCGCGGGCGGCCAGCCCTCGTCCACCACGCTCGAACTCCTGAGTGGCGCCGCTGGCCTCGCCGAGGGCGGCACCGTCAGCGTCACGCTCCTCGGCACCGGCGCCACCGCCGCTGCCGCCGGATGCGCCGGTGCCACCACCGCGTACGCCAACGACGACGCGGGCTACGACACCTTCAACGGCGAACGCTGGCTCACCGCCCTGACCGCCGCGTGCGACCAGGCCAGCCCGGACGTCATCCTGATCGGCCAGACCACCGCCGGCCGCGAGATCGGCCCGCGCCTCGCCCACCGGCGCGGCTCCGCCGTGGCGATGGACTGCACCTCGATCGTCGCCGAGGGCGGCGCGATCAAGGCCCAGCGCCCCGCGTACGGCGGCAACGCGCTCGCGACGTACGCCTTTGCCACTAGCCCGGCCGTCGCCACCGTCCGCGCGAAGTCGTGGGACGCCGTGCCCGGCGCTGCCCCCTCGAGTACCGTCGCCCTCCCCGGCGCCGGCGAGAGCCGCACGAACGTCACCGGCAAGGAGCAGGTCGTCGCCGAGGGCCTCCAGCTCCAGGACGCCAAGGTCGTCATCTCGGGCGGCCGTGGCCTCGGCAGCGCCGAGGCGTTCAGCGTGGTCGAGGATCTCGCCGCCGCCATCGGCAAGGACAAGGCGGCGGTCGGCGCCTCGCGCGCCGCGGTCGACCTCGGCTGGTACCCGCCGAGCCAGCAGGTGGGGCTCACCGGCAAGGTGGTCACCCCGGACGTCTACTTCGCCGTCGCCATCTCGGGGGCCAGCCAGCACATGGCCGGCTGCTCGGGCTCGAAGGTGATCGTGGCCATCAACCGCGATGCCGACGCGAACATCTTCGGCTTCGCGAAGTACGGCATCGTCGGCGACTACAAGACCGTCGTCCCCGCGATCATCGAGGAACTGAAGAAGTAACTGCCGCCGGCCGAAACATGACATAAGAACGGGCGGCGTGAGCCGCCCGTTCTTCTTGTCCGGCGGAGAGCCGCACTTCCCGTTCACGTACGCAGTAACGTTTCTTGCGCCTACGTGCGTCCCCGAAATACAATTCATCTCTCCGCAAAATCTGGGAGCACGTATGACCGTCATCGGTCTAACCGGGGGTATCGCCTCAGGTAAGTCAACAGCCGCTGAGTACCTTCGCGGCCTTGGCGCGACGCTCATCGACGCCGATCGAGTCGGGCACCGCTCGTACGAGCCTGGTACGTCCGGGTTCGAGAAGGTCGTCAACGCCTTCGGCCACGAGATCGTGGGCAAGGACGGCGTGATCGACCGCCGCATCCTGGGCGGCAAGGTCTTCGGCGCTCCGGGCGAGATGGAGCGGCTGAACTCCATCCTCTGGCCCGAGATTCGTACGCTTATCTCCGAGGAGCTTCGGGAGCTCACGCGCCGGGATCGCAACCAGATCGTGATCCTCGAGGCTGCGGTGCTCATCGAGGCCGGCTGGACCGACCTCTGCGACGAGATCTGGGTCGTCACCACCACCCCGCAGATCGCGCTCGCCCGGATCATGTCCCGCAACAACCTGTCCGAGGAGGCCGCCACGGCGCGCATCCAGGCGCAGGCCGGTTCGCGCGAGCGTGCGCTCCAGGTCGCGGATGTGAAGATCGACAACTCCGGCACGCAGGAGCAGTTCGAGCAGCGCCTCGACCGCGCGTGGAAGACGCTCACCAACCGCCTCGCCGACGAGCGTGGCGTGAAGCGGCCGACGCGCCTGCCCGTGAAGCCCGCTGCGAAGCCTGCAGGCAAGACATCCGCCCCCAAGGCGCCCGTCGCGAAGCTGCCCGCCGCGAAGACGGCTGCGAAGCCAGCGCTGGCCGCGAAGGCCGCACCGAAGGCGGTGGCGAAGCCCGCGCCCAAGGTTGCCGCGAAGCCCGCTGTGAAGGCGCCCGCACGCCCGGCGGCGAAGCCGGTCACCAAGGCGGCCGCCAAGCCGGCCCCGAAGGCTGCGGCGAGACCCGCCGCACGCCCGGCCGCGAAGCCGGTCACGAAGGCCGTGGCGAAGCCCGCGCCGAAGGCTACCGCGAAGCCTGCAAGCAAGGCGGCGCCGAAGTCCGCCGCGAAGACGCCCACGCGTGTCGCGGCCTCCGCCAAGACACCCGCCAAGGCGAAGGCGCCCGCGAAAGCGGCGGCGAAGCCCGCCGGGAAGCCGGCTGCGAAGCCCGCGGCCAAGCCCGCCGCGAAGGCCGCGGCCAAGCCGGCAGCGAAGGCCGCTGGCAAGCCCGCTGCGGGTGCGCGCCGGCGCTAGGACGGGCTTGAAGGGGCTCCCCGCGATCAGACGTGTCGCGACGGGGTCGAGGCGAGATAACCTGATCGAATGAGAGCGACTGCGCGGCGCAGGCTGGGGGATGGCATTGGCGACTGATCAGCAGGCCGGTTTCAAGCAGATCGCCGTGGAGGACTTCCGGATCACGGAAGAGCCCTACTACCTCCCCATCAGCGATGAGGTTCAACTCTTCGAGACCGCGTACCGCGAGAAGGTGCCGGTGCTGCTCAAGGGCCCGACGGGCGCCGGCAAGACCCGCTTCGTCGAGTACATGTCGTGGCGTCTGCACAACCGCAACGGCATGGGCCACGAGGAGGGCGTGCCGCTGATCACGGTCGCCTGCCACGAGGACCTCACCGCCTCCGACCTGGTCGGCCGTTACCTCCTTGAGGGCGACGAGACGCGATGGATCGACGGGCCGATCGCCCGCGCGGTGAAGAACGGCGCCATCTGCTACCTCGACGAGATCGTCGAGGCGCGCAAGGACACGACCGTCCTCATCCACCCGCTGACGGATTACCGCCGCCTGCTGCCGCTGGAGAAGCGCGGCGAGCTGCTGGAGGCTGCGGACGGCTTCCTGCTGGTGATGTCGTACAACCCGGGCTACCAGTCCGCGCTGAAGGACCTGAAGCACTCCACGCGCCAGCGCTTCATCGCGATCGAGTTCGACTACCCGCCGCGGGAGCAGGAAGCGCAGATCATCGCGAAGGAGTCGGGCGTTGACCCGGCGATCGCGAATGAGCTGGCGAAGCTCGCCGAGAAGGTGCGCAACCTCAAGGAGCACGGACTCGGCGAGGGCGTCTCGACCCGCCTGCTGGTGTACGCGGGCAAGCTGATCCACGACGGCATCACGCCGCGTCGCGCCTGCCAGGTCTCCATCGTGTGGGCGCTCACGGACGATCAGGAAGTCCAGCGCTCCATCGAGGAAGTCGTGTCCTCGATCTTCGAGTAGTCGCGCGGGGATTCCCCACGCGCGCTCTCATGCTGACGGTTTGGGGAGTGCGATGAGTCGCGCGTCTGATCTTTCGCTTCGCTATGCCACCGAGCTCAAGGGTTACGGCGCGTCGCTGCCTGACGACTTCCTGACCGCCGCCACCGCGCTTGAATCCCAGTTGTCCGCCGAGGAACTCGACGCGTGGGCGCAGTCCGGCATCGACCTCGCGGCGTCCTCGCTGCGTGCGTGGGAGGCAGCGGCGGAGTACTTCCGCGCCAGCCCCAGTGTCGCCGAGCGCCTCGGGCCTGACGGCCTCAAGACGTGGTCGATCATCGCGGGGGCGCTCTCGCAGCGGTCGTCGCTGATGGCGGCAGCGTTCCTCAAGTCCACACCGGCGGTGCTGGAGAGCATCGGCGTCCACGATCTCGAGGCGTGGTCGGAGCAGGGCGACCGGCTCTGCCGCGGCAACTGGAAGTCGATCGCACTGTCGTCGCTGTACTTCCAGGTCAGTCCCGCGCTGCTCCGCACGCTGCCGCTGGATTCCGTCGGCCGCATCGTGGATATCGTCGATCAACTCACGGAGCGTTCGTACGAGCTGGCGACGACCTGCATGGAGACCGCACCCTCGATCTTCGAGTCGCTGCCCGTGCCGGACCGCGAGCCGTTCCTGCGTTTCGCCCGCGCCGTCGCGCGCGCCTCGTGGGCCGACATCCGCCTGTACTTCGAGCGGGGGCCGAAGCTGATCGAGGGCGTCGCCCCGTTGCAGCGCGCGCGCTACCTCGACCTCTCCGCGCGCGTGACCTCCGAGGTGGGGCGCCAGGGCTTCCCGCTCTTCTCCGATGCCGCGCAGGCGATGGGTACGATGGCGTTCGACCTGCACGGCGGCCTGCTCACGTTCGCCGAGCGCCTCTCCGTCGGCAGCCCCTCCGCGGCGATGGAGTACCTCAAGTCCGCGCCGTTCGTCAGCAGCCGCCTGAACGAGACGCAGATGGCGCGATGGGCCGAGGCCGGCGCGAACATCCTCAACGAGGAGCACAACCCGGAGGGCGCGGACGCGTACTTCCGCCTCGAATCGGCGCGCGCCGAGGACGTGCTCGCCTCGCTGTCCGCGCGCGTCGAGCTCGCGAATGTGCACCAACTGCTGCGCATGTACGCACAGGCGCTCGCCGGCACCGCCGTCGCCGTGCAGTCCGCCGAGGCCCTCGTCGACCGCAACATCGGCTGGGTCACGGAGTCCGGCGCCACGACCGAGGGCGACGCGATCTACCTGCCGCCCTTCGTCGCAACGTTTGAGGATCAGGAGGCGAACTTCCAGGTCTACAAGGTGTTCACGACGCACCAGACCGGGCGCATGGAGTTCGGCTCGTTCGTCTACGAGTTCGGCCGCGACGGCACGCACGCCCCCAACACCGCCGAGGGCCGCGAGGTCCGCGCCGAGGCTGCTCGTGTCGCACGGGCTGCCGAGGCGGGCGTCGAGATGAAGGAAGCGATCGCGCCGGCCACGGCGATGCAGCGCTACTTCAACATGTTCGATGATCGCTCGCTGATCCTGGGGCTCTTCACGATCGCCGAGGACACGCGCATCGACGCGCGCACTGGCATCGAGTACGGCGGTATCCGCCGCGCTCTGCGCGAGCTCCAGGAGCACGAAGCGCACCATCGCCCACCGATCGAGCTGATGGGCATGCGCCAGGCCTACATGGAGAACCTGCTGCGCTCCTCGCTCGGCGTGCCGGACACGATGCGCTGGCCCGTGGCGCTCAACGAGTACCTCCGCCGCGGCGTCGCCGCGCTGAAGGTCGTTGAGCTGCCGGAGGCCACCGTGCAGGACTCCGCCGAGGTTGCCGCCGCGATCTACGACATCGCGCTCGCGATCCCGAACGTGCCGGAGGGCTTCGCTGACGGCAAGTTCGAGCCCGTCGGCGAGGACATGATGTCGATCGCGCCGGGCATGCCCGGCGAAGGCGAGGGCAACTCATCGTCCAACATGCCGGGCGGCGAGGAGATGGAGTTCGAGAACCCGCCGCAGCCGGAGTTCCGTGGTGACTTCAAGCCCGAGCTCGTGCAGCTGATGTCCAAGCTCAAGGCGCAGAAGGACGGCGACGACGGCCCAAACGCTCCGCTCACGAAGGAGCAGCTCATGGAGCTGCTCCAGAACTCCGCCGAGATCGAGATCGGCGAGTGGTCCGAGGGCGACCTGGACGCTAGCCTCGGCGCGTTCCTCGACAACATCGAGCAGGAGGCGCAGAAGCCGTCAGGCGACCAGCCGAGCGACCAGACCGAGGGCGGCGATACACCGGACGGCGGCAAGGGCGACGGCGGCGAGAGCGACCTGAAGCCCGAGATCGACTGGTTCTACTACGACGAGTGGGACTTCCGCGCCTCCGACTACCGCCCGAGGTGGACGCGCGTCGGCGAGCGCTTCTCCGACGAGGGCGACGGTGAGTTCTACCAGGAGACGCTGCGCAAGTACCACGGTCTCGTCATGGAGACCCGTCGCCAGTTCGAGATGATGCGCCCCGAGTCGTTCAAGAAGATCAAGCGACTCGAGGACGGCGAGGAGCTGGACCTCGACCTCGCGATCGAGTTCCACGTCGACAAGAAGGCGGGCGTCGGGCCGCAAGCGCGCATCTACAGCCGCCGCAACAAGGTCGAGCGCGACGTCGCCGTCGCGTTCCTCCTCGACATGTCCGCGTCCACGGACGAGGAGATCGAGAAGACGCGCCAGAAGTACGACCCGAACGATCAGGACGACTTCGACGGGGACCCGCGCAAGTACTTCCAGTGGCTCGCGGCGCGCCGCGCGAAGAACGCGATCGAGCCCCCGAAGCGCATCATCGACCTCGAGAAGGAGTCGACGGTGCTCATCGTCGAAGCGCTCGAGGCGATCGGC
>CANIRU010000041.1 GCA_947470025.1 Chloroflexota bacterium
GGAGAGCTTCTTCGCTACGCTCAAGACCGAGCTCGTCTACCGTTCCGCATGGCCGACGCGAGGCGCTGTGAGGCGCGCGATCTTCGAGTTCATCGAGGTGTTCTACAATCGCCAACGCCTGCACTCCACGCTCGGCTACGTCCCACCCGCGGAGTACGAGACCACGATGTTCCCACGCACGAGGATCGCCTCGGCGGCCTAAGCAATCTGTCCGTCAAACCGGAGCAAGTCCATTTCCGCCCTGACTCCTCTGCACGTCGAGAACCTCATGCGGCAAATGACTGCCGCGGGCCTGACGCCGCGCACAGCTCAGCACACTCGCAGTGTCCTCCGCGCGGCGCTGAATCAGGCCATGCGCTGGGGACTTGCCCAACGCAACGTAGCAGCCCTCGCGGAGCCGCCGCCCTCGAAACGCGTTGAGGTTGCTCACCTCAACGCCGAACAGGCCTCGCAACTGCTTCGAGCGGTTGATGGGGATCGCTTGGAGGGACTCGTCACAGTGGCTCTTGCCGTCGGTCTCAGGCAAGGCGAGGCGCTCGGCCTGACCTGGAATGCTATCGACCTCGACGCGGGTTCCGTAGCGGTGCTGCGGACCCTCCAACGCATCAACGGGGTCTACGAGTACCTTCCCCCGAAGACAACCAAGAGCCGCCGGACAATCCCCCTGCCCTCCATCGCCGTTCAGGCACTCCGACGTCATCGAACTAGGCAATTAGAGGAGCGGCTTCGCCTCGGTCAGAAATGGAACGAACAGGATCTTGTCTTCACGGGCGCGACCGGCCAGCCACTCTACGGCCCCTATATCACCCGACGATTCCAGCGAATCCTCCAGCAGGCAGGGCTGCCGCGCCTGCGGTTCCACGACCTGAGACATTCGTGCGCGTCCCTGCTCCTTGCACAGGGAGTGCCCCTGAGCAGCATCCAAGAGGTACTTGGGCACACGTCCTACGCGTTCACAAGGGACGTGTACGCCCACCTGAGCGAGGAACTAAAGAAGGACGCGGCGACTGCGATGGACCGCGCATTGGGGGCTCCCTAAAAGCCCGTGGGTACATCCGTGGGTACATTTAGGGATGGGATGCGGGACGCTGATCCCGCATCCCCAGTAATATCAAGGCCGTGCCCTCGTAGCTCAGGGGATAGAGCAGCGGCCTTCTAATCCGCTTGTCGGTCGTTCGAGTCGACCCGGGGGCACCACTCGCCAGATACGAATCCGTGCCGATCGGGCCCTGCGAAGCCAGCTTCCGCGGTCCACGGAACGGGCCATTACGGAACAGGGTCGGGCAGGACGCGTCAGGAAGATCGCGGCCCCGAAAGACAAGTAAATGTGTGACCCCGAGCACACGAGCCGTCCCTCGCTGCGAGCGATCTTCTCGAACTGGAACGAGTACGACGCACCGTTTACGACGAAGGTAGGGCTCGCACTCCGCAACTACTGGATCCGCGTGAGATACGCCCGCGCGTGCTGCGGCAACAATGGCGAGCCTGGCTGCTGACAGGTCTGAATCACGCGCCCAGTTTGGACGCGCACTGACCCCGATGCCCCGCACAAGACTCCGAGCCACGGGGTGCAAACCCGGGCTGATGCGCACCACCGCGATCGCAGGCTCTCTCCCAACATAGGAGACGTCGGTGCAGTCGCGACGCGCCCCCTGGCCTTCTCGTACTAGTTGCCGATCGGCGAGCCGATTCGGATCGAGGGAGCACCCTAACTTTCGGTCCGTTGCGAGCGCCTCCTGCGCCTAAGCAGGATGAGCCAGACCGCCACGATCGTGAGGAGAACGGCCACTAACGGTACGGAGATGAATGGGCTCTCGAGAACGGCGATTGCCGGCTTCCCGAAGTAGTGCTTCACGGCGACCATCGTCGTCATTGTCCGCAAGACCTCCGACATGGGAAACGACTCGACCTCGCCGACCGCTAGGACGTACTTCCCTGCATTGTCTGGGCTCGAAACGACGACGTCGTAATGTCCTGACGGCACTCCCTGGCGGTACTCCGGTCCCATGAGGTAGCGATCGCCGCCGAACGGTTCGTCGAACGCCTTCCACGCCCCCGTCCCTGGAGCAACCACTGCCCATGGTTGGCCATCCTTGACGATGGTGAGCCTGTAGTCCTCGGTCACACCGGAGATGGCCGGAACGAGGACGTTCAGATACAGCGGAAACGATGCGTCCGACGCAATGTGGTAGGTGTTGGGCTGGCCTTTGAGCTCAGCGTAGTAGGCCTTCGAAATCGTCGGATCAGCAACGTCGATACTGTTCGTCACACGAGGAACGATGGGTTGGTGCGCGGCCACCGGATCCACAAGCACGATCATGCTGATCGCCATTGCGGCGAAAGCCAAGATGAGTGCCTGGTGTGTCCTAGTGAGTCGTTCCATTTGGCCTTCACAGGACCCGCTGCCAGGCGCGGCGGGCGAATCGATTCGCAGCGGAGCGAGATATGCGACGAGTCCACCCCTCGCACTAGAGCTTTGCGCGTGCGGTGAGAAGATCGGCGCCCAGCACGCGTAGCACGTCCCCAACTATATCGCTCGCGGGGGGCACCATTCCGCAGATAGGAATCCGGCAATCTGGCACACGCCGGACGACCTTCCGGTCCACGGAGCGGGCCATTACGGAACAGGGTCGCGCTGACACTTACATGAACGTAGGCTGGCTCCTGGTGGTCGCGACTCAGCGGGAGGGGCGCCGGTGGGCAAGGGGCGTATCGAGGCATTCAGCGACGGCGTCTTCGCGATCATCATTACGATCATGGTGTTGGAGCTTCATACTCCCGACGGCGACAGCTTCGAGGCGCTCAGGATGATCCTGCCTGCGTTCTCGGGGTACGTGCTGAGCTTCATCTACATCGGTATCTATTGGAACAATCATCACCATCTGCTCCACGCGAGTAAGCGCGTAGACGGAGTAGTGCTCTGGGCGAATCTGCATTTGCTCTTCTGGCTATCCTTGGTCCCGTTTGCCAGTCGCTGGATGGGCGACTGGGCGTTTGCTGGCGCGACTGTTTCGGTCTACGGAACCGTGCTCTGGGGCGCCGGGGTCGCCTACTACTTGCTATCACGAGCTCTGATTCGACTGCACGGGGACGAGTCGGTGATCGCGAATGCGATTGGACGCGACTGGAAGGGCCTGATGTCGCTCGCGCTCTATACCGTGTCGGTCCCCCTCGGCCTCGCGTTCCCGCTAGGAGCGGTCGCGATCTACGGATTCGTTGCATTGATGTGGCTCGTGCCAGATCCCCGTATCGAGCGGGCCGTGCAATAGCGTTCGGTCAGACGCATTCCCACCCCCCTACCGCCAACCGCGGCAAACATCCGCCGTCATATTGGTCAGCGCGGGACCCACAAGGAAGGGGCGATCGTCTTCCCGGTTGGGACTCTCGACGAGCGCCCTGACGTCGAGGCCAGGCGCGACTCCGCTGACGGGGCGCGTCGGCGACTGGGGTTCGATGGCTGAATCTCCCCCTCCCGAAGCTCTACCGCAGAATCCGCTGGACAGATGTCGTCCGAGCAAGATCGGAAGATTCGTTCGACTGCCTGACCGGCAACGTTGCCGTGACAGATTCGCGCAGGCATCTCCCGTCGGGGAATCGCGGTGTGAGCGTGGTCAAGACTTCTCATCCGCCGGTCGGAGGTTCGAGTCCTCCCGGGGGCACCACTGAATCTGAAAGCGGCTCCTTCTCGCCGCGCAGGCGTCGTTTTCGGTCGCATCGACCGGGAGACTCATGGGACGAGACCTCGCTCAAGACCCCCGCTCTGTCGCCCGCCGAATCTGCGGCCGTCACGCGGAGGCTCCTCGTCGCAACGGGGTCATACTTCGCGCGGCCCCGTCCGGGCCGGATTCATCTCATGCGTCCCGCGCGGCCGCGGGTTCCTCGGCATGACCACCCGGTGATTGGTACCGTCGCAAGGCAGTCGCAGCCGGATGAGGTGTCCTGAACATGACGAAGAGCGCAGCGAACGAGGGGGAACCGCCCTCGCAGCTGATCGACGCGAGGATCAAAGAGCTCGGCGACTGGCGGGGCAAGACGCTCGCCCGTGTCCGCGCGCTCGTGAAGCAGGCTGACCCGAAGGTCGTCGAGGAGTGGAAGTGGCGAGGCGTCCCGGTGTGGTCTCACGACGGGATCATCTGCACCGGCGAGACCTACAAGAGCGCCGTGAAGGTGACGTTTGCCAAGGGCGCATCGCTCGAGGATCCGTCAGGACTCTTCAACGCCAGCCTCGAAGGCAACACGCGGCGCGCGATCGATCTGCATGAGGGCGATCAGATCGACGAGGACGCCTTCAAGAGGCTCGTCCGCGCGGCCGCGGCCCTGAACGGATCGTCGGCCTGATCGACGGATCGCGGCGCGTGAAGGGGCACCGCACCGGACTATCATTCGCTGGTCGACCACTCAGGCGTTCCGAGAGCGCAGCACGCCGCATTTGAGTCACGTCCATCGCTGCGAGCGATGACGGGAAGGAGAGCATTGTGACCATCGTCGTCCTGATCGTCGCGCTATTCATCGCCGTGCTCCTGGTGCTCTTCGGGGCACAGAACGCCCAGCCGGTGAGCCTGCACTTCTTCAGCTGGGAGTCGTCCTCGGTACCGCTGGTGCTCGCGCTCGGTGTCGCACTGTTCCTCGGCGCGCTCCTCACCTTCGTCGTGACGCTGCCCGGCCGGCTGAACGCGTGGCGCGAGCGGCGGGGTATGCAGTACCGGCTCGATGAGCAGCATCGCGATGAGCCGCCCCCGACTCCGGGCGAGCCACCCGCGTCCAACGACGTGTAGCTCCGGACGAGACGAGGCGCCGGACGCGCTCGTTCGGTCCCGCATCGTGTCTGCCGTGCTGGAGGCTTCCGTGAAAGACATGAACAAGGACGACTACGAGGATCTGCTCGAGCCCATGGAGCTGGAGCTGAGCAATGTCGCGCGGTGGGCGCAACTCACGGGGCAACGGATCGTCGTGCTGTTCGAGGGCCGAGATGCCGCCGGCAAGGGCGGGGTGATCCATGCTATCGCGGAGCACCTCAACCCACGGCAGGTGCACGTGGTGGCGCTGCCGACACCCACCGAGCGTCAACGGACGCAGTGGTACTTCCAGCGGTACGCGGCACACCTGCCGGCGGCCGGAGAGATCGTGATGTTCGACCGCAGCTGGTACAACCGTGCCGGCGTCGAGAAGGTCATGGGCTTCTGTACGGATGCCGAGTACCAGCGGTTCCTCGAACAGGCGCCGGTCTTCGAGCGGATGCTCGTCGATGACGGCGTCCTGCTGTTCAAGTACTGGCTCACCGTGGATCAGGAGCAGCAGGAGAAGCGGTTCGCCGAACGTGCCGCGGACCCGGAAAAGCGGTGGAAGCTCTCGCCGATCGACCTGAAGGCGCGCGAGGAATACGAGCAGTACGGGCACGCACGCGATGCGATGTTCGCGGCGACGCACCGCGAGCACACACCGTGGGTCGCCGTGGACTTCAACGACCAGCGGCGCGGGCGGCTGAACTTGATCCGCCACCTGCTCGACCAGCTCGCCGATCACGACGTCCCCGCGGAGCGGCTCGACCTGCCGAACCTCAAGCACAAGCCGCACACGGAGCAGTTCACCGGCCCGGTGCGGCCGATCCCCGACCGCTTCTAGCGCCGCGCCGGCTTCGCGCGACCGACGGCTACCTCGGCCCGACGGCGCGCGCGACGGCGATCACGATGATCGCGCCGACGGTGGCGATCAGGACGCTCCGCAGGTCGAACCCGGCGACCCCGCCGTAGCCGAGCTGCGTGCTGATCCAGCCACCGATGAGCGCGCCCACGACGCCGAGGACGACCGTCCAGATCAGGCCGACCGGCCCGATGCCGCCTGGCCCGCCCTGCATCAGGAGCTTGGCGAGGAAACCGGCCACCAGACCGACGACGATCCACGTCAGAATGCCCATGCCCATGCTCCCGTCCTGCTCGACTTCCCGTCGAGGGTACCCGCCCCGCGTTACCGCCAGCCTATGCGGCGAGGCATGACAGGATCGTGAACGTCTCACACGTTCCGTTCCATCGAGCGACGCGTGCAGCTAGTGGAGCGGAGAGTACTCGGTGGGCGTCATGAAGCGGTTCTCGTAGTGATGGACCAGCGCTCCGTCCGCCTCGGTCGCCACCCGATCGGCGATCCACTCGGGATCGCTGCTGAACGCGGTCCAGGCTCGCTCGCGGTGGGCCATATCGTCCCACTGGAGGATGTACGTGAACTCGTTGCTCGGCCCGCCGACGGCGTTGGTAAAGAAGCCGACCGGGCGGATGCCGTGCCGCTCGAAGTACTTCATGGTGATGTTGCCGAAGCGCGACTTGAGCGCTTCCATCTTCCCCTGGTTCACGGTGTAGCGAAGCATCTCGTACATCACGGCGCGTTCCCCCGGAGGCTCATCGATCGGTTCAATGGCACACAGTACACGCGCGAAGCGGCCGGTCCACCTCGAACCGGCCGATGTAGCGGCAGCGGTGCTAGACATTGCCCCAGTACGCGCGCTCCGCGGGGAACACCGTATCCGTGCGCGTGATCTCGGCCGGAGCCTCGAGGTTGCCGGGGGCGTCCGCGAAGGCGCGCCAGACGGCGTAGTGCGGCGCGGCGCGGTGCGCGGCCAGCGCGTCGTCGTCCTTGTAGGCCTCGTAGAAGTAGAAGGTATTCGGCGTCTCGTGGTCCTCAAGGACGTTGAAGCGCAGACAGCCCGGCTCGTCGCCCTCGGAGCCGAGCGCGTCGACCTCGATCGCCTTCAGGAACTGCTCGCGCTGCGCGGGGTTGACCCGCACCTTCACCCACATCGCGATCATCGTGACCTCCTGCGTACGGACGTTAGGCGTGGATGTTCGCGGATCAGTCGCGATTGAGCCACCACACGCTCGCGTTCAGGTACCCGGCGAACGTGACCCAGAGCGCGTACGGCAGGAGCAGCCACGCCGCTGTCCGGTCGACTCGGCCGAAGGACCGCATGGTAGCGAGGATGCCGAGGAGCATCGCGCCCAGCGTGATGAGCGCCTCGAACGGCCGTCGCAGGCCGAAGAAGACGAAGGACCACGAGGCGTTCAGCGCCAGCTGCATCCAGAACGGCGCGAACGAGGCACGCACCTCGTCGCGGCCCGCTCGACGGGCCTGTATCCACGCGCGGTAGAGCGAGATGCCCATGACCAAGTAGAGCACCGTCCACACCGGGGCGAAGATCCACGGCGGCGGGTTCAGCGCGGCCTTCCGCTGGCTCGGGTACCACGTCCGCACCGAGCTCGCGGTCGCAAGCCCACCGATCGCGCCCGCCGCCTGGCAGATGGCGATCGCGGCCGCGAGCCGAGGAACATCGACACGTTGAGTCAGGGTCATCGGACGCCTCCATCTGAGCGCGATAGATGTGTGACGGGCAAGGACTCCACCGTACCGCACGAACCGCTTCCGATTTCGTTCAGAGAGACAACCGACCGTGACAACAATGCGACGAGACGCCGGCGAGCAGCGCCGGTGATCTCGACGGGGAGCAGGCCGTGCGAAACGCCCGCGGGATGCGCGTGCTGACGACGATCCTCGTCGCGTCGATCGCGGCGATGGGGTGCCGTGGCACGCTCCCCGGTCTCCCCACGCCCTCGACGCCCCCGACCAGCGCGACCACGGACCAGACGCCCGGGTTCTGCGCCGACTGGTCGAGGCTCGCGGCGGAGTCCTCGAAATTCAACACCGCACAGAGCTCTTCGCCCGCGAAGCGCGCGGAACTCGAGGCGAGCGTGGACACCACCACTGCAATGCTCCGAGCGCTGTCTGAGACGGCTCCAACCGAGATCCGCCCCGACCTCGCGACCTACGCCCAGTGGTGGGCGGGCTTCTCCACCGCGCTGGCGCGTGTGAACTACGACTTCACGAAGGTGTCTTCGGACGCCGAACTACAGCGGGCCGTGCAGGCGACGACGAGCGACCGGCTCACTGCGGCCAGCGCGCACATCGGCACGTGGGTGGAACAGAATTGCCCGAGGTAATGCGCTAGGTGGAGGAACCCCGCCGCGCGAGCCGGACGTGCGTCACCGCGTCGGAACTGATCATCTCGACGCACTCGAAGTCGGCGGCGACATCCTCGATGTGGTCGAGGAGCCGCTCACCGCTGCCGAGCAGGAACGGCACCATCGAGAACTGCAGCTCGTCGACGAGGCCCGCGCGCAGGTACTGCTGGATCGTCGCGGCGCCGCCTCCCAGCCGGACGTCGAGGCCGCCCGCAGCCGCCTTCGCGCGCTCCAGTGCGACCTCGATGCCCTCGGTCACAAAATGGAACGTCGTCCCGCCTGCCATCACGAGGTCGGGGCGGGCGTGGTGCGTGAGCACGAACACCGGACAGTGGTACGGGGGCGTGTCGCCCCACCAGCCGCGCCACTCGTCGTCCGGCCAGGCACCGCGCACTGGGCCGAACATGTTGCGCCCGAGGATCCACGCGCCGATGCCCTCGAAGCCGCGGTTCAGGAAGTCGTTGTCGATGCCCTCGGAACCTCCGGGCCGGCCGGTCATCTCGTGGAAGAAGCGCGTGCCGAAGATCCATTCGTGAAGCCGCTCACCGCCGACGCCGAGCGGCTCCTCGAGGCTCTGCGACGGCCCCGCGGCGAAGCCGTCCAGCGACACGGCGATGCTGTGGACGCGGAGACGTGACATCGAGGCTCCTCGACCAGGTGCTCAGCTAGTTGTTCGGCACGAGGCAGAAGTCGAAGTCGACCTGCAGGAACGGCGACGGCATGCCGAGGTGCTCCGCGATCTCCGGCGACACGACCAGCCGGAAGTCCACGACCAGCGAGTCCTTCACCGCGAACACCGTGTCGGAGTCCAGGTACTCGTCCCCCGCAGGGAAGATGTGTGTGACGACCTGCCGGTAGCCCTCGGCGGTGGCGATGGCGTGAATGTGCGCCGGACGCATGCCGTGGCCGCCGATGACCGACAGCAGCCCGCCGACGGGGCCGTCCTTCGGCACCGGGTAGCTGACCGGCTTGAACGTGCGGAAGAAGAAGCGGCCCTCCGCGTCGCTGCGGAAGCGCGCGCGCATCTGCATCGCGTCGTCATCGTCCTGCACGTCGTACAGCGCGTCGGGACGTGTCTGCCACACGTCGACGATCGCGCCCTCGATCGGACGTCCGTCGAGCGTCAGTACGTGGCCGTTGACCCACGTCGGCTCGCCGGGCGCCGTCGAGGTGTCAACCCCAACGGTGAGGTCGGCGCCGTTCGGCAGCTCGGGCGCGCCCTCGACGAAGAACGGGCCGAGGACGGTGGACAGCGTCGCGCCCTCGGGCACGCGATGGTTCATCGCGTCCACGAGCGCGGACAGGCCGAGGACATCCGACAGCAGGATGAACTCCTGCCGCGTGCCGTCGCTGATCTGGCCGGTCTTCGTCAGGAACTGGATGCCGAGCTTCCACTCGTCCTCGGTCAACTCGACCTCGCGCGCGAAGGCGTGGAGGTGGCGGACGAGCGCCGAGAGCACGCGCCGCGCACGGTCGTCCTCGATGTTCGCCATGCGCTCGATGACCGCGTCGGCCAGCCGCTCTTCGCTGAGGTCACGCATCCACGTCTCCGTCCGGGTGTCAGGGAGCCGGATCGTACCGCGTGGAAGGACGATGAGGGCGGACTCGGGCTACATCATCCCCGACTGCTCGAGCGTGGTACGTACGAGCATCTGGTGCAGATCGGACCGGCGGCGCTCCGCCTGGTCGCGCTGTCCCATCTCGACGAGGATCGGCACGCAACCCGGGATCCACTGCCCCAGCGACAACGACGAGGTGCCGTTGAAGGTCACGCCGTTGCTCGGCGGCGTCTGGGGTCGAGGAGCGCCTGGTGCCGGGTTGTTCGGCGGCACGATCTGGATGCCGGGCCGGGGCGTCGCGGCGCCGCGCATGAGGAACTCCTCGCGCGTGGAGATCGCGCCGTTCACCATCCGCACGACGTTCGCGATGCGATCGACCGTACCCTCAGTCGCGCCGCCGCCGATGGCGACCGTCTGGCCGATGAACGCCGTGCCGTTGTTCGCGCCGCGCTCCTGGTAGAACACCCAGGACTCGTGCAGGTCGAAGAGCAGCTCCGGCCGGAATTCTCGCCCGGCGTCGATGATCGCGTTCGCGATGCGCTGCGCGGGCACACCGTTCGGGTCGCCCGGGTACGCGCGGTTGATATCGCCGATCTCCGGGAGCGTGCGCTCCACGATGGCCGCGGCGCGCCAGTTCACCCGCGGGAAGACGAGGAGGCTGCCGGTCTTGATCTCCCAGTTGGCGATCGCCTCCGCCGCGAACCAGCCGCCCGGCTCGTTGCCGTGCACTCCGCCGAGGACCATGAGCCGCGGCCCGGGCTGGCCGCTGTGGATCGCGACGCCGTCCACCTGGTAGTCCGATCCCGGCAGCAAGGTCGCGGCCACGCGACCTCGAGGTTCGATCGGGCGCGGGGTCGGGGTGGGCGCGGGCGGCTGCGTCGGCACGGCAGTGGGAGTCGGTGGCCAGTTCGCGCCCGCCCCGCTCACCGGCTCGGCGGCGTGAGTCAAGGAGTACGCGGAGACGCCGACAGCCGCGAGGCCAGAGCCACCGAGGGCGAGGAAGCGGCGACGCGACAGGCTCGACATATGCCCATCCTACCGAATCGGACACGCCGGGATCATCGACGAACGTCGATCCGGCGGAACTTACTCCTCGATCGCCCCGAGAAGCATCCCGGCGCCCACGGTGTGGTTCGTCGCCTCGTCGATGAGGATGAACGAGCCGGTGTGCCGGTTCTCGCGGTACGGGTCGAAGAACAGCGGCTCGGTCGTCCGGAGCGTGACGCGCCCGATCTCGTTCAGCGACAGGCCGTCGACATCGATGTCCTCGGCGAGCGTGTTGATCTCGAGGCGGGACAGGACGCCCGTGACGATCGCGCGTGCGCTGTGCGTGGTGTGCTTGATAGCGAGTCGGGTGCCCGGTGTGAGCCGCGAGCGGTCAGTCATCCAGCACACCCAGCCCTCGACGTGCTGCGCGCTGATCGGCGCACGGTCGGCGCCGACGATCATGTTGCCGCGCGAGACGTCGATGTCGTCCGCCAGCCGGATCGTCACGGACATCGGCGGAGCGGCCGCTTCGACCGGGCCATCGAAGGTGTCGATCGCGGAGATCGTCGTGCGCCGCCCACCGGGGAACACCGCGACCGCGTCGCCGGCGCGGAACACGCCGCCGGCCACCTTCCCTGCGTACCCGCGGTAGTCGTGGTACTCCTCGCGCATCGGGCGGATGACATACTGCACGGGGAATCGACGGCCGTCGAGGTCCTCGTCCAGCGCGATCTCGACCTCCTCGAGGTGCTCGAGCAGCGGCTTGCCGGTGAACCACGGCATCCGATCAGAGGGCTCAACCACGTTGTCGCCGGCGAGCGCCGACATCGGGATGAAGGTCACGTCGCGCACATCAAGCTTGCTCGCGAAGGCGGCGAACTCGTCGCGCACGGCGTTGAACGCCGACTCCTCGTAGTCCACGAGATCCATCTTGTTCACGCAGACGACGAGGTGCGGGATGCCGAGGAGCGCGGAGATGAACGCGTGCCGCCTCGACTGCTCGACCACGCCCTGGCGCGCGTCGATCAGGATCAGCGCGAGGTTCGCGGTGGAGGCGCCGGTGACCATGTTGCGGGTGTACTGCACGTGGCCGGGCGTGTCCGCGATGATGAACTTGCGCTTCGGGGTGTGGAAGTAACGGTAGGCGACATCGATCGTGATGCCCTGCTCGCGCTCGGCACGCAGGCCGTCGGTGAGCAGCGCGAGGTTCACGTACTCCTCGCCACGTTGCTCGCTGGTGTGCTCAATGGCGTCCCACTGGTCCTGCATGATTGACTTGCTGTCGTACAGGAGTCGGCCGATGAGCGTGCTCTTGCCGTCGTCCACGGAGCCGACGGTGGCGAATCGAAGCAGCTCCACTAGAAGTACCCCTCGCGCTTGCGGTCTTCCATCGCGGCCTCTGAGAACTTGTCGTCCGCGCGGCTCGCTCCGCGCTCCGTGATGCGGGTCGCGGCGATCTCCGCGATGACGTCCTGCACCGTACGCGCATCGCTGGAGACGGCCGCGGTGCAGGTCATGTCGCCCACGGTGCGGAAGCGGACGACCTGGTTCTGGACGACCTCGCCCGGCAGGTGCGGCATCACGCCCATCTCCGCCATCCACATCCCGTCACGCTCGAACACCGGGCGCTCGTGTGCGAAGTAGATCGAGGGAATCTCGATGCCGTCGTCCTGGATGTACTGCCAGATATCGAGCTCGGTCCAGTTGGAGATCGGGAAGACGCGGATGTGCTCGCCGACGCGGCGGCGGCCGTTGAAGAGGTCCCACAGCTCAGGGCGCTGGTTCTTCGGATCCCACTGACCAAACTCGTCGCGGAAGGAATACACGCGCTCCTTGGCGCGCGCCTTCTCCTCGTCGCGCCGCGCACCGCCAAACACCGCGTCGTACTTGCCGGCCGCGATCGTCTCCAGCAGCACGGCCGTCTGGAGACGGTTGCGCGAGGCGCGCGGGCCGGTCTCCTCGACGACCTTGCCCGCGGCGATCGCATCCTCCACGGAGCCGACGACGAGCTTCACGCCGAGCTCCGCGACGCGCTTGTCGCGGTACTCGATGACCTCCGGGAAGTTGTGGCCGGTGTCGATGTGGACGACCGGGAACGGGATCCGCGCCGGCCAGAACGCCTTCTCCGCGAGCCGCAACATCACGATCGAGTCCTTGCCGCCGGAGAACAGCAGCGCGGGCTTCTCGAACTCCGCTGCGACCTCACGAATGATGTGGATCGACTCGGACTCGAGGACTTCGAGGTGGGTCAGTTCCCGCGGGAGTGTGGCAGTCACGGTCGGCTCCTCGGAGCGGTGGATTCCCCTACGCCGTGCTTGTGAATCGATGCACACACGTCGCAGGACAAAAGAAGCGGCGGCACCACGACGGTCGCCGCCGCCTCGCGATGATTCAGGCTAGACGGCGCACTCGCCCTCGCCGCGCTCGAGGACGTACAGGCCCTCGCGCTCCCAGTCGACGAACTCCTGGATGTTGCCGGCACCGAACTCCGGCGTGATCGTCAGGTCCTGCACGGCAGCCTCGAACGGCGCGACGCCGACGCGGTCGAAGAAGGCGTTGAACGCCTCGCCCTCGCTGCGCTGCGCGGTGTACACGCCAATGAAGCGCTCGACGGCGTCCGGCACGCGCTTCGCCGGCAGGCGGAGCTTGGCCAGCGTCCCGACGCGCATCTTCTCGCCCTCGTGGCGCTCGCCCGCGAGGAAGACGTTGTACGCCGGCACCTGCCGCGCGTCGTTCTTCATCGCGGCGCCGTGGAAGCCGATGTTGCCGAGGTGGTGCTGACCGCACGAGTTCGGGCAGCCGCTGATGTTGATGAACATGCCCCGCACCAGCGGGTCGACGATGTTCATCTTGTCGAGGCGCTCGCTGATGGCGCGGTTGAGGCCCATCGACGAGGTGATGCCGAGCTTGCAGGAGTCGGTGCCGGGGCACGACGTGACGTCAGTGATCGTGCCGACGCCCGACTCGCCCAGGCCGAGCGCCTGCAGCGCCTTCCACACGGCGTAGAGGTTGTTGCCGGGGATCCAGCGCAGCACCATGTTCTGGGCCTGCGTGGTGCGCGCGCGGCCCGCGCCGAGGTCCGTGATGATCGAAGCCAGGCCGCGCCACTGCGCGGGCCGCAGGTCACCCTGTCGCACGAAGACATGCACCGAGTAGTAGCCGTCCTGCTTCTGGGCGCGGACGTTGTCCTGCACGAACCGGTCGAAGGCAGCGCGCTCGGCGGCGGGCACGGTGGAGGCGTCCAGCGTGCTGGGCGCGGGCGCGGCGGCCGACTCGTCGTCGTGAAAGAGCAGCGACTCGAGGTCGATCGGCTGCTTCGCCCAGTCCTGCGCGAGCCGCTCGTCGACCATCGCGCGGAAGGCCTCCTCGCCCACGCGGTGGACGAGGAACTTCAGGCGCGCCTTCAGGATGTTCACCCGGAGCTCGTCGGCGTCCTGGAAGATGCGGACGACGGCCTCGGAGTAGCGCAGGTAGTCATCAACCGAGACGAACTCGGTGAGGACGACTGCCTCCTTCGCCATGGTGGAGAGGCCGCCACCGACGACCATCTTGAAGCCGCGGACTTCTTTGCCGTCGATCACCTTGATGCGGGGGGTGAAGCCGATGTCGTGCATCGGGGTCAGGGCCGCATCGGCGTCGGAGCCGGAGAACGTGACCTTGAACTTGCGGGGCAGGAGCTGGCTGAGCGGGTTGCGCACCCAGTAGCGCACGAACGCGCCGGCGTACGGCGTGATGTCGAAGAGCTCGTCGTCACGCACCCCGGCCCACGGGTCGCCGGTGACGTTGCGCACCACGTTGCCACACGCCTCGCGCGAGGACAGGCCGTGGTCGCCGAGGACGCGCAGGACGGTGTACATCTCGACCAGCGGGATGTGGTGGAACTGCACGCACTGGCGCGTCGTGATATGGCCCTTGCCGAGCGGCGCGATCTCTGCGACCTGCGCGAAGCCCTCCATTTGCACGGGGCCGAGGCCGCCGAACGGCACCTTCACGCGGGTCATCTGGCGCGCCGGCTGGCGCTGCCCGTAGACGCCCTGCTTCAGGCGGAACCCGATGAACTGACGCTCCTCCATCAGACCGCCGAGGAACTTCGTCCCCTCGGTCTCGAAGTCATCGAACTCCTTAAGGATGATCGGAATGACGGTGGGGGCGCTCTTGCCCGGGGTGGCGGTCGTCATGTGCGGCTCTTCCTTCTGACCTATTGTCGACTTAATCAATCGACAATGGAGTGATTAGAGTATGCGGGACGAAACGGGACTGACAAGCCCCCTCGCAGGAGATTTACCACAGTCGCGAGAGTGTATTCATTCGTGATGAACACCTGCGCCGCACTCTAGTACGACGACACGTCCATCTGGGGGAGCATCCCGGTCGCCGAGTAGACCGTGCGCTCGGCGATGTTGGTCGCCCGGTCGGCGATCCGCTCGAGATTGTGCGCGACCCACAGCAGGTGCGTGCTGGGCTCGATCGTCGTGGGGTCGCCGATCATGACCTGAATCAGGTCGGCGTAGATCTGGTCGTACAGCTGGTCCACCTCGTCGTCCGCGCCGCCGACGCTGTAGGCAGCGTCGGTGTCCTGGTCGACGAACGCCTGGACGGCGTTGCGGAGCATCTCGGTGGCCTTCCCCGCCATGATCGGCAGGTCGATCAGCGGCTTCACCAGCGGCTCGTCCTGCATCGTCACCACGATCCGCGCGATGCCCTCCGCGTGGTCACCCATCCGCTCGAGATCCGACATGATGGCGGTCACGGAGACGATGACGCGCAGGTCGCGCGCCATGGGGGCCTGCTGCGCGAGCAGCGAGATGCAGGCGTTCTGCAGGTGGTACCCCACCGCGTTGATGTCCTTGTCCTCTTCGATGACGCTGCGCGCGAGGACGACATCGCGGTCCATCAGCGCCTGCATGGCGCGTTCGACGGCCCGTTCGACCATCGAACCCATCTCAAGGACGCCGTCCTGAAGCGCGGCGATCTGACGCTGAAACTGCTCGCGAGGCATAGGGGACTGCCTTCGCCTGACGCGCGCCACGAGGTCCGCGAGCCCGTCTGATCGCCTGCCGGGGTTCCCGGTAAGCGCACAGTGTACGCGCGCCAGATTCAGGCGGGCGTCTCCAGCGCGTTAAGAGGCACCCGAGGCAGGGTAAAACAGAGCGTCGCGCCGGGCGTCTCGTCGGCCACCCAGATCTCGCCGCCGAGCCTCGACATGATGTGCCGCGCGATCGCGAGACCGAGGCCCGTCCCGGTGCCCCCGCCACGGGCGCGGTCAGCGGTGTAGAAGCGCTCGAAGACGCGCTGGCGGTCGGCGGGGAGGATACCCGGTCCCTGGTCGCGCACGCTCAGGCGGACCGCGTGGTCCATCGCCTCAGCGCGCAGGGTCACCGCACCGCCTGCGGGGGAGTAGCGGAGCGCGTTATCGACGAGGTTCGTGAGCACCTCCAGCGCGCGCTCGCGATCCGTGACCACCTCGCCGGTCGCACCGAGAGGCTCCTCTTCCACGGCGAACGTCACCTGTGCGACATCGGCGACCGGCTGCATGCGCATGACGGCGACGCGCAGCAACTCGCTCACCGCGACCGGCTGGAGGTCGAACTCCTCGGCGCGGGACTCCAGGCGCGACAGCCGCAGCAGCCGCTCCACGATCTCGCCGAGGCGCTCGATCTCCCGCGTCAGCTGCTCGTGGAAGCGCTGCCGCTGGTCCGCCTCATCGACTCCCGTCTCGAGCGTCTCCGCGAGCGCGCGGGCGGCGGCGATCGGGGTGCGCAGCTCGTGCGAAACGTTCGCGACCAGCTCCGAGCGCGCACGCTCGGCGTTGCGGAGCGCGGTGAGGTCCTGCACGGTGAGCACCGCGTGCACGCCGGCCATCCCGACGCGCGTCGCCGCCGCCCGCACGAGGCGGTCGTCGCCCAGCGACAGGTCGCGAGGCTCCCCGGTGGCCTCGCGCAGCACCTGCACCAGCGCAGCGTCGCGCGTGGCGCGGATCAGCGTCACACCCTCCATCGCCTCCGGTGGGCGACGGAGGATGCGCGCGACCGCGGGGTTCGCGACCAGCACGATCTCGTTCGCGTCGACGACGAGGATCCCCTCCGGCAGCAGCGCGAGGATCGCGCGCAGCTCCTGGACGACGTCGACCGCGGGCGCCGCGGCGGTGGGCAGGCCGGCGGCCGTCTCGCGTTGCGTCGCGATCAGCGCGCCGGCGAGTCCGACGCCGACCACCGCGGCGATCCAGTCGAGCCCATCCGGCAGCGCCGCCACGCCGATCGCCGTCATGGCCGCGAGCACGAGGAACGCGAGCATCCGCATCATCGCTGGCCGCTCGTTCCGGCGTTCATACCGCGAACCGGTAGCCGACGCCGCGCACGGTCTGGATGTGCACGGGGTTCGCGGGGTCGTGCTCGATCTTCTCGCGAAGCCAGCGCACGTGGACATCGACGGTGCGCGTCTCACCCATGAAGGTGATGCCCCACACCTCTTCGAGGATCTGGCTGCGCGTGAGCGCCTGGCCGGGGTGGCGCATGAAGTACAGCAGCAGCGCGAA